>DAOUHT010000094.1:0-9138 GCA_034428375.1 Dehalococcoidia bacterium | reverse complement strand
CGTCGCGGAGTTGGTACTCCATGTGCGTGCTGTGGGAGCGGTCGAAGCGCTCCAGGCACATGACGAACCAGCCGATGCCCCCTTCCAGGAAGCCGAAGCGGGCGTTGGGGAAGCGCTCGAAAACGCCGTTGAACACCATGCCCGCGAGGGCGATCGCCTGTCCGGCGGGGTGTCCGAGGGCGTGGATGGGGGCGTAAACGTTCATGTGGTCCAGCCCGATGCCGCTGTGCGCGCCGCCGTGGACGGCGATGGCGCAGCCGAGGCGGTCAGCCTCCTCGTAGACGGGCCAGTAGATCTTCGAGCCGAGGTGGTCGGGCAGGCCGAAGGAGGGGAGCATCGCGCCGACGAAGCCGAGGTCCTCGACGCAGCGGCGGAGCTCCTTGACGGCCTCTGCGGGCTCCTGCATGGGGATGAGGCCGACGCCGTGGAATCGGCCGTCGCGCTTGACGTAGGTGTCGTAGAGCCAGTCGTTGTAGGCCTGCGCGGTGGCGATGGCCCAGTCGCGGCTGACGATCTTGCCGTAGGAGAGGGCGGTGGTGGGATAGAGGACGGTGGCGTCGATGCCGACGTCGGTGAGGAAGACCTCCCAGCCGTCCGGGCCGACGAACGCGCCCTTGCGGTCGCGCCGTCCGGGGGTTTCGACGAAGTGTCCCGCGTGGAGGTGGTCGAGGGGTGGGAAGAGGGAGGAGTTGAGGTTGCGTGACGGATGGTCACGGAACTTGGGCGGGAGGAACTGGGCCATGGCCGGGATGTCCTCCATGATGTGCCCGTCGCCGTCGACGATGATCTCAAGATTCGTGGTGGTCATTGTGCTACCTCCCGGTTGCGTTGTCTCAATATGCGGTTCGTGCGCGCGGATTCTAGCAGGTCACACGCAGGTCAGGCGCGAGTGGAGCCGTCGGGGCCGGCGGGCTCGCCGATGGGCGCTGCCCGTCCCGTGATGAGGGAGTCTATGTCCGGGTCGTCGCGCTCGTGGAGGAGGGCGATGGGAACGGCGGGAAGAGTGGTGATGCTCACGCCGATGTGGACGCCGAGGCGGACCGAGTAGCGCGCCGCCGCCTCGTTGTCCGGCGCCTGGATGATGCTGACGAAGTCGTAGGGGCCGAGCACGGCGTAGAGGCCGAGGCCGGTCACGTCCGACACGTGGACCTCGGCAGCGGCCTTCGCGATGGAGTCCGGGTTCTCCAGTATGGCGTGCTGTCCTTCCGGCGTGAGCTTCATCAGAAGGATGTAGTTCGCCATGGTGCTCTCCCTGTGGACAGGATGCGTGGATTCTAGCAGGCGGAGCGGACTTCGCCGAACGCCGGCACGCCGGAGGCGGCAGCGTGGAGTAGCATACTGACCCGGACGGCTACGACCGGCAGAACCGGGGGTGACAGATGGACTTCGCTTCGCTGCGTGATTCGATCGCCTGTATGGAGTCGATGACGTACATGAACGCGGGCTGGGCCGGCCCGAGCCCGTCGCAGGTGATCGAGCGCATGCGGGACGCCGGTGCGCGCGAGAGCGCGGGAGGGCCCGCAGGGCCGGAGGGCAGGGCGTTCGCGTCGGCGGTGGAGGAAGAGGCGCGGACGGAGGCGGCGCAGCTGTACAACGTCGACCCTGCGGACATGCTGATTACGCACGGGACGTCGGAGGGCGTCGCCATCGCGCTGTTCGGCCTCGACTGGCAGCCGGGAGACGTGCTGCTCACCACCGACCTGGAGCACCCGGGCATCGACTCGCCGGTCGCGGTGCTGGAGGAGCGCGGCGTGGAGATCAGGCGCGCGTCGATACCGCCGGACGCTTCGGCGGACGCGTGCATCGAGGCGATGCGGTCCGGCCTGGACTCGCGGGTGAAGGTGGCGGCGCTCAGCCACGTCATGTTTACGACGGGCCTGCGCGTGCCTGCGGAGGAGATCGTGGCGGCGGCGCACGAGGTTGGCGCGCTTGTGCTGTACGACGGAGCGCAGACGGGAGGGCACATCGCGATGGACTTCGCCGCGATGGGCGTCGATTTCTACGCCACGTCGGGGCAGAAGTGGCTGATGGGGCCGACGGGGAGCGGCGCGTTCTACGTGCGGCCCGACCGCAGGGAGCTGCTGAAGCCCCAGTTGAGGCGGTCTGGCACGGGGTTCCGGTCGGGGCTGGCTCAGTACTCGCTCGCGTCGCAGGGTGTCGCGGAGCGCGCCGGGTACGCGGAGGCCGTGCGCATCAACCGCGAGTTGGGCCCCGAGCGCGTCGAGGAGCACGCCTGCGGGCTGGCGTCGGCGCTGCGTGCGGAGCTGTCCGGCATCGGCGGGGTGAGCTTCAATGGGCCAGTCGACGGTCCGACGTCGTGCGCCATCACCGTGATCAGCGTGGAGGGCTGGGAGGAGGCGGCGTTCGTCGAGGCGCTTTGGGAGACGCACCGGATCGTGGCGCGCCACGTGGGGCATCCTCCCGGTGTGCGGATCTGCACGGCGGCGTTCAACAACGAGAGCGACGTCGAGCGCGCAGTCGCAGCGATAGCGGAGCTGGCAGGGCGCTAACCGGGGTAATCAGCCGGAGATTGCTGAGGGCAGGCGTATCTCGCCGCCGTATTCGCCGTTCGAGGCTCGCACCTCATAGCGGACGCAGACGCTGGTGTCGCGGGAGTCGTCAGGCTATTTTGTGGCGGAGTGAGCCAGAGGGCGTCATCGGTCGATCCTGAAGGAGTAGAGCACTGTATCGAGTTCCTGCTCCACGTCTAGGGAGCCTTCATACGGAGCTAAGGCAAGCAGACGGTACCAACTCTGGCCATCTCGAATGACGAGGTCTCTTTCATAGTAGAGGTACCCATCGCCATCGACTGCTTCGTAGTCAAACTCCCATGCTTCGGCGCCGCCATCATGGCAGACCGGGCGTATGTACGTTAGAGCAGTGTAACTCCACTCTTCCCAGCCCGGGTCGCTCTCGATGAAGTCGCCAATGCCGCTGTAAGTCCAAGGTATCTCCTCAATGTAGACCTCCATCCACGGGTACGGTGTATCTCTTGCGACGACGTGGTACCCAGGATCGTCAGGGGAGAACGATTGGTCATACTCAACACCCGGAGGCAAGTCTACGGACCACCCGTTGGGGTGGGAGAATGTCCTTCCGCTCAAGAGAGGAGGGGTAGGCTGGCAGACGCGCTCGCCACTGGCCATCCGGTCGATCAATGCGTCGTTCAGAGGGCTGGCGAATCCGACGCCTTCGGCTGTGAAGTCTTTCGCGACCACGATGCCAGCGAGGTTTCCGGCGGCTGTAATGATAGGCGCTCCAGAGTCTCCGGCGTTGATTTCGGCAGTTATCTGGATGCTGTCACCGTTGATACGGTATGGCTCAACGAGCGCTGATATGATTCCAGTTGACACTTCCAAGTAGCCCGATGGGAACCCCAACTTGCTAACAGACTCACCAATCCTGATGTCGGCGCTGCTTGCGAACTGGATAGGGATCAGGCCGGTACGGGGTACCTTGAGGACGGCCAAGTCCTGGCCCAAATCTTCTCCCAGCAACCGCGCTTGTGCCTCCGAACCATCACTGAAACCGACAGTGATGGATTTTGCATCTACTATCAGGTGAAACGCAGTCACTATCAATCCGTCCTCTCGTACGATGACGCCAGACCCGAGAGCGAGGTCAGTGTTGATGCTGACTACGCTTGGAGTAACCACGGCAATGATGTCTGCTGGACTGAGTGTAGGAGTCGGTGTGGCAATGGCCGTGGGTGTGGGACTTAGGGTTGGAGTGGCGGTTGGCGTGGATGTTGGCCTCGGAGTTGCCGTCGCCGCTGGAGTAGGTGTTGGCGTGGCTGGCGCTGTTGCTGTGGGCTCAGGGGTTGAGGTAGGGGCTGGGGGAATCGTGGGAGTAGGTGTAGGTGCTGGGCTAGAGCAAGCGGTAACCAAGAGCGCGAGTGCAGTCATTAACAGGGTGAGGACATGACGCATTACAGTGAGTTCTCCGGTACAACTAATAGCTTAGGGCTAGAGACTCACTATATCACCCGGCGCAGCGACTTCACGCGCGAGGGGGCGCAGGCGGTTCACGCCAAACCCAGCTCCTGCTCGGTGGCGGTGAGCGAGTGCTCGAAGATGTCCGCTATGTCGTCGATCTCCTCCGCGGTGACGCAGAGCGGGGGTGCGAAGAAGACCTGGCGCGTCGCGCGAGTGTAGAGCCCGCCGTCCAGCAGGCGCTGGTTGAGGCCTTCGACCGCACCGGGGGTTTCGGCGAGGGGCGTCTTCGCCTCCTTGTCGGAGACGAGGTCGACGGCGCACATGAGGCCGAGGCCGCGCACGTCGCCGACGGTGGGACGGTCGCTGAGTGCTTCGAGCCGGTCGAGGAGGCGCTTGCCCATGCGCTCCGAGTTCCCGATGAGGTCCTCGCGTTCCATGATGTCGACGTTGACGAGGCCCGCCGCGCCGCCGGCGGGGTGTCCACCGTAGGTGATGCCGTGGCGGTACGTCGTCTCCGGCCCGCCCTGGAACTCCTCGAATACGGCGTCGCGCACGACGCACGCGCCGACGGGGAAGTAGCCGCTGGTGATGCCCTTGGCCATCGTCATCATGTCCGGCACGACGTTCCAGTGCTCGATGCCGAACCACCTGCCGGTGCGCCCCCAGCCGGTGATGACCTCGTCCGCGATGAGCAGCACGCCGTGGCGGTCGCAGATGTCGCGGAGCATCGGCCAGTACTCGGCGGCGGGGATGGCGACCCCGGCGGAGAAGGAGACGGGCTCCGCGATGACGGCGGCGACGGTCTCCGGCCCTTCCTCGACGATGATGTCCTCGACGGCCTGGGCGCACTGGATGCTGAACTCGGACGGCGAGAGCGAGTCATCCTCGCGGCGGTAGTACGCGGGCTGCGGCGCAGCGAAGAAGTTATCCGGGAGGATCTCGCCGTAGGAGGGACGGTCGAGGACGGCGGAGGTGGAGACGCTGAGCGCGCCGCGCGTCGTGCCGTGGTAGGAGCCCTCGCGCCCGATGAACTTGCGCCTGCCGGGCTCGCCGCGGTTGTAGTGGTAGCGGTAGGCGATCTTCAGTGCAGTTTCGACCGCCTCGGAGCCGCCGCTGGTGAAGTAGGTGCGGTTGAGGTCGCCCGGCGTGTGCGAGGCGACCTTGGCGGCGAAGCGCACCACGGGCTCGGAGCCGTACTTGAACGTGTTGGCGTAATGCAGCTTGCCCAACTGCGCGGCGACGGCGTCCACGATCTCCTGCCGTCCATGCCCGACGTTCACGAGCATCAGCCCGGCCACGCCGTCGTAGCCCCACTTGCCGTCGCTGGACTTGATGCGGACGCCTTCACCTTCGTCCATGAACGTCACGCCGTTCTCGGCGAGGTCGCTCCAGTCCTGGGTCGGCATCCAGAGGTGGTTGAGGGCTGCTTCCTGCAGTTCGTCGTGCGGGTTGGTGGTCATCTGTGCTCCTAGGGCCCCTGTTGACCGGCGGGGCGTCCGAGCTGGGGCCAGGCGGCAGGCGCCGCCGCGGCCTCCAGGCGCTGTTCGAGGGGCAGGCTCTCGTCCCACTTCGAGGCGATGATACGCCGTCCGGTGGTGCCGTCGGCCTCGCCCGATGCGAGCCAGACGATGGGCGCTCGCATCACGTCCGGTTGGATGAGGGCGTCGCGGTCGCGCACGTCGGCGTCCGAGATGAAGTTGGTGTTCGTGGCCCCGCCGGGGATGAGGACGTTCGCGGTGACGCCGGAGCCGTCGAGCTGCTTCGCGATGATGGCGATGAACGACTCGTGCGCGGATTTCGACGGGCCGTAGGGGAGGTTGCGGATCATGGTGTCGAGGCTGGTGGTCACGCCGATGATGCGTCCCCAGCCCTGCTCCCGCATGTGGTTCACGGCGGCGCGCGCCATGAGGAAGGGGCCGTTGGTGTTGACGCTGAGTGCGTGTATCCACTCCTCCGGCGGCAGCTCCCAGAAGCCGCCGGGACGACGGCTGGGCACGCCCGCGTTGTTGACGACGACGTGCAGCCCGCCGAGGCCCGCGATGGTCTCGCTCACGGCGCGCTGGGCGTCGTCCCAGCTGTTGACGCTGCCGACGATGGGGAGCGCGCAGCCGTCGCCGCCGACCTCGCGCGCGTCGTTCGCGTTGCGCTCCAGCTGGTCGGCGTCGATGTCCATGAGGGCGACGCGCGCTCCGGCTTCCGCGAGTGCAAGCGCCATCTCGCGCCCCATGCCCATGGAGCTTCCCGCGCCCGTTATGAGCGCGACCTTGCCTTCCAGCGGCTTATCCGCCATGCACGTCCTCCTGCGTCGCCGGGTGTCACGCGCAAGCCTATCACGGCGCGGGTTCGATGCGGGGGTTGGGGCTAGGGCACGACGCTGAACCCCGGAGGGAGCGGCTTGCGTCCCGTCAGGGCGAATGCCACCTCCGCGCCTGTGCCCTGTCGCACGGCATAGTCCGCAAGAGCGTAGAGCGTGGTCCGGACGCACTCCTGCGGCGGCTCGGCTTCGACCCCCAGCGCTCCGGCGAGGTCGATGGTATGTATCGTCAACTCCGCAACGCGGGTAGGGAGGTAACGGGAGAGGGGACGCACGCCGCCCGGCGTGTGCATGGGGTGGTCGTCCGGCAAGCCTTCCACAAGCGTGAGCACCCGGTCGGCGAGTGCGCGCAGCGCGCTCACCGGGTCGTCGCCGAGCGCGCGGCCCGCCTGCCGCCCGCGCTCCGCGATCTCATCCGGCGTGCCGAAACCGCTCCGGGTCGTTCCCTCTGTGGCGTACTCCTCCACGAGCAGGATGGCGCGGCTCGTGTGGCCGACGAGGGCGCGGACGTTCCAGACGCCCAAGGCCTCGTTCGTCCAGGCATCGCTGGGGACGCGGGACGCCGTATCGAGGAAGAACGTGACCGCTTCGCTGAAGGATCCTTTGCTCATGCCGATGCCTCCGGACTGCGCTTGCCGATGGTTGGACTATGCTACAAGCCATGCAGAGAAGACTGTGGTTACTCTGGGTATCTGGCTCGGCTATCGGACTGGGAGTGGGTGCGGGGTTGGCCGAGGTCGTGAGTAGCGCCATAGCGGTCGAGAGCGGTCTGGGCAACCTCCTCTTCTCATGGCAATGGCAGATACCCGTGGGGCTGAGTTTCGGCGTTCCCGTACTCCTTGCGCAGTACCTCGTCCTGCGGGTATTCGTGCCCGGCGCATTCCGATGGGTGGTGATGACTCTGGCGGGCCTGCTCATCGGCGCTGCTATCGGCGCTCTTGTTGGGTTGATACCCGCGATATGGACGATGTTCCTGGCCGAGGGGTGCCGGGCTGCTTCGCTGGATGCCTGTAGTGCGGGTGTATCTCTCCTCGTGTTTCCGGCCGCAGGCGGCGCGGCCGGGGCAGCGACGGGCGGCGTCATGGGGGCACTGCTGAGGCTTGGGCCGAGAGCGTGGTCGCAGGAGTGGACGTGCCCCTTGGCGAGGGCGTGGGCCGGTATCGGAGCAGTCTACTGGTTACTCGCGCCGCTGCTGGTGAGGCCGCCGATCAGCGAAGCGGGGCTGTTGGACACCGACGCGAGTCTGACCACGGTTGCGCTAATGAGCGTGGCGGGTCTTGTCGCAGGCGCAGTGGGAGGCGCTCTCTCTGCGGGGCACTTCGTCAGGACAGCAAGGGGCGGGTAGGTCGTCCTACTGGAACACGCCGTCGTCCGACAGCGCGCGGTATTCGCTCTCCGGCATGCCGAGCAATTCGCGCATGACGTACTCGGTGTGCTCGCCGAGGACGGGGGCACGGCGGTACTCCGGTGCAGTCTCGGAGAGTTGGAAGCAGTTGGCGTCCGAGGCGTAGCGTCCCATCTCCGGGTGGTCCATGAACACGAAGTGGCCGCGATGCGCCTCCTGCGGGTCGTCGAAAAGGTCACGGCAGTCGCGCACAGCACCCGCGGCGACGCCCGCGGCCTGGCATGCCTGCATCACCTCGTCGGGAGAGCGGGTGATCGTCCACGCCTCGATGGCGGCGTCGATTTCGGCCTCGCGCTGCTTGCGTCCGTCGAGAGTCGCGAGCGTAGCGTCGTCTGCGAGGTCGGGGCGGCCTATCGTCTGTGCGAGCGCGTGCCACCCGGCGTCGGTGGGGCAGGCGACGGCGCACCAGCGGTCGTTGCCGTCGCAGCGGTAGACGGCGTGCGGGGCCATGTCGGGGTCGTGGTTGCCGTTGCGCGTCTGGATGCGTCCGTTGGCGAGGTAGTCGAGCACCGGCGGTCCGGCGAAGTAGAGCGCTGCCTCCAACTGGGAAAGGTCGAGGTACTGCCCCTGCCCCGTGCGACGCTTGTGGTCCAGCGCGGCGCAGACGGCGGCGAACGCGATGTGCGGGATGAGGAAGTCGGTGTACGCGCCGTAGGGGCTGACGGGCACGCGGTCGGGCCAGCCGGTGAAGTTGGTGTGGCCGGAGAGCGCGGTGAGGACGGGGCCGAAGCCGGGCTGAGAGTCGTACGGCCCGCCGCGTCCGAGCATGGAGGCGCTGAACATGACGAGGCCGGGGTGATGCTGCCGCAGCACCTCGTAGCCGAGCCCCCATTTCTCCATCGTGCCCGGCGTGAAGTTCTCGGTGACGACGTCCGCCCACTCGGTCGCGAGACGGAATGCGAGATTACGGGCGCGCTCGTCGGCCATGTTGAGGCCGAGGCCGAGCTTGCCGCTGTTGTAGTTCGCCCAGTAGCCGCTCCGGTTGACCCCCGGCTTGCCCTCCGCGAACGGGAGGCCGTGGCGGATGACGTCGGGGCGCAGCGACGACTCGACGCGCAGTACCTCCGCGCCGAAGTCGCTGAAGTAGCGCGTCGTCATGGGGCCTATGACGACCCAGCAGAAGTCGAGGACGCGCAGGCCCTCGAACGGTTGATCGGACGCCTGAGTCATCGCACCGCTCCTGACGCGCGCAGTTCCGCTATCTCGTCCGTCGGGAAACCGACGCTGGCGAGGACCTCCCCGGTGTGCTCCCCAAGCCTCGGCGCGCGGCGCAGCGGCAGCGGGCGTTCGCTCGATTTCACCCAGGGGCCGAGGGTCGTCATCGTGCCGTTGTCCGGGGCTTCGGTCTCGCGGAAGAAGCCGCGCGCGGCGAGCTGGGGGTACGAGCAGACGTCGGCGGGGTCGTTGACGGGGAAGAGGAGGACTCGCCGCTTGATCGCCTCCTCGGAGAGGTGGCGCTTCGTGCGGGAGCGGAAGAACGCCTC
>DAOUHT010000093.1:0-3197 GCA_034428375.1 Dehalococcoidia bacterium | reverse complement strand
CTGGCTGCCCGTGATGAGCAGCTCACCAGAGGAGAAGCGCGTAGCCTTCCAGGACCCCGCGGTGCGCGCCGGGCTCAGGGCGGACGCCGATGCGCCGGACAAGCGGAACCCCGGCTCTCCCCAGGTGCGCTGGGACCTGTTGCACGTGGCCAGGGTTGCCCTGGACGAGCACCGTCCCTACGTGGAGCGGAGCGTGAGCGACATCGCGCAAGAGCTCGGCAAGGACCCGCTGGACGCATTCCTCGACCTCGCACTTGAGGAGGACCTCAAGACGCTCTTCTACTTCCGCTCCGACGTGAGCACGTCGGCGATGGCGGAGGTGCTCGCAGACCCGTTCGTGCTGCCCGGACTCTCCGACGGCGGGGCACACGTCACCCGCCGCTGCGACAGCCACTTCTCGACCTTCCTGCTGTCGTTCTGGGTGCGGGGACAGCAGGCCCTCTCGCTGGAAGAGGCCGTGCGGAAGCTGACGTTCATGGGCGCGAGCGCATTCGGCCTGCACGACCGTGGCCTGATCAGGCCGGGTCTGGCCGGAGACCTGACGGTGTTCGACCCGGACGCCATCGGCGCTGGTGAACTGGAAGAGGTCGCGGACTACCCCGGAGACGCCGTACGGATGCGCCGGCCCAGCGAGGGTGTCGCCTGCACCATCGTGAACGGCGAGGTGTTGATCGAGGCGGGCGAGCACACGGGAGCCCTCCCCGGACGCCTCCTGCGCAGCAGCGCCTACGGACGCTAGGCGTATCAGCCGCCGGTTGCCGCTTTGTCCGGCTTCCTGAGGGTCTCCTCCAGGAAGAACACGACGACGATGGCGGCAGCGAACGCCGTCGACGCGAGCAGCACGAACGCTGCCCCGAACCCGAACGCGCCTGACAGCAAACCGAAGCTCGTCGGGCTGGCCGTCGAACCGCCTTGCGCTACCAATCGTGACATGCCGAAGAAGAGTCCGCGCGCCTGCGGCGGCGCGACGTCCGTGCCCAGCGTCTGCATGTTCCCCGAGATGATGCTGATAGCGAGGTGCACGAACACGAAGCTCGCGATGAACCAGGCCAGCGACAACCCCGCGAACGCAGTGACCGACACAGAGGCCATCGAAAGGCTCGTCAATATCAGCCCGGGCACGATTGTGTACTTCCTGCCGAACCGGTCCATCACGAATCCGGTCGAGAACAGGATGGGAACGGTCCCCACGGCCATCGCGCTGCGCAGCACCCCCAGCTCGGCGGGGTCCAGCCCGTAGGCGTAGGACGGGTACAGCAGGATCACACCGCCCTCGAAGACAGCCCCTCGCGTGACGTTCGTCAGGAACTGGATCGAGAAGACGGTGGGAATGGGGTTCTTGAGCAGAAGCGCCCAACGTGGTCCTTTCATGGCCGCGTCGGCCGCACGCTTCGCCGCCGTAGCCGTCTCCTTGATCACGAAATAGGTCGGGATTATGGAGAGGAGCGTCAGCACTGCGTGGATGAGGAAGGGCGACCACAATCCCCAGGTAACCGCTGCGAACCCGCCGACGAGCGGACCGGCGAGGGCGCCGACCTGCTGCACGCCGAACATCTGCGTGACCTGCTTGCCGCGCTGCTGTACTGCCCCGGTGTCGGCGATGACCGTGATGCGGCTCTGCATCCACATCTGCGTGCCGACTCCGGCGATGAAGCGGTACACGAGCAACTCGTTGAACGAGCCTGAGTACGCGGCCTTGGCGATGAGCAGTGAGGACACCGCAACGATCAGCGGCCCCGCGAGCAGGATCCAGCGGCGGCCGATACGGTCGATGAGCATGCCCGTAGGGAGCGAGGCAACCAGCGTGCCGAGGAGATAGGAGACGAATACCCACGAGGCCTCGACGATGCTGACCCCGTAGAGCTTGGTCAGCTCCGGCAGCACGGGCAGTCCGATGCCGTTCCCGAGTCCCAGCGCGATCGCCGGAACGTGGAGTCCCAGAATCAAGCGGAGTTGCGGATGGAGCCCCCTGCGGGCCGGCGTTTCGCTCTGGTTCCCCTCACCATTCTGCCGCATGGTGGGGATTGTACGCTCACAGCCAGCCGTCCTGGCGGTCGCCGTCGACGAACGCCTGCGACTCGTCTAATCTCTGTCTGGCGCTATCACAGCGGAGGAAGAGCATGAACACCAGGGTGCGGCTGAGCATCGAGCGGCAGGTCAGTTTCGCGGACGGAGCTCACTTCGGAGATACGGGGCCCTACGAGCGGCTGACCGGATCCGCGTTCTTCGAACTGGACCCAGACGACCCTGCCAACGCGAACGTCGCCGACCTGGCGCTGGCGCCCCGCAACGCGAACGGCGCCGTCGAGTTCCGAGCGGACCTCGACGTCCTGAAGCCCGTCGACCTTGCACGGGGCAACGGATGCCTGCTGTACGGCGTGAACAACCGGGGGAACAAGACGGTCGTGCGGGTGTTCAACGACGCCCCGCCGGACAACGATCCCCTCAAACTCGCTGCCGCCGGTAACGGCTTTCTGATGCGGCAGGGCTACACCGTTGTCTGGTCCGGCTGGCAGGGCGACCTCCTAGCGGGCGACGGCCTCCTCACCATCGATCTGCCGGAGGCCCTGGAGAACGGTGAGCCGGTACGGGGGAAGGTGCGGCAGGAGTTCATCGCCGAACAGGAAGGCGTGCTCTGGATGCCGCTGAGCGGCGCGCCTACTATCCGCTCCTACCCCGCGCTCGACCTCGATACGTCCCACGCAACGATGACGCTGCGCGAACATGAGCGCGACCCGCGTGTTCCTCTCCCGCCGGACGCCTGGGCCTTCGCTGAGACGGAGATGGTCGACGGCGTATTGCAGGTGCGCCCGTCGTCGACGGCCTGCTACATGAAGGGTGGTTTCAAACCCGGCTGGATCTACGAGCTGGTCTACGAAACGGAGGGCTCCCGCGTAATGGGGCTCGGCATTGTGAGCATCCGCGACCTGGTGTCGATGCTGCTCCATGACGCCGTCGACGCAGACGGCACGCTGAACCCCCTCGCGGGACACGAACGGGCGTACATGTATGGAGCGTCGCTGAGCGCGCGCGTCATCCGCCAGTTCATCTATGACGGGTACAACATGGACCCTGAGGGCCGGAAGGTCTTCGCCGCCGCCTACCCGCACGTCTCAGGCGCGGGACGCCTCTTCACGAACGCCCGGTTCGCCCAGGTGGGGCGCTACCCACGCCAGCACGAGGAGCATCAGTGGCCA
>DAOUHT010000092.1:0-20699 GCA_034428375.1 Dehalococcoidia bacterium | reverse complement strand
TGCGGTACGTGCCCGCTGCGTGCCACGTCATCCGGATGAAGAGCGGCCCGTAGTGGCCGTAGTCCGCGGGCCACCAGTCCTGGGAAGTCGTCATGACCTCTTCGATGTCCTTCTTCAGGGCATCAACGTCAAGGTTCTTGACCGCCTCAGCGTAGTCGAAGTCCGCGCCCATCGGGTCGGACTGGGGGGAATTCTGGCGGAGCGCCTTCAGGCTAAGCTGATCCGGCCACCACTGCTGGTTCGAAGTCATATCATCCCTCCATGCAATTTTCTGAAGTTTCGCACGGTCTTCTAAGACCGTGTCGCGCCGAGGCGCATTGTAGCCTCTAACGCCGACGTGGAAAAGGGGAGGGGCATTCCCCTGCTGGCCTGAAGGAGGCCTTCCGCACTCGTAATTGCCGCGCGGTGTAAGATGCCCGCAGTTCACCGGCAGTACAACCTCTTGCCAGGAGCGGCATGCAGGCCACCATCAAGTCCGTTGTCGACCGTTACAGCGTAGCGCTGCAATACCGGGACTTCCGCTGGATCTGGCTAGGCAGCGTGGGTGGTCAGTCGGCCTACTGGGCTCTCATCGTCGCGCGCGGCATCTTCGTACTTCAAGAGACCGGCTCCTCGACACAGGTGGGCGTCACGACGTTCGTAGCGATGGCGCCCCGCTTCATCCTGC
Organism: Dehalococcoidia bacterium; assembly: GCA_034428375.1. Taxonomy (GTDB): domain Bacteria; phylum Chloroflexota; class Dehalococcoidia; order Lucifugimonadales; family Australimonadaceae; genus Bin16. Next base: position 20,032 of record DAOUHT010000092.1, on the reverse strand, counting down.
CGCCGCTGACGGGCTATCTTGCCGACCGTTTCGACCGGCGGGCCGTCCTCGCCACGGCCTACGCCTTCCAACTCTCGCACGCCGTCGTACTGGCAGCGCTCGCTCTGACAGGCATGCTGGAGGTATGGCACGTCGTCGTGCTCGCGCTGCTCAACGGCAGCTTCCGGACGTTCCAGATGACGGCGACGCAGACGCTCATCCCGAACGTGGTGCCGCGGGAGCACTGGCTCAACGCCATGGCGATGAACCAGGTGTCGCAGCAGGGTTCGCGCCTGTTCGGGCCGGGACTCATCGCCCCTGCGCTGCTTCTGTTCGACGTGAGTATCGCGTTCCTCGTAAGCACGTCCTTCTACCTCATCGGTATCGCAGCCATCCTCTCGATACGCACCCGCTCGACCGGCGAACTGACCCGCGGTTCACGGATAGGAGCGAGCCTCTGGGCTGCGATGCACTACGCGTGGACCGACGCACAGCTCCGGGCGCTCTTCATCCTGCTCGCGCTGCACTGCTCAATGACCATGTCTTTCGAGTCGATGCTGCCAGTGCTCGCACAAGACGTGCTGGGCGAAGCGAACGTCAGCGTCAGCTACCTGATGATGGGCGTCGGAGCGGGAGCGCTGGTCGGCGTGATCGGCATTGCAGGCCTGCGGAGCGCATCGGGCCGGGGGATGCTGCTGTTGATAACGGGCGCCGTGAGCGGGGCCTCCATGTTGCTACTGGCCATCTCGGGCAACACAACACTGGCGTTGCTCGGCACCGCGGCGATGGGCGGCTCCCAGGCGGCTTTCATGGCGATAGGGGGCGCGATGGTTCAGTCCCTCGCGCCGGACGGCATGCGCGGCAGGATCTCAGGATTGAACCAGATCAACATCGGGGGAACGATGGCAGTGATGAACCTGGTGAACGGCTTCGCGGCAGACAGGTTCGGCGCTTCGAACGTGCTCCTCGTCCTGGGCCTGGGGTTCAGCGTCGTGGTGGCTGTCAGCCTTGCCCAGGGTACTCTGCGAGGCATCTACCGGGGCTCCATCGCCGTCCCGGCCAGAGCGGCGGCGTAAGACAAGCCTGCCCCCGCCCTTCGCAGCACACCGTCCCGTTGCCGGTCATTCGATAGGACCGAGCGTTATCCCTGCCACGTCCGGCTGGCCAAGCGCGCTCATCCTGAAACCCTCCACGCGCGGCCTCACGAGCACGTAGTCCTTGATATGGAAAAGCGGGAAGATGCCCGCTTCATCTATGAGCAACTGCTCCGCCTCGCCGTACATGCGCAGCCGTGTCTCGCGGTCCCGCTCGGTGCGTGCTGCCTCTACCAGGTTGTCGAATCGTTCATTCACGTACTTGCCTTCGAGGACGTGAGAGCTCAACAACAGGTCAAGGAAGTTCTCCGGGTCCGGGTAGTCCGCAACCCAGCCACTGTGCCACAGGTCCCCCGCGACGTTCTCAAGCGAGTAGTAGTAGACGTCCGTTTCGAACAGCTCCACTTCCACTTCGATACCCAACACCTCTTCCCATGCCGCAATGATGAACTGGACCTGCTCCGTCGGCTCTCCGTCCCTGTCGACGGCGCTGAACACGACCTGCGGAAAATCGTCGGCGTACTTCGATCCGGCGAGTAGCTGGCGGGCTGCTTCCGGGTCGTACGGGATGCCCCGAAGCGATTCCGAGTAGCCGGGCAGGCCCGGCGGGAGGAGGCCCTTGGCGAGTTCCACGTTCCCGTCGTAGATGACCTCGATGAGCCGCTCGCGGTCGAGCGCCATCAGGAACGCCAGGCGCACGTTGGGGTCATCGAACGGCGGCTGCGCTCCGTCGACCCCCACGTAATACGTGGTGAGCTGCGGGAATTCGAGGAGTTGGCCGCTCAACGTTTCGCTCTCTCTTATGGAATCGAGCGCGCCGGTGCCGACCTGTATGCCGTCCCAGGCATCAGTGAGGTACATAGCCAGTCCGCTGACGCCGGGCAAGGCGGCCTGGGGCGAGATCACGTACTCCAGCGATGCCGGCCTGTGATAGTCATCGAACCGCTGAAGGATGACGACCTCGTCCTCTTCCCACCGGGCCAGCCGGTAGGGGCCAGAACCGTTGATGTCGTCGCTCATCCACCAGTCGAACCCGAGGGGCTCAACGGTGCGCCGGTCGACGATTGCGCCGGAGGGGTACGTCAGCTTCGCCAGGAAGTACTCCTTCGGTTCGTCTATGGTGATACGGATGGTGCGCTCGTCCAGCACCTCGACGCCGGACACCTCCTCCGCCTCGCCGTCCAGTTTCTCAGTGATCCCCACAATGTCGCCGAGGTACAGAGGCGCCGTCTCGCTGTGCAGTGCAGCATCGGCGGCGCGCTCTATCGAGTACTTGAAGTCTTCCGCGGTGATGGGAGTCCCGTCATGGAAAGTGATTCCGTCACGCAGCGTGAACGTGTAAGCCACGCCTGCATCATCTATCGTCCAACTCTCGGCGAGGTCGGCTTCGATCTCGAAATCGCTCGTTATGCGAACGAGGCCGCTGAACAGGCTCGTCACGAAGAAGTGCGAGGTCGTCTCCCTGGCGATGGCAGGATCGAGCGTGGTGGGCTCTCCGAGAGGCATGGTGAAGGCGCTATCGCGGGGTATGCCGTAGGGCGCAGGGGCAAATGTCCTGAAACTCGACATCATCGTTTCCAGGGTTTCCTGCTGTCGCTCGACTTCAGTCGCCGGTGCAATGAGCACGAGCAGGTACAGCAGTTCACTGCGCTGCGATACCTGCACGCGTAGCACGTCGACGCCGCCCTCCACGTCGTAGAGGATGTCCGCACGCTCAGCCTGCGTGCCGTCGTCCAGAGTCACAGCGCCGCTGCGCTCTACTCGCGGGTTCCCTTCCTCTGGTGTCAGGAACGGAATGACGGCTTCCATCTGTTCGCTCAGGGACCCTTCCGCTGCCTGTTCCGCGAACAGCAGTATCCGCGAGATGCCCTCGCTGTCCTGCAGGACCAACCAGGCGCCCTCGCCACCGGTCGGCGTTATCATCCACTGCGCGGGGTAGTAGAGCGATATCCCCAACTCCTGGCTCACGAAGGGAACGAACCCCTCGGGCACAGGGTCGGGAGTGGGCGTAGGAGTTGCCGTCGGTTCCGGAGTGGCAGTCGGAGTCGCGGTTGGGGCCGGAGTCGGCGTAGGTACCGGCGTTGCAGTCGGCTCAGGTTCTCCCGAGCAGGCGGTCAGCGCCAACGCAAGCAGCAACAGGACAGGCATGAGGACACGTTTCATCGAGGGGAATCTCCAGAGGTGATATACGAGTGCGCCGCCATGCTGGAGGCACACTCGGAATTCTAACACTCCCCACACAGGTTACGTCCGAGGCCTGGGGATGGTTCTATTCGCCTTCCACGCTGGCGAGGAGGAAGGCGCGCATGAAGCCCTCCAGCTCGCCATCGAGGACGAGATCGGGGTTCGTGGATTCGAAGCCGGTGCGATGGTCCTTCACCATCTTGTAAGGGTGGAGGACGTAGCTCCTGATCTGGCTGCCCCACCCGGCGGATACGTGTTCCCCCTTCAGCGCCGCCCGCTCCTCGGCGCGCCTCCGCATCTCGATCTCCATCAGCCGCGCTCGGAGTATCTTCATCGCCACTTCCCGGTTCTGGAGCTGTGAGCGCTCGTTCTGGCAGGAGACCACGACGCCGGACGGTATGTGCCGGATGCGCACGGCGGTGGAGTTCTTCTGCACGTGCTGGCCACCCGCCCCGCTCGCTTTGAAGACGTCCATCTCCAAGTCGTCTGGGTTGATCTGCAGCGTCACGCTATCTTCGGCCTCCGGCAGCACCTCAACGAGCGCGAATGAAGTATGACGCGCGTGCGCCGCGTCGAACGGCGATAGACGCACGAGCCGGTGTACGCCGCGCTCCGCCTTCGCGTAACCGTAGGCGTAGTCGCCGGAGATCTCCAAAGTCGCGCTCTTGACGCCTGCTTCCTCACCTGCGGAGAGGTCGAGCACTTGCGCCTTGAATCCGCTCTGCGCCGCCCAGCGCGTGTACATGCGCAGCAGCATCTCGGTCCAGTCCTGCGCGTCCGTGCCGCCTTCACGGGCATGGATGGCGAGTATCGCGCTGCGGTCGTCGTATTCGCCGGAGAGCACCAGCAGCAGTTCGCGCTGCTCGGCCTCGGCGAAGATAGCCGCGCTCTCCTCAGCAAGCTCTTCCGCAAGCGAAGCGTCGTCCGCCTCGATAGCCATGCTCAGGAGTTCGATAGTGGAGTGCACACGGGACTCGAAGCCGCGCCAGCCATCGACTGCGGCGCGAAGGCGCGAGAGCCGCTGCATCAGGGCTTGCGCATGCTCCGGGTCGTCCCAGAGATCAGGAGCGGCTGCCTGCTCCTCTAACCGTTCGAGTTCCGCTTCCTGGCCGGGGAGGTCAAAGCCGCACCATGATGCCGGCGATGTGCCCGGCAAGATCGGTGAGGCGCTGTCGCAGTTCTTCCATCAGGTCTGCTCCCTTCCGCAAGCCAGCGGATTCACTCGTCATTCTACCATCCGAGCAAGACCCTCCTGTGATGGACGGGCGCGGTTGCCTGTGCTACGCTCGCTGCACGGCCGGGGTGTGGCGCAGTCCGGAAGCGCACCTGCATGGGGTGCAGGGGGCCGTTGGTTCAAATCCAATCACCCCGACCATTTCCACCCTTTCACCGGAGAAACGCATGACTACATCCGGCAGCGGCAAGCCTGCGTGGGTGCTGGAACACCTGGAACGCTACATCGCGACTGACGGCGAGGACGGCCACATGTGGCGGGGCACGCCCACGCTCCTCCTTACGACAACGGGCCGCAAGTCCGGCAGGGGGATCACGACGCCGCTCATCTACGGCACGCACGAGGGCAACTGCATCGTTGTAGCCTCGCGCGGCGGCGCGCCGGACCATCCACAGTGGTACTACAACCTCAGCGCAAACCCGTCCGTCCGCGTGCAGGTGGCCGCCGACAAGTTCAACGCCACCGCCCGCACTGCCAACCCGGAAGAGAAGTCTGCTCTGTGGCAGCTCATGGCCGGCATCTACCCGCCCTACGACGAATACCAGGCGAAGACGGAGCGCGTTATCCCTGTCGTCATCCTGGAACGGGCCGCCTGACCTCCCCTGCGAAAGTGCTCGAACAGCAAGAGAGGCCGGTCTCAGTACGCGGCCTCTCTGTAGTGTTGCCTCGGATCTGATGCTGACCGTGGGTGCGGGTCAGGCCGCGAGCGGCATCGTCTGCATCCTGCGGAGCGCCCGGTGCACGGTGCGCACACTGATTCCGAACCTGTCCGCCACTTCGAAAACGTGCAGGTTCTCGTATTGGCAGGCCCACGCGATCTCCTCGTCCCGCTCCCGCAGTTTGTAAGCCTGATACCAGGCAGGGTCATCGAACTTGCAGCGCGGCAGAGGGCAGTCCAGACACGACATCGACGCCTCACAGCCGGTGTCGGTGTAACGCATCTGTTCCGGCAATCCATCCATGGTTGGTTCGTTGCGCCTTCGTCCTGACTTCGTGTAGATGCTCATCGCTTCCTCCTTCTGGTCATTCCGCCTCATAACGGCTATCCATGCGTTCTCGATTCCGTACCGTCCAGGCAACACTCTCAGGACGCGATAGCCATGGGGAACGCCATCTGTTGGTCCCCCGCCTGCTCTGCGTCCTCACTTGCGAGCATCGAGATTCCCTCCAGGAATCCTTCGTCCTGTCCCTCTACCGCAACGGTGAATCCGTACCCTTCGCCGACACGCAGCACCGCCCACTCCATCCCACGCCGTAGCGCCCGGTACTCGGGGGAACCGTCCGGTCCGTAGAAGGCCAACCTCCCTGTAAGCATTGCCGCGATAACAGCGGACGATTCACGCTCACGCTGCCGCGCCGTTTCGGGGACCCACCGCACGTGGCCCTGCTGGAGGCTCTGCTCGAGCAGACTCTTCATCTGACCGTCGTCGCGAGATGTGCGCACCCGCACGAGTACGCTCTCGCACGGCCAGATCTTCTCTACGAAGCGCTTCAGTCCTGCCGCGAGCGTCGCCTCGTCTGCCGCCTCCGCCCACTTGTGGTCGAGCACGCGCAACCCACCCGCCGTGCGCGATGCCACGGTAACGACTGCTGTCGCAGGGGAATCGACCGCCCCTGCTGCCCGCGTCACGACGATGGATGCCACGAGCCTGCCGGCCACGGCAAGCCTTCGCGGTCCACCGGCCCCGAACAGGTCGCGCAGCCGCTCGCGCGGGAACGCCGAGGCACCTGCGGAGACAGGGCGAAGCGCGTACGCCGTCTCGAATTCCGGGTGCATGTCGCCGAGCCGCCCTCGTTCGGCCTCGACCCGCGCTGCATAGCCGGGCAGTTCCGCCTCCACGCGCTCCAGCGGCACACGGAAGTGCCTCCGGTCGCCGCCTGCTGCTGCAGCCTCCTTGTTGGCGAGCTTCATGCGCTCGAACGGCGTCTCTCCGTTCCAGGGACGCCCGTAGAGGACGACCGTCGCGCCTGACGCGCCCGCCATCTCCTGCAGGCGCGCTACTTCCGCAGGACGGAGGAGGTGGGCATCAACGACCTGGATCAGTTCGAAATGCCCGCGTATGTGCTCCAGGTCATCAGGCGCTACGTACATCGCCTGCGCGCGTCCCAACCGCACGCAAGCACTCTCGTCCGACCACAACCCCTTCAGCGAACCCGCGCGCAGGTGGCTGACGAGCCGTTGCTTCACGTCCGCCTGTCCGCCCCGAACGACGCGGAGCAGCGCCCCTCCCGCGTTCACGTTCACGCTCATCACGAGCATCTCCAGTTGGGAGGCCAGCTCGTTCACGCCTGCCCCGAGCGGCATCTCGACCGTGAAGACTGAACCCCGTTCGTCCAACACATCCGACGTGACTGCCGTCGCTATCTCGCGCTGATATGTCGTTGGCGCCTTCATCTCACTACTCCTGGCAGAACGCATGTACTACGCTGCGGGCATATTAGAACGCCTGTTCTACGCTGTCAACACCGTTTAGAACACATGTTTCGCATTTCTCGGGCGCCTCCAGTACGGTTGCCGTCCGGCTACACAAGGCGTAGGTTGTCCGACGCACATCGCACGGGAGCAGGGAGTGACGCTCGAAGGCAAAGTCGTAGTGATCACCGGCGCGGCGAGAGGCATGGGCCGCGCCTACGCGCACGGTTTCCTCGACGAGGGTTGTCGCGTCATCTGCGGCGACGTCTCGTGGAGCGGCGACGGCGCAGAGGAGACGCAGGCCGTCGTGGAAGCGGCGGGAGGATTGGCTCTCGAACTCGACATCACGCGCGACGACCACATCGAGGCGGCGTTCGCAGCAACGATGGAGCGCTTCGGGACGGTGGACGTGCTGTTGAACAACGCGGGGATGCGACAGAGGCACCTCATCCCGCCGCACGGCATCGGCAAAGTGCTGGACGTGCCGCCGGAGGACTGGCGAAGTATGTTCGACGTCAACGTCTTCGGCACGCTGGCCATGATCCGCACGTTCGTCCAGCCGATGCTGGAGCAACGCGCGGGGAGCATCATCAACGTCTCCACCACAGGGACGGACCCGCGCTGGTACCGGCCACACAGCCGCGAGCAGCCTTACATGGCCTCGAAGTCCGCGCTCACGAACCTCTCGCTCTACCTTGCGAACGAGATCGCGGAGTACAACGTCGCGGTCAACGTGCTGTTCCCTCCACACGCCGCCACAACCGGCACCCGGGAGCAGGACATCATCCGTAAAGAGCACGGCATCATGGCGGCGGGCGCGATACCGCTGAAGCCGGAGACGGTGGTGCCACTCGCCAAGTTCTTCGCCGCGCAGACGGCATCGACAGGCGTCACGGGGAAGGTCATCTACGCCGCCGACTGGAACCTCGAACACGGCCTCGGCGGGCCGGACGAGTGGCTATCCGAGGGTTGAGGAGCACATCATGGGCTGGACGATCCATCATCCGAACGGACTGCTCTACCACGATCCTGCGCAGGCGTTCCAGGGCTATACGCTCGTCTCGATGTCGGGCGGGAAGGACGCCTTCCTCATCGACATGGAGGGACGCGTGTGCCATCGCTGGCATCGGGAAGAGGGCATCGCCTACGGGTTCCTGCTGGAGAACGGCAACCTGCTCAGCCGGACGCGCGCCAGCGGCGGGTTCATCCCGCCCTCCGACCAGCCCACCGGCGTCCTAGAACTGGACTGGGACGGCAACATCGTGTGGGAGTATTGGGACCCCTTCGTGCACCACGATTTCGAGCGCCTGCCGGACGGGAACACGCTTGTGGTGCTTTACGACCTCATGCCGCAGGACGCAGCGCGACAGGTGCATGGAGGACGGGGAAGCGTCGAGGAGCCAATGTACGGCGAGCTCGTGCGTGAGGTGGACGCGGCGGGGGCAACCGTGCGGGAGTGGAGTATGTGGCAGGGGCTCGACCCCGAGCAGGACGCCATCTGCCCGCTGGAAGAGCGCCACCAGTGGCTGCACCAGAACGCGCTGAACCTGACCCCGGACGGCGACCTGCTCGTGAGCTTCCGTCAGATAGACACGGTTGGCATCGTCAGCCGCGAGACCGGGCAGTACACCTGGAAGTGGGGACCGGGCGAGATATCGCACCAGCACCACCCGACGTTCCTGCCGAACGGGCGTGTCCTGCTGTTCGACAACGGGCCGCATCGCGGCGGAGCGACCTACTCGCGTGTTCTCGAGGTGGAGCCGGAGAGCGGGCGCATCGCTTGGCAGTACACAGGCTCTCCGCTCATCTCGTTCTACAGCTACCACATCAGCGGCGCGGAGCGGCAGCCGAACGGCAACACGCTCATCTGCGAAGGCGCGCCGGGGCGGCTGTTCGAGGTGACGCCTGGTGGGGAAGTCGTGTGGGAGTATGTAAACCCGCACGTCATACCAGAGGGGGCGCCGACAGGCTCGGGCGGGCCGAACTCCGTCTTCCGCGGGCACCGCTACACGATGGACCACCCCGCGCTCGCCGGTCGGGACCTGACGCCGCTCGACTAGCTCAGGCCATGGCGGCCATGAGCTCGGGGACGCGTGGGTTCTCCTTGAAGGGTTTGTCCGATTCGAGGAGCGCCGACCACGAGCGTACGCCGAAGTGCTCGCCGGTGGACGCGGCGAGCGGCTCGACGCCGTCGGAGAGAGCCTTGGCGTCGCGGAGCAGGCGGCGGCGCATCGTAATGATGGGGATGTCGCTGGTGCCGAGGTGCTCACGTGTGCGATCGGCGAGCGCGCCCATACCCTCCACGACGGCGGTGTCCTGTTCGCGGACGCCGACGATGCCGCTGAGCAGGTCCGTGTGGCGCTGGAGGTAGCGGTCCTGCATGAAGTGGTTGGCCTTTGTGGCGCGCAGGCGTCCGGTGTCGGGGTCGATGGTGGCGATGTGGGGCATAGGGCCGTGCTGGACGTTGTCGCGCTCGCGCTGCGTGATCTCCTCGGTGGGAGACCAGATGATGCACCAGACCTGCGTTTGCACGTCGTTGATGGGCACCCACATGTGGCCGTGCGCACGGCGGAGTTCGAGGTCGGTGGGGATCATGGTGATGTAGGGCATGAGCCACTGGTTGATACGCCAGTAGTCGTTGGCGGGATCGCTGGTCGTGCGCTGTGCGGCGAGCATCATGCCGTATTCGGTGGTGTCCACGACCCAGCGGGGCGAGGTGTCGTAGAGCAGGAGGTCGCTGTCCTGGCGAGAGATGGAGGGGTCGCGGAAGAGCGAGCCCCGGTGGAGGAATCCGACGTGGCTGGAGTCGATGTCGCCCTCCAGCGCCTGCACCCAGTTGCACTCCTGGTTGTACCGGACGACGTTCCGCATCTCCGGAGTGACGCCGGCCCACTCGATGTGCGGCAGGCCGGGCATCACCTCCTGCGGGCCCATGTAGGCCCAGAGGATGCCTGCCATCTCGCGGACGGGATATGATCTCGCGCTTATCTTGTTCTTGAAGTTGGAGCGGGCGGGCTCGGAGGGCATCTCCATGCACGCGCCGGTGCTGTCGAACTTCCAGCCGTGGTAGATGCAGCGGAGGCCGTCGCCCTCGTTCTTGCCGTAGTAGAGCGGGGTGCCGCGGTGGGGGCAGAAGTTCTCGAACATGACGTATCGCCCCTCGCCGTCGCGGAAGACGATGAGCTTCTCGCCGAGCAGTTCGACCTCGACGGGGTCACCAGCGATGGGCTCCACCTTCGACGCCTCGATGAAGGGCACCCAGAAGCGCCTGAGCAAGTCGCCCATCATCGTGCCGGGGCCAACCTGCCCCAGGGTCGTGTTGTCCTGCAAGCTCAGCATGACCGCTCTCTCCTTCCGCCGCTGGCGACTGCCTGCCGAGGCAGCCTGCCGAGGCTGTATGCCTCGGCAGGGGCACGATACGAATCGCGCCGCTCACTCGTCAAGGCGAGCGTCTTCCTCGCAGTCTTCGTCGTCATCGTCTCCTTCCTCCCATTCGTCCTCGTATCCCTTACCGTTTCCGCCCCAGTCGTCTTCGAGGCCTTCCTCCTGCACGCGGGAGAGGAGCATCTGGCGGGCGGGACACCCGCAGCGCTTGTTGAGGAGCAGGTGCTTCTCGGCGTGGGCGTGGACGATGGCCTGGACGATGCGCGCCGGATCCGGGAGGCGGTAGTCGTCGGCGCACCCTTCGAGGTAGGCGGCGTACGGACCGTCGTCGAGGATGGGCACGCGGGCAGCGTAGGCGGCATCCCTGAAGTAGTCCTCATAGGCAGGCAGTAGCCCGCGCCTCTCCATCGCCTCCTTCCACTGCTCGACGTAGGCTTCCGCGGCGGGCATGAGGTCGATCTGGGCCCTGATGCAGGCGTGGTAGCGTGCAAGGGAACGGACGGCGGACCTCATTGCTGGTACCTCAACAGGGCCGTAGCGGTCTGGAGGGTCTCCAGATCGTGGCGGATCTCGCGGACATCGCCAACCTTGAGCGCGGTGGAGAGGGTGATGCGGACGGCCATGGCCCTGATCCTGGGGTTGGGGTCCTCCAGGAGTTCGGCGAGGATGTTGATGCTCTTGAGGACGAGGCCCTGGAGTTCGACGCGCGCCAGGGACTCGGCGTCCTTGCGGACACGTTCGAGTTCGCCGCGGAAGACGGGGTCGTGCATCCACCTGTGGAGGGTGGTGCGGTTGATGCGAGCGGCCTTCGCGCCGGCAGTGAGCGAGTCGGTGGCGGCGATATAGGGAAGCGCAAGGGTCTGCTTGGGTGAAAGGGCGACTTTTCTGTTTCTGTTGCTTTCTGCTGCATCAGGCGTACTCCACTCGTGAGATCGGCCTCTCTCCTGCAACAATCGGGCAGCGCTCCGCCTCGGCGATCCGTACAGACCGCAACACCAAAGCAACGGAGATGCAACGGAAATGCAACGATCTGCAACAGGGCCTTCCGCGGGGCGCAGGGGCAGGGGTTGGTGGCCGTCAGGAACAGGGTACGCAGGGGTGTATCGGTCGCACAACGGGCAGATGTCACAGATATGAACAGGGCTCTTCCCTGGACGAGCCTGCCCGAGAGATGCTTCGACTTCGCTGCTCTCCGTTCAGCATGACAGGCACTCCCATCCCCCGTCCTTGCTGCAACGGATGAGCCTCAGCAGGAGAGCGCGATGAGCAGGCTGTTGCGGGTCTCGGCGCTCATGGGATGGATGAGCTCGCGGCGGTCCAGATGAGTCCGGAGCGCGCCGTCCAGGAAGGCGAGGACGCCTTCGTGCAGGTTGCGGTCGGCGGCGGCGCGCACCTCGGGTTGGAAGGGGTACGCCTTCTGTTTCATGGGATCGAGCTTGTCCGCAACGAAGACCACCTGCCCCACCGGCGCGAGGTCCGGGTGCGCGGTGGTGTGCCAGTGCACGCCCTCCAGCACCTCGGGGTCGCGTATCGCGCCGTCCTCGCGGAGCCACGCCGCACCGACCGGGCCGTGGAGCAGGATGGGGGCGGCGCGTTCGACCATGTTGACCGGGATGCCGAGGCGCTCAGCCTCCTCGATGAGCATCCGTCCGGGGATGTGGCGCGCAACGTCGTGCGCAGCGGCAGTGAGGTCTGCGATCGTGGGGTCGATGGCATGGGCCGTGGCGAGTTCGCGGACGATGCCGCGGACGCGCTCGACGTGGGCGCGCAGGCCGTCCGGCAGGGCGTCGAGCCGCGCCGTGAGCGTCGGGGGGAGGTCAGCGGTCATGGCCGCGCTCCGCGCGTGAGGTGGTTCGACAGACTCACCATGAGCGGCATCCCCAACATCACTACAAGCGGTCTTCTCGACATCACCGTGAACAACTCTCCCCTTCCCCACGGCTGCGAGATTCCCGCCTTCGCGGGAATGACGGGCGGGGGATGCGAGGTTCCTGCCTCCACAGGAACGACGGGAATACTCTCCGCATGGCTGCACTCAGCCCATGGGGCCGAGGCGGCGTCCGGCGAGGATGTGGAGGTGGAAGTGGGGGACCTCCTGGCCGGAGTCCGGCCCCTGGTTGGCGACGAGCCGGTATCCGGCGCCGGCAACGCCGAGTTCGCGGGCTATGCGAGGGGCCACCTCGAGGCAGTGCGCCGCAGCGCCAACGAGAGCGGCGTCCGCTTCCGCGAGGGCCTCGACGTGCTCGTAGGGGATGACGAGGATGTGCGTGGGGGCCTTGGGAGCGATATCGCGTATGGCGAAGACCGTGCCGTCGTCGAAGAGTTTCTCCGCTGGGATGTCTCCCAGTGCTATCTTGCAGAAGATGCAGTTGGGGTCAGCCATGATGCCTCTCCCCTCAGGCCGCCTTGGCCAGCGCTATCCTTCCCCCCTGTCCACCCGGGTGCTCGTGGGGGACACCCCCACACCCCCGCGGAGGGGACCCCTCTGCACTCCCCCGCACGCTTCTCCCCAACCCCAGAAGCTGTGAGATTCCCGCCTGCGCGGGAATGACGGAAGAGTGCGGGAATGACAAGGAACGCGGCAGGAACGGAGCGGTTGCGCGCGAGGGATGCGGGGTTAGTCGCCGACGGCGAGGCAGGTGACGGTGCGGACGATGCCGCCGATGGTGTGGACGCTGCCGGTGACGGTGTCGCCGACGGAGCTGAGGTCGTCGGCCTGAACGACGCAGATGACGTCGTAGGGGCCGGTGACGACGTCGACGGACGTAACGCCGTCGACCTCGTGGAGGGCGCTGACGACGTCCTTGGTCTTGCCGACGGTGGTCTCGATGAGCACGAATGCTTTGGTGGCGGCCATGTATGTCTCCTTATGAGCGTGAGCCGCAGAGCGGCGGGAGGATGATAGCAGTTGGGCGGTGCGCCGCAAGGTGGGAAGGGGTGGTTCGACAGGCTCACCATGAGCGGGCTTCGGGTTCACCATGAACGGGTTCCAGGCTCACCATGAACGGGTTCCAGGCTCACCACGAACGGGCTTCAGGCTCGCTATGAGCGGGCTTCAGGTTCACCATGAGCAGGCTTCCAACCTCGACAGAGTGTGGGTGTCAGACCTCTGTTGCGACGCCGTTCATGACCGCGCCGAACTCTTCCGCGAGCCGCTCGCCGATGGGGTGAGGAGCGTCGGCAGCGCTGAAGACGCCGGGAAGGTGGTAGAAGATGTTCCGCACCATGTGCTGCGTGTTGATGAAGTACACGGGCTTATCCAGCGCGATCGCCATACCGATCTCTACGAGCGAACCGGCGTAGGGCAGATCAGGGTCCACGTTGACGAAGAGCAGGGCGTCCGCGTCCTTCACACCCTCCATGTCGTCTTTGGCTTCCACAGGCCCACCGAAGGCCTTGGCCATCGTCCAGTCGTGGGTTATCTCATGCCCTGCGGCCTCGATGCAGCTTTGGGCCAGGCGGACCCGCTCCTTGTCCTCGAACTTTCCGGCAACGTAGAACTTCATCCGGCCTCCGTGGGGCGTAACGCGGGTGCGAGTATCGCGCTCGTTCATTCTATTCGGTGGGGTGGGTATCCGGGGAAGGGGCGTTTGTCACTGATTCCGCACCGGAGGAAGGGAACACCCATTGAGCCCCACCCCTCGTAGGGAGAGAAGATCAGGCATCCGGCCCACATCGCCGCGGGACCCAGGCGAGGTTCCTGCCTCCGCAGGAACGACCACCCACCCTACCCCGCTAGTTCGGAGAGCAGGGCGAGCGTGCGCTCCCGCGACGCGGCGGCGTCCGGCCCGGCGGTGACGATGGAGACGATGATCTCGCTCGCGCCGAAGTCGAAGAGCTCGGCGACGCGCTCGCTGACGCGCTCCTCGCTGCCGGAGAGCACGACGCTCTCGATCATGCCGTCGCTCCAGCCTTCGATCTGGGCTGCCTCGGGATATCCCGCCTCGGCAAACATCGCCTGGTAGAAGGGCATGCGGGGGTAGTTGGCGAGCTGCTCGCGGGCAGCGGCGCGAACCTCGTCGGCGTCGTCGTGGACGCACATCGGCGCGTGGACGATGAGCGGCGGGCACGGCCGACCCGCGCGTTCGGCGCCGCGTTGCAGCGCAGGAAGGGCGACGTCGCGCAGGTAGACGCCGGGCGATACCCAGCTGATCGCGCCGTCGGATGCCTCGCCGCACAGTTCGTATGACTTCGGGCGGAGGGCGGAGGCCATCACCGGCACGTCCGGCACGGGCGCGGGAAGGCTCACGTTGGCTCGGTAGATGCTGCCCTCGAACTCGACCGCACCGGTGTGCAGCAGCGTTCGGGTGACGGTGAGGTACTCGCGGAGAGCGGTGAGCGGCGTGCGGTAGTCGGCGCCGAAAACGGTGGTCATGGGACGGATGTGGCTGGGGCCGATGCCGAACCGGAAGCGGTTGCCCGAGAGTTGCGCCGCGACCTGCACCTGCTGCGCAGCGGCGACGGGGTGCCGTCCCCACGTCGGCACGATGCAGGTGCCGAGCAGGATGCGCTCTGTGCGCGCGCCGGCGGCGGCCATGAGCGTGATGCCGTCCAGGCTCGCGCCGCCGACGGTGAGCCAGGCGGCGTCGATGCCGCGCTCCTCGCTCTCCTCGATACGTGCGAGCACCGCGTTGCTGTCGCCGCCCATGACGGCAAGGCCGATGGTTCCTGCGCCCATGCATGTTCCTCCGTTCAGTCGAATGTTGTGCGGGGGAGAGTGTAACCGCTCGCGCGGACTACGAGGAGCGCCGGCGGAGCCTGCGCCAGCCCATGGAGACGACGAGCAGGGCCACGGCGACGAGCACGATGGCCCCACCGCCCGGAATGTCCTGATAGAAGGCTATCGTAAGGCCGGTGACGGCGCTGAACATACCCACGAGCGACGCGACGATGAACGCGGTGCGCAGGCTGTTGGTGACGCCCTGCCCTACGAGGACGGGTATGACGATGAGCGCGCCGACGAGCAGGACGCCCATGATCCGCATGGCGAGGGTGATGGTGGCCGCGGCGAGCACCGCCAGGCCGAGGTTGACCCAGTCCACCTTGATGCCGGAGACGCGGGCGAGCGCGTCGTCGAACGAGGCCTGCGCGAGTTCCGTGAAGAATGCGGTTACGCCGATCACGACGAAGACCGCCAGTCCTGCCAGGAGCCAGAGGTCCAGCTCCGTGATGGTGAGGATGGAGCCGAACAGGAACCCGAGCAGGTCCACGTTGAATCCCTGCGCTGCGCTGATGACGACGACCGCCGCGGCGAGCGAGGAGTAGAGCGCGACCGCGAGGACGGCGTCGCCGGGGAGCCTGCCGCGCGAGCGCAGCACTTCCATGACGACTGCGGCGATGGTGACGGCGATGAATGTGGTGAGCGTCGGGTAGACGTTCACCGCGAAGCCCACTGCAACGCCGAACAGGGCGACGTGCGCGAGCGTGTCGGAGAGCAGGGAGAAGCGGCGCAGCACGAGGAACGTGCCGAGCACGGGCGCGAGGCCGCCGACGAGGACACCCCCGATGAGGGCTCGCACCATGAACTCGTATTGCAGGATGGCCGGCATAGGATCAGTGGTGGTGCACGTGGGGCGTGAGCTTGTCGAACTCGTCGTGGCGGACAGCCTCTTCGCCGTGCGCGTGGTGGTCGTGATGCCGGCCGTGGTGCAGCACTTCCACGGGGAAGCCGTACAACTGCACGAGGTCATCCTCGGTCAACTCGTGCGGCGGGCAGTGGCAGAGCAGCGTGCAGTTCATGCATGCAACGGTTCCGGCCTCGCGCATGACCGCGCCCATGTCGTGGGAGATGATGAGGATGGTGACGCCGCTCTCGCGGAGCTGGCGGAGCAGCATGTACAGCTCTTCCCCTCCCTGGACGTCCACGCCCGCTATCGGCTCGTCCATCACGAGCAGGTCCGGCTTGCGGATGAGGGCGCGGGCGATGAGAGCCCGCTGCTGCTGGCCGGTGGAGAGCTCGCCGATGCGCCGGCGCTTGAAGTCTGCCATGTCGACCATCTGCAGGACACCGTCAACGTCCGCGCCGTTCCCCCGGCGCCAGAAATCGAACGGCGAGAAGCCGGAATACCGTCCGTGCGCGACCACCTCGCTGACCGTGATGGGGAACATCGCGTGGATGCCGGTGGCTACCTGCGGGACGTAGCCGATGCGGCGCCAGTCCTTGAACTGCTCGATATCGGTGCCGAACACGCGCACCTTTCCGCTGTCCGGCTTGATCAGCCCGAGGATGATCTTGAGGAGCGTGCTCTTCCCGCTGCCGTTGGGACCGACGATCGCGGTGAAATCGCCGCGCTCGATGCGCAGCGTCACGCCGTGCACCGCAGGAGCGCCTGCATACGTGTAGGAGACGTCTTCCAGTTCAACCGCCGGTGTGCCGTCCATGTCCATTCTCCTTCGGCCCCACCGACAGGATACGGGGGGGTCGCGCGGGGAGGATAGCGCGGCCCCGCCTGTAGGCGTGTGTTCGGTTACGAGCAGTCCATCGCGGCGCGCAGACTGTTCAGATTGTCGCGCATCAGGCCGAAGTAGTCGCCGAACTCGGCCAGTTCGTCCAGGGTTATGCCGTCCATCGGGTGGATCTGGTAGATGCCTGCGCCGGTCTCGTCGGCGAGCACCCGCTCGTTGGAGCCCGAGAGCACTGGCTCCACCAGCACGGCTTCGATGCCGAGGTCCTTGATGCGGTCTGCGATGCCGGCGAGACGCTGGGGAGAAGGATCGAAGCCGGGCGAGAGGCCGGTGACGCTCACCTGCTCCAGGTCGTAGGCCAGTGCGAGGTAGCCGTAGGCGGAGTGGGACGTGACGAACTCGCGGTGGGTGCAGGAGCTGAGGCCCGCCTCGAACTCGGCGTGCAGCGCCTGGAGCTCGGATGAGAGCGTCGCGAGGTTCGCCCGGTAGACGTTGGCGCCAGCGGGGTCGGCCTCGATCAGCGCGTCAGCGATGCGCTCTGCCTGGGTGATGGCGCGCAGCGGGTCGAGCCAGAAGTGAGGGTCGAGTTCGCCGTGACCGTGGTCTCCTTCTCCTTCCTCCTCGTCGTGGTCTTCGCCTTCCTCTTCCTCCTCGTCGCCATGGTCTTCACCCTCCTCTTCTTCCTCGTCACCGTGGTCTTCGCCCTCGTCCTCGTCCTCGTCGCCGTGGTCCTCACCCTCCTCCTCGCCGTGGTCCTCACCCTCCTCCTCGTCGTGGTCTTCGCCTTCCTCCGCCTCGTGGTCCTCGAACTCGAGCGCTGCATCGGCATCGGCGGCCTCGACGACGATGCCGGTGACGTCATCGCCCAGGGATTCGAGCGCGCGCTCCAGCCACGGCTCTATTTCGACGCCGTTCATCGCGATGACGTCGGCCGCGCCGATAGTGACCAGGTCGCTCGCCGTGAGTTCGAACGTATGCCCTTCAGCGCCGGGCGGCACGAGGGCAACGACATCCACGCGGTCGCCGCCCACACGCTCCGCGAAGTACTGCATCGGGTAGATGCTCGCGACCACGCTCAGCGGCTCGGCCGCAACGACCGGCGTGTTCGTGGGTGGAGCGCTGGCAGGCGTGTTCGTGGGCTCGGGGTCCCCCGAGCAGGCAACGACCGCCAGGGCCAGGACTCCGGCGATGAGCAGCTTGTACGACGTCATGAGATTAAGTCTCATCTAATGGTCCTCCATCAACTATCCGTTGGGTTTCAGTGTGCGTGCACGTGGGTCCCGTGCATGTGGATGTCCTCGCCGCCATCGCCGCTTTCCCGGCAGGCTGCGCAGCGGTGGTACAGCTCCAGCCGGTGTCCGATGAGTTCGCTTCCCACATGGGCCTTCATGGCGCGGAGCATGCGTTCGACCGAGGGATGGCGGAATTCGTCTATGCGCCCGCAGGCGACGCAGACGAGGTGATGGTGGTGGTGTGCGTCGTCCAGCGAATAGCGGGGCGAGCCGTCCGGCATGGCGGTCTTGCAGAGGATTCCCACCTCCACCAGCAGCCGCAATGTGCGGTAGATGGTCGCGCGGCCCAGGCCCGGCAGCCCGGCGACGATCTCCTCGGCGCTGAACGAGTCGGTCCGGCGAGCGAGCATCGCAGCCAGTTCACGGCGCGGCCAGGTCATGCGGCTGCCGTGCTCCTCCAACGCTGCGAGGATGTTGGACTCCGTCTGAGTGGCCGCATTCGCCGTTTTGGCAGTGAGCGTCGTCATGGCTAGCACAGTAACGGGGCCTGCATACGCTGTCAATACTTTGTATCAATAACAGCAGCAACTGATACTGCGTTACGAGTGAATTGATACTGCTGCGGGCCATCCGCTTCACACCGCATCCCCTGTTCCGTAGTTCGACAGGCTCACCACGAACGGGCGTACGGCTGCACCGGCGTTTCTCACTGGCGAGCGGCAGCGCTCAGAAGTCCTGGCGGCCTTCGAAGGCGCGGGTGAGCGTGAGGTCGTCGGCGTATTCGAGGTCGCCGCCGACCGGGAGTCCGCGCGCGAGCCGGGTGACGCGCGGGCCGAGCGGCACCAGCAACTGGTGCAGGTACATCGCAGTGGCCTCGCCCTCGACGGTGGGGTTCGTGGCGATGATCACCTCGCTCACCGGCTCCTCGCCTATCCGGCGCAGGAGCTCGCGTATGCGCAGATCGTCCGGGCCGACGTTGCCCATGGGGTCTATGAGGCCGTGCAGGACGTGGTAGAGGCCGCGGAAGACGCCGGTGCGCTCCAGCGCGAGCACGTCCAGCGGCTCCTGCACGACGCAGAGGCGCGTCTGGTCGCGTGCGGGGTCCGAGCAGATGCCGCACACGTCCGGTTCGGTGATGTTCTGGCAGCGGGAACAGAAGCCGAGCGAGTCCTTCACCGCGCTGATGGCGTCGGCCAGTTGCCGCGCCTCACGCTCCGGCATGCGGATGAGGTAGTAGGCGAGCCGTTGGGCGGACTTGGGGCCGATGCCGGGCAGTTTATGGAGCTGTTCGATGAGCCGGGCGACGGCAGGAGCGAGCGCAGGGCCGCCGCCATAGCCGCCCTGGGGGGACGAGGTCATGTGCGCTACATCCCCGGTATCTTCAGGCCGCCGGTGAGCGCGCCGAGCCGCTCCGCCGCGAGCGCCTGGGACTTCGCAAGCGCCTCGTTCACCGCCGCCAGCACCATGTCCTGCAGCAGTTCCACATCGTCCGGGTCCACGGCGGCGGGGTCTATAACGATGGACTGGACGGTCTGTTTGCCGGTTGCGATGACCTTGACGGCCCCTCCGCCTGCAGATGCTTCGACGGTCTCGTTCTCCAGGTCCTCCTGTGCCTTCATGAGGCGGGCCTGGAGTTGCTGGGCCTGTTTGATCATGTTCCTATTCATCTTTCCATTCCTTGGGGGGTTCGTTGGGGTCATCGGGCAAAACGGGGACAACAGCAGGTTCAGGTTCGGGTCCAGCGACGTGCGTCGCGCCGTTCGCGGTAGTGTGGGCAACCGGGGCAGGCGCAGGTGGCGTTTCGTCGAGGGCGGGAGCCGGAGCGGGTGTCGCGGGTGTTTCGTCGACATCCGGAGTCCGTTCGGGTGCGGAAGGCGCATCGGCCACATACGCGGCTGGGGCCGGAGCCGGAGCGGGCGGCGGCGCTTCGTTCACGACCTGCCCGCCGTAGCCGACGGCGGCGCGGATGAGGTGGCCGCCGCCCGCCTCGCCGGAGCGGTCTCCGTTGGAACGTTGTTCGCCCGTGTCCACGACGACAGTGAGCGGCTGGCCGAGCGCCTCCTGCAACCGGCGCTCCACCTCCATCCGGCAGCGCGGGTCCTCCAGT
>DAOUHT010000091.1:0-8100 GCA_034428375.1 Dehalococcoidia bacterium | reverse complement strand
TTCAGGTCCAGGTGGGTCTCGGAGAGCAACTCGTAGACGTTGCCGGTGCGCACCTTTCCCGCTCGTCCGCCCACGACGTCGTGGCCGCGCGTGTTGAAGAGCGCGGTTGGGATGCCCATGTCGCGCAGTTTCGCGGCGCGCGGGTTGGAGGGCGAGAGGTAGAAGTTGCCGGCGGAGCCGTGCACCATCACCATTGCGTCCACGAGCAGGTCCGTACGGGGCTGCTCCGGCTCCAGCACGATGCCGCTCAGGGTAACGTCGTCGCTCGTCTTGGTGTGTACCAGGTCAACCAGCATGTTCGCGCCCTCCGGGTCAGTGTAGTGCCGGTAGTATATGCCCACGCGCTCCCGTGCGGCGGCATCAGTCCTCGTCGTGCGGCTCCGGCATCAATACGAACTCCGGATACGCCTCGATCCCCAGCTCACCGATGTCCTGCCCCAGCCGCTCGATGTTGTACGACACGCGCGCGCCCAGCGTTGTTCTGAACGCCACCCAGAGCAGCCAGGAAACAGGAAAGACGAACGCGCCGACCGCCAGCACACCGATGAGTTGGACGTGGAACTGCGCTCCGGCTGCGATGGAGGCGGCGAGCGTTCCCCAGATGCCCGCGAACAGGTGCGCGGGCACAGCGCCGAGGACGACGTCCAGTTTGATCGTCTCGAGCAGATTGGCATAACCTCCGCTCTCCGATTCGGCGCGAGCGTAGCGTATCCCCATCGAAACCGACAACGCGTCGGAGCCGCCGTTTCCCGCAGGGCGCTGGTATCATGAACGTCCTATGCTCGTCCGAGACCTCATCGCTGCACGCCTGCGCGACGCCGTCGGCGAGGCGCAACGCACCGGCGCGCTCCCTCCGTTCGACCTGCCGCAGTCCGGCTTCGTGGAGCGTCCGCAGAAGGCTGACCACGGCGACTTCGCCTCCGGCCTGCCCCTGCGCGTCGCCAAGGCCGCGAAGCGTCCCCCGCTGGAGATAGCGCAGGTACTGACGGACGCTCTCATGCGGAATGCTGAACACGATGGCCCCATCGGCGAGGTCTCCGCCGCGCCTCCGGGGTTCGTGAACTTCCGCCTGAACGACGACTGGCTCCGTGGGCAGGTGGAGCCCATCCGAGCAGCGGACGACACCTTCGGTAACGTGGACGCGGGCGCGGGCAGGCGGGTGCAGATCGAGTTCGTCAGCGTGAACCCCACGGGGCCGGTACACGTCGGCCACGCGCGCGGCGCAGTACTCGGCAGCGCGCTCTCCCGAGCGCTCTCCGCCGCCGGATTCGACGTCACGCGCGAGTACTACGTGAACGACGCGGGCAACCAGATGGAGCTGTTCTACCGCTCCGTGTTCGCGCGGTATGCGGAGGCGCTGGGCAGGACGGACGTGCCGCTGCCTGAAGACGGCTATCAGGGCGCGTACCTCGTGGAACTCGGTAAGGAACTGGCCGAACGCCACGGCCCGCGCTACCTCGAGATGGATGCTGCCGAGGCGACTGCCGAGCTCGGCGAGGAAGCCCTCAACCGCATGCTCGATGTGATACGGACCGACCTCGAACGCATCGGCGTCGAATTCGACGTCTGGTTCCGTGAGCGCGACCTCTATGCCGACGGGCAGTACGAAGAGACGATGGCGCTCCTGCGCGAGCGCGGCTACACCGCGGTGCGCGACGGCGCGGAGTGGTTCACCTCCACGGCGCTTGGCGACGAGAAAGACAACGTCATCGTGCGCAGCACGGGCGCGCCGACCTACTTCGCGTCCGACATCGCCTACCACCGCGACAAGTTCGGGCGGCGCGGCTTCGACCGCGTGATCGACATCTGGGGTGCCGACCACCAGGGCCACGTACCGCGCATGAAGGCGGTGATGCAGGCGCTCGACCTCGACCCCGACCGCCTCACCATCCTCATCGGCCAGCTCGTCACACTGAAGAGCGGCGGCGATATCGTGCGAGCATCCAAGCGCACCGGGCAGATAGTCACGCTTGGCGACCTCGTGGACGAGGTGGGCGCGGACGCATGCCGCTACTTCTTCCTCGCCCGCGCCGCCGAGAGCCAGATGGAGTTCGACCTCGAACTCGCGAAGAGGGAGTCGAGCGAGAACCCCGTCTACTACGTGCAGTACGCGCATGCCCGTATCGCGGGCATCCTCCGGCAGACTGCTGAGCGCGGCGTCGCCTGGGATGACGGCGATACCGCGCTGCTGACTGATTCCGCCGAGCTTGCGCTGGTGCGCAGGATGCTGCAACTGCCGGAGATCGTGGACTCGATCGCGGCAACGCTCGCGCCGCACTCGCTGCCGCACTATGCGGTCGACCTGGCGACCGCCTTCCACTGGTTCTACGACCATTGCCGTGTGCTCTCGTCCGACCCCGCGGACGCGCCGCTGATGAAGGCGCGCCTCAAGCTGACCGAGGCCGCGCGCGTCGCGCTCGCCCGTACGCTCGCGCTGATGGGCATGAGCGCGCCCGAGACGATGTAGGTCGCAGATGCGCCGCGTCTGGGAGGTGCTGCTCACCGCCGGGTGGCTCGGCCTCACCTCGTTCGGCGGCCCTGTTGCGCACATCGGCTACTTCCGGGAGGCGTACGTCGTCCGGCGGCGCTGGCTGGACGAGGACACGTTCGCCGGACTCGTCGCGCTCTGCCAGTTCCTGCCCGGTCCTGCGAGCAGCCAGCTGGGGATAGCCGTCGGCATCCGCCGTGCGGGGCTGCTCGGCGGCTTTGCCGCGTGGCTCGCCTTCACGCTGCCGTCAGCCGCCGCGCTCATCCTGTTCGCCTATGGCGTGCAGTCGCTCGGCGACCAGACCGACGCGGGCTGGCTGCACGGACTGAAAGTCGTGGCCGTTGCCGTCGTTGCGCTGGCACTGTGGGGGATGGCGCGAACACTCGCGCCGGACAGGCCGCGCGTGACGATAGCGGCGCTCGCCGCCATCGCGCTGCTGGCCGCGCCGGGCATCGCGGCACAGCTCGCGGTCATCGCGGGCGGAGGGCTGCTGGGACTCGCGCTGCTGCACACCGACAGTTCCGAGCCGTCGCAGGCAGACATGCAGCGCGGTACCCCGTGGCTCGCCGTTGTTGCGCTGCTGGCGTTCTTCGCGCTGCTCATCGCGCTGCCGGTTGCCGCGCGCGTCGCCGACAACGGAGCTCTCGCCGTCGCCGACAGCTTCTATCGCGCCGGGTCGCTCGTGTTTGGCGGAGGGCACGTCGTGCTGCCGTTGCTGGAGGCGGAGGTCGTGCCGCCGGGCTGGGTGACGAGGGACGAGTTCATCGCAGGGTATGGGGCGGCGCAGGCGGTGCCGGGGCCGCTGTTCACGTTCGCGGGCTATCTCGGCGCGGCGATGGACGTGGTCGCTCCGCGATGGCTGGGCGGCCTGCTGGCGCTGGGCGCGATATTCCTGCCGTCGTTCTTCCTCGTGGTCGGCGTGCTGCCGTTCTGGGAGCGGCTGCGTGGGATCGTTCGCGTACGGCGGGCGCTGATGGGCGTCAACGCCTCAGTCGTCGGGCTGCTGCTCGCGGCGCTGTACGACCCGGTGTGGACGAGCGCGGTGCGCGCGCCGGAGGACTTCGCGCTGGCCGTCGGCGCGTTCGCGCTGCTGGCGTTCTGGCGCGTGTCGCCGTGGGCGGTCGTCGCACTGGCGGCGGGAGCGGGCGCGGCGCTTGCCGCGTTTTAGCCCGCGCCCTTAGTGCCGAGTTCTAGCGGGCGACTACCTGTGCGTCCGGCGAGCGGTTGGCGCCGATCTGGGAGATGCCCTCGTCCACGTTGGTGTCGATGAGCGGCTGGTTCGGGTCGCGGAAGACGCCGATGGGGTCCTCGCCGCGCTGCACCCGCTCGATCTGCTCCTTCATCACGCGGCGCAGCAGCACGACGCCCCGGTCGGAGTACGAGAGGTGCTCAACGGTGCGGTCGGTGATGGGGCCCTGCGTCTCCCACGCCATCTGGTCCTGCGCGTTCACGTCGCGCAGGATGAACCGCGTGAAGGGGTGGTCCTTGTCCGGGTCCTCCTTGATGGGCGGGTCGAACTTGAACTCGGGGTTGAATGCGTCCGGGTCCTCGCTGCCGTCCTCGTTCGGGTAGAAGTGCATGCGAAGGTGCCAGGTGTGGGTGTCGTCTATGGGCGTGCGGAACTGTGTGCTTGAGCCCTGGCGCAGGATGTTCGGCATCAGGACGGGGTGCTCGTCCACCATGCCGTTCTTGTAGGTGCGCTTCTTCATCAGTCCGCCGTAGTCGGTCACGTAGAACTCGAAGTGTTCCACGTCGTCGGTGAAGCCGCGCGTCGTGTTGACCGGCTTGCGGCCGCCGCCGGTGAACTCCTGGTGCAGCACTTGGAGGTGGGCCGGGTCCATCGAGTTCTCCATGGCCTGGAACCAGTTGCAATTGAGCGGCGGGTGGAAGCGCACCATGCGCTTGCCGTCCTTGCGGAACATCGTGTCGTAGGGGGCCATCGGCGGGGCAGGCAGAGGCCCCATGTAGGCGAAGATGAGGCCCATGTGCTCCTGCACCTTGTAGGCGGTCTGCTTCACGGAGCGCATGATCGCCTCGTTCTTCTCCGGGGGAGTCTCGAGGATGTTGCCGTCGCAGTCGTACAGCCAGCCGTGGTAGGCGCAGGAGATGCCGCGCTCCTCGACGCGCCCGTAGACCAGCGAGGCGCTGCGGTGCGCGCAGTGGTCGGCGAGCAGGCCGATGCGTCCGGACTTGTCCCTGAAGAGGACGAGGTCCTCACACAGGACGCGGACGGCCTTGGTGGGGCGCTCGTCAGTGAGGTCGGAGGCGATGGCGATGGGGTGCCAGTAGCGGCGGAGCAGTTCGCCGCCGGGCGTACCGGGGCCGACTCTCGTAAGCACATCGTTCTCTTGCTGCGTGAGCATCGTTGCACCTCTCGTGCGTACGTTCCGTCTGCGTACGGGTACTTTACTCCTGTTCTCACTTGCCGTTCAAGCGCGCGAGGCTACGCCCCATCCTCATCGGAGGACGGGAGCAAATAGCCCGCGATCCTGAGCAGTGCTTCCCAGTCCTGGCGCTTCGGGCGGAGGCCGGTGTCCACCTGCACCGTCCATCCCTGGAACTCCTGGTTGTACCCGGAAATCTCCAGGCAACCGACCTTCTTCGCGAGCCGGGCGACCGCCGGGTCACCGGAGAGCGTGTCGAACAGCCCTGTGCCGCGGTCGTCGCCGTGCCATGTGACGGCGGTCACCCGGCCGAACAGGGGGAAGCTCTTCTCGCGGCTCGTCTTGATATCGACTGCCTGCCTGTTGTCGACGTAGCGCAGGTCGTCCGGGTTGTCGTCTCGTTCCTCGTCCGGCAGGCAGAAGACGGTCCACCATCGCGTGGGGCTGTACTGGTTGCCGTCCTGCTTGACGATGTTGACCCACCGGAACGGACCTTCCGCGATGTCGATGACTCCGATCGAGCGCGTGAACGTTCGTTTGCAGATCTCCTCCTCGGGCCGGCCGCGTTCTGCCATCCCGGCGCGCAGGCCGAGCGAGTTGAGGGCCTTCGCGATGTCGTCGCGGGTCTTGTCACGCCATCGTTCGTGGAACCGTTCGCGCATAGGGGTCTCCTTCTGGGCACCCACGAGGGATGCCCCTACATCGGGCACCCACGAGGGGTGCCCCTACATCGCTTCCTGGGCGAAGGTTATCTTCCACTCACCCTCGACGTCAGCAAACTCCATGCGGATTCGGCGGGTCCCCAGCGGCTCCTTCATCGTGAGGTACATCTCCCGCCTGCCGCCATCGATGATCCAGGGCGGGGCCTCCTCGCTCACCCCAAGCTGCACGTTGAAGAGGTCGATGCGGCCGATCTCCGTGCGGATCATCTCCTTCCCCTGCGCGCGGTACTCGTCCTCCAGGTAGGCGAGCGTCCGGTCGGAGTCGTACGCGTTGAACGCCTCCCAGTAGCCGAAGGCGATCTCTCGCAGGAGGGCGGCCTCATCGGGGTCGGCTACGGGGCCGGGGCTGAGCGTGGGGGTGGGTTCGCCCCCGCACGCGACTCCGACGGCTGCCAGCGCCGCGAGCGCCCCAACGGCTGCCCATCGCCTCAGCATCGTTCCGCGCAATCCGGCAGGGTGTGACCAAGGGTGCCAACCCTGAAGAATACTGGCACTCTTGGTGCGCGTCTTACGAGTGAAACGGGGACCTCGTTTGGCACTCTTGGCATCCTTGGTCGGGGGTGTTTCCAAGGCCGTGGCCTGCTTCCTCCGACCAAGGGTGCAAGGGCGCCAAGGAAAACGAAACTTCGGCAGCCGACCCATAGATTCTGTCTATAGCCGGGCTCTGAGGTATAGACGCGGTCTATAGGCGCTGCCAGATACACGGTCATGTTGTCCAGCGTAAGCGGTCAGAGGGCAACGGCGTAAGGGGCGCGTGTCACAACCCGGACAACGGACATCGATGCACAGGATGGACTGGATAGGGACTGTCATGCGTGGCCCTTAGCCAGGCGTGGGGTAGGGGCGGTTCGCGAACCGCCCCTACGGATGGCACCCGTCCCCCTACTCCCGGCCACCGGAACGAGAGGACCTGCGGTGCGTCTCGGGCACGAACAGGGCGAGGACGACGGAGGAGAGCATCCCCGCGGCGCCGACGACGCCCAGCGCCAGGGTGAAGCCGGAGAGCGCCGTGCAGACCGAGACGATCACGGGATTGGTCGTGAACCCCGCCTGTGTGACGGTGCGCCCCACAGCGAAGAATCGGCCCCTGCCGCCCGGAGGCGCGAGGTCGGAGCCGACGACCTGCCATGAGCCGGTGAGCAGGCTGTTCATGGTCTGCATGACGACGAACCCGACGATGAACCAGCCGAAGCCCATCCCGAAGAATGACGTGACGCCCAGGAAGGCCATCCCTGCGCCCAGCAGGAAGAGGCCGGGCACGATGGATATCTTTCGCCCGAAGCGGTCCATCAGGTACCCGGCGGCAAAGGTGAGCGGTATCCCCGCGCCCGCCATCAGGCTGCTCAGGATGCCAAGGGTCGCGGGGTCGGCTTCCTGGTAGGCATAGGCGGCGTAGAGGAACACGGTGTTGCCCGCGACGATGCCGCCGCGCGCCGTCATGCCGAGCCACTGGGCGAGGAACATGACCGGTATCGGGTGAGCGAGGAGCGCCTTCCAAGAGAAGCTATCGGCGGGAGAGGACGCTGCCCCGCGCCCTCCGGCGCGCCCGCCCTGCGGCATCGTTTCCTTTGCGAAGAAGCCGGGGACCATGGCGACGACCGCGAAGACGCCCTGGATGATGAACGCAATCTCAAGGCCGTACGCCACGGCCAGCAGCCCGCCTGCCAGCGGCCCGGCCAGCGTGCCAACGTGCTGCACGCCGAGGAGGCTGGTAATCATGCGCCCTCGCGAGCCCGAGGAGCTGGTGTCAGCGATCATGGTGAGCCGGCTGAGCGTCCACATCTGCGTGCCCCATCCGCCGATGAAACGGTAGATGAGCAGCACCTCGAAGGAGCCAGCCGAAGCGGTGAGGAATGCGGAGAGGGCAGTGAGCGCGGGTCCGAGGATGAGGATGCGCCGCCGCCCAACCTTGTCGAGCAGGTAGCCGATGGGGATGCTGGCGGTGAGCCCGCCGAGCATGGTGGCCGCGAACACGAGGGCGGCCTTCTCCGGCCCCACGCCGAACGACAGCGCGAACTCCGGCAGGACGGGGACCGTCGCCCCCATGCCGAACCCGAGGGCGATCGCAGGCAGGTGGAGCTGGAAGAGTATCCGCAGGATGGGATGCGCGGAGGCGCCCGCACCCTTTGCGGGCGTCTCCGGCTGGTTGGAGGGCGGCTGCGTCGTCACGCAGGGAGGTTACACCTCCGCCCTGTTTCGTTCACTTACAGGGATGGGCAGGATGGCCAGGATGGGGGGTCATGCTGAGTGGAGTCCGCGCTTTAGCGCGCAGCATCCTTTCTGGGGCGTTCGTGCGCAGCAGGGCGCTTCCCCGAGAGATTTCTCGGCTACGCTCGAAATGACAACAAGTCTCGAAATGACAGGGGGTGCGGTGAAGGCGAGCCTGTCGAGCCACCCTCGTGCTAGCGTGTAGTACCGAGCGTTTACCGGTAACGCAGTCGAGAAGAAGGAGACGAGGTGGTGCAGGGCAGAGAAGAAGAACAGGAGAATCTATTCCGGCCGGCCG
>DAOUHT010000090.1:0-11979 GCA_034428375.1 Dehalococcoidia bacterium | reverse complement strand
TCGTCGCGTCCGCCAAGCCCCAGCCCGCGCCGCTCATACGTGTCCGCCACGTCCACGCCGAATGTGAAGCCCTCGATCGTCACCTCGGCCTGCGGGTAACCGGACGGCGTCGCGGTCGGCGCAGGAGTAGGAGTGGATGTCGGTGCAGGGGCCGGGGTCGGAGTCAGCGTGGGTGTTGGGCTCGGTGTCGGCGTGGGCGTCAAAGTGGGAGTCGCCGTTGGCGTTGGGGTGGGAGCGGGAGTAGGAGTTGGCGTCGGGTCGGGAGTGCACGCGAGCGCCGCCGAAAAGAGCGCCGCGCACAGTAACAGCACGGCGGGCAGCGGTACGGTACGAGACTGAGCGATTGAGGGCACGGCGTCGGCCGTCAGGTCCCCTGCGCCTGCCGCATCTGCAACTCCTCGGTCTCCCGGTACAGCTGCACGATGGTGTCGCGGTCCGGGCAGTACCGGTCTACGTCGTCGTCGATGTAGAGCCAGCCGCCCTTGGATACCTTGTGGAAGTTGGCGCGGTAGTAGATCGTCCCCCGCGCCCCCCGGCTCGCCAGCACCTTGGCCGCTGTCTCGCTGTCCTGCTCAAGCATTCGTTCAGGGCGTTCTATCGTGGACGGATCGCGGAAGACGTTCATCGGCTCGCCCCCGTCCTGTACAACCTTTATCTGCTCCTTCAGCAGGTTCCGGTACGCGATGACACACGCATCCGAGACACCGAGGTGCTCCTGCGTTCTGTCCGCTATCTCGCCCTGCGACCACCACGCGATCATGTCCTGGGAGAGCACGTTGTCCAGTATCGGCTCACCGCTCTCGTAGTCCAGCGGCACCTCGGCGAAGGGCACGCCGTCCTGCTCCGGCACTTCAACGCCGGGTGGGAAGTCGTAGTAGAAGTACTGGAAGTGCCAGGTGCTCGTGTCGTCCAGCGGCACGCCGATCTGGTACGACTTGCGAATGGTCCCCGGCTGGTACGGCGCGAACGTGAGGGTGTAGGGGAAGAGGAAAGAGTTCGCGCCTATGTTCCATGACGGAGAGTCCTCGCCCTTGTCCGATTCCAGGTTGCCTTTCGAGAAGCCGAACTGGTTCCAAACGGGCTGGTACTTCGTGTAGACGCCCCGGTCCAGCCTGTCCTGCTGCTGGCGCATCGTTGCGTTGTAGCGCGCGCGGCTATCGTCAGTCAGCTTGCCCTGGCGTTCGAGCGCATACTGCGCAAGCCGGCCATGGAGGTAGGTCGCGTGTCCCAGATCTCCCCGGTTCTCCATCACCTGCAGCCAGTTGCAGGGCAGGTGGTGCGCCACGATCTGGCGGAAGCCGCCCGAGCGAACGAAGAGGTCCCAGCGCGGAAGCAGCGGCGCGGGCGTAGGGCCGAGGTACGCCCAGACGAGCCCGCCCATCTCCTGCACGGGGTAATGCAGCGCTTCTATCTTCTCCTTGAATGTGCTGTCCGGGGGCTCCAGCGGCGTCTCGATGCAGCGGCCTTCCTCATTGAACATCCACCCGTGATAGCCGCAACGCAGCCCGTACTCCTCCGGGATGCCGTACTCCAAGCTCATCAGCCGGTGCGGGCAGCGCAGGCCCAGCAGCCCCAGCGTGCCGGAGCGGTCGCGGTAGAGCGCCAGTTCCTCGCCAAGTATCTTCACCTTGCGAACGGGGTTCTCGTCCAACTGCTGCGTCGCCAGGATTGGATGCCAGTAGCGGCGCAGCAACTCACCGCCGGGTGTGCCCGGCCCTACCCGCGTCAGCAGCTCGTTGTCTTGCGCGGTCAGCATTGCGTCTCCCTCCTGCACATGTTCACTGTCCCGTGCTGTCCCACAACTGGGGCTGACCGACCGCCAAACGGGACGGGGGCGTGAGCCCCAGATGTTCGTAGGCCGCGCGCGTAAGCATCCGTCCGCGTGGCGTGCGATTCAGGAAGCCCAATTGCATCAGGTACGGCTCATAGACGTCCATGATGGTGTCGGCCTCCTCGCCTGTTGATGCCGCGAGCGTGTCCAGCCCCACCGGGCCACCGCCGTACTTCTCCGCGATCATCCGCACGAGGCGATGGTCCACCTCGTCGAGGCCGAGCGCATCAACCTCCATCAGTCCGAGTGCCTGCGATGCAACGTCGCGCGTGACACGGCCGTCGGCACGCACCTGCGCGAAGTCGCGCACCCGGCGCAGCAGCCGGTTCGCCACACGGGGTGTGCCCCGCGCGCGCTTGGCGATCTCTTCCACGCCCCCTTCGTCCGTCTCCAAGTCAAATATGCGCGTGGAGCGCCGAACGATGGCCTGCATCGCAGCCTCGTCGTAGAAATCGAGACGGTACACCGAGCCGAACCGGTCGCGCAGCGGCGCGCTCAGCATCGAGTAGCGCGTCGTTGCGCCGACGAGCGTGAACGGCTCCACCTTCAGGTTGATGCTCTGCGCCTGCAGCCCCTTCCCCATCACCCAGGAGAGCGAATAGTCCTCCATCGCCGGATAGAGGATCTCCTCCACGAGCTTGCTCAGCCGGTGTATCTCGTCGATGAACAGCACGTCCCCGGCCTTGAGCTGCGTGAGGAGCGACGCCATGTCGCCGGGGCGTTCGATGGCCGGGCCCGCGGTCGTACGGACGTTCGCGCCCATCTCCGCGGCGATGATGGAGGCGAGCGTCGTCTTGCCGAGGCCGGGCGGACCGTAGAGCAACACGTGGTCGAGCGGCTCGCCGCGCTGCAGGGCGGCGTCCATGGAGATGGTGAGCGTCTCCTTCACGCGCTCCTGGCCGATGTACTCGGCGAGGCGGCGAGGGCGCAGCCCACCCTCCGCACCCCGGTCTTCCTCGCGCGCTGCCCCTGAGACGATGCGTTCGTTGGCCATCCCGCCGCGATTCTAGCGCATGGGGCGCGTACGAGAGCACGCACCTTGTACACTAACCCCATGACCGACGACGCCTACGAGCGCTGGCAGCGCGAGACGTACGGGCCCGCCGTCCGGCGGATGCCGGAGCGCAAGCCCGCCTTCCCCACCGAGTCCGGTATCGAGGCCGAACCGCTCTACGGCCCCGACGGCTCAGCGCAGACGAACGAAGAGCGCCTCGGCTACCCGGGCGAGTACCCGTTCACGCGGGGCGTGCAGCCGACTATGTACCGCGGACGGCTCTGGACGATGCGCCAATACGCGGGCTACTCGACGCCGGAGGACTCCAACGCCCGCTACCGCTTCCTGCTCTCGCAGGGACAGACCGGCCTCTCGGTCGCCTTCGACCTCCCCACCCAGACCGGCTACGACGCCGACCACGACATGGCCCGCGCGGAGATCGGCAAGGTCGGGGTGCCCATATCCAGCCTCGCTGACATGGAGGCGCTCTTCGACGGCATCCCGCTGGCGGAAGTCACCACGTCCATGACCATCAACGCCACCGCGCCGATGCTGCTAGCGCTCTACCTCGCCGTCGCCCGCAAGCAGGGCGCGCCGTCCACCGAGATCGGCGGCACGACACAGAACGACGTCCTCAAGGAGTACATCGCGCGCGGTACCCACATTTTCCCCCCCGTGCCGTCGCTGCGGCTGGCAACGGACATGTTCGCCTTCTGCGCCGCCGAGGTGCCGCGCTGGAACACGATCAGCATCAGCGGCTATCACATGCGCGAGGCGGGCGCGACCGCCCCACAGGAACTCGCGTTCACACTGGCGAATGGCATCGCCTACGTGCAGGCAGCGGTCGACGCCGGCCTGAACGTGGACGACTTCGCCGGGCGCCTCTCCTTCTTCTTCGCGTCGCACAACAACCTGTTCGAGGAGGCAGCGAAGTTCCGCGCGGCGCGGCGCATGTGGGCGCACATCATGCGTCACCGCTTCGGCGCGAAGGACCCTCGTTCCTGGATGCTCCGCTTCCACACGCAGACCGCAGGCGTCACGCTCCAGGCACAGCAGCCCGACGTGAACGTCGTCCGCACGACGGTGCAGGCGCTCGCGGCAGTGCTCGGCGGCACGCAGTCGCTCCACGTGAACTCGAAGGACGAGGCGCTCGGCCTGCCGACCGAGGACTCGGCAGCGCTCGCGTTGCGCACGCAGCAGGTGCTCGCGAACGAGTCCGGCGTCGCGGAGACGATCGACCCGCTCGGCGGGTCGTACTACGTGGAGCACCTGACGAACACCATCGAGCGCGAGGCATCGGCCTACATCGAGCGCATCGACGCGATGGGCGGCGCGGTCGCTGCGATCGAAGCGGGCTTCCAGCGCAGCGAGATCGAGGAGGCCGCGTACCGCCACTTCCAACTCGTCGAGAGCGGCGAGCGCGTCATCGTTGGCGTCAATGCCTTCACGTCGGAAGAGGACGAGCGCATCGAACTGCAGACGATCCCGCCGCACGCGGCGCAGCGCCAGCTCGACCGTCTCGCTCGTGTCCGCAGCGAGCGCGACACCGCCGCGAGCGAGGCGTCGTTGCAACGCCTCGGTGAGGCGGCGCGCTCTGGGTCGACAAACCTCATGCCGCCCATTCTCGAGTGCGTCGAGTCCTACGCCACGCTCGGCGAGATCTGCTCGACGCTGCGCGACGTCTTCGGCACGTTCGAAGCCCCCGCCTAGAACGCCCTCGCCTGCTCCGTAGTCCCTAGGATGAGTTCGGGATTCCGCTATAGACTAGTCTGGTCTGGATGATATAGACTAGTCTTGACAGGCGAACGAGCAGAACCTAGTATGCAGTTCAGGGTTGAAGGAGGAACGCCGTGACCACACAGACTGCCCCCACACAAGCTGATTCACCGCACACGTGGACCATCGCCGAAACCAAGGCCCGGCTCTCCGAGATCCTGCGCCTCGCAGACGAGGAAGGGCCCCAGCGCATCGGCGTACAGCGCGCGTTCATCGTGGTGCCGGAACGCGTCTGGCAGGAGCGGGCACACCCGCGCAAACCGCTCGGCCGGTGGCTCGTGGAGAACTTCCCTCGTGGGATCGAACTGGAGCTTCCCCCGCGTGGTGGAGACAGGCCGATCCCCTTCATCGACTATGACCAGCCGTAGCGCATGAGCGGCCATCTGCTCGACACGAACGTCATCTCGGAGTTGACGAAGACTCCGCCGAACGCTGGCGTCATCACCTTCCTGTCGAGACAAGACGACCTCTGGATCCCCGCCATCGCACTGCACGAACTGCAGTACGGGCTGCAACTCCTTCCACACGGAAGACGGCGCTACGGGCTGGAGTTCGCCATGACCGCCTTCATCGCGGAATACGAGGAGCGCATCCTGCCTCTCTACCGCGAAGCAGCAGAACATGCAGGCAGCTTCCGTGCACAGGCGCACCGGTCAGGCCGCTTGCTCACAGTGGGCGACGCCCTCATCGCCGGAACAGCGGCGGCACATGGACTCATCCTCGCCACCCGCAACACAAAGGACTTCGATTACCTGTCCATCGAAATCATCAACCCCTGGCAAAACGCCCAGCCTGCGATCTGAATTCTCCTCCGCATGCGCAGCCCCCGCGCGTGCTACAATCCCGCCAATCTGCCTGCACCGGGAGGATGAAGCGATGCTCTCCGCACAGGACAACGAACGCCTAACGCAGGTCGGCGCCGGAACGCCCATGGGCGAGCTCATGCGGCGCTACTGGCACCCCTTCGCCGCAGCTACGGAACTCGACGAACGCCCCACGAAAGCAGTGCGGCTGCTCGGTGAGGACCTCGTCCTCTACAAGGACAAGTCCGGCACACTCGGCCTCATCGAACGCTTCTGCCCCCACCGCCGCGTCGACCTCTCCTACGGCATCCCCGAGGAGCACGGTCTGCGCTGCATGTACCACGGCTGGATGATGGACGAGACCGGCCAGTGCATCGAGCAGCCCTTCGAAGAGACCGTCCACCCGGACGGACGCTTCAAGGAGAAGGTGAAGGTCGCGGGCTACCCCGTGCAGGAAATGGCGGGGATGCTCTGGGGGTACATGGGCCCTGCCCCCGTGCCGCTCATCCCCATGTGGGAGCCGTACACCTACGAGAACGGCTACTCGGACATAGGCATCGCTGAACTGCCCTGCAACTGGCTCCAGTGCCAGGAGAACTCCCACGACCCCGTGCACCTCGAGTGGCTGCACGGCTACTGGGGCGTCGTACAACAGCGCGAGAAGGCCATCGCCCTAGGCGGCGAGGCCGACCTCAGCCCCATCATCCCGCGCAACCACAAGGAGATCGGCTTCACCGAGTTCGAACACGGCATCATCAAGCGCCGCGTCGTCGAGGGCACCTCGAAGGAGGACCACGACTGGAAGGTCGGCCACCCCGCGCTCTTCCCCAACATCCTCTTCGTGGGCGACGGCGTGAAGTGCAACTTCCAGTACCGCACGCCGGTCGACGACACCACGACGCTCCACATCACCTGGTTCTTCTACAAGGCCGCGCCGGGAACGACGCTGCCGAAGCAGGAGAAGGTGCCGCACTTCATCGTGCCGCTCTACGACGAGTCCGGCAAGCTCATCCCTGACCTCGTGAACCACCAGGACTTCGTTGCATGGATCACGCAGGGCCCGAACGCCGACCGCGTCCAGGAGAAGCTCGGCGAGTCCGACCGCGGAATCATCCTCCTCCGCAAGCAGTTGACGGAGCAGATGAAAATCGTGGAAGACGGCGGCGACCCCATCAACGTCATCCGTGACGCGGAGAAGAACCGCAACATCGAACTGCCGCTCGAGCGCTGGCCATCACTGCAGGAAGTCAGCCGGATCTCGACTTACTTCACCGCGCAGGCCGGCGAGAGCGAGCAGGTGAAGAGCGACATCCAGGGCGTGCTCGACACCTGGGCGAACCACGCCGACGAGGTGGTCGCGAGCAACAGGAGCTAGGGAGAGGAACACGAGACGGCTGCGGCAGGCAACCAGCCGCAGAGGAGGAGCAGCGATGGCTAAGAACGGCTTCCTCATCTTCGACAGCGACATGCACATCATGGAGCCGCCGGACCTCTGGCAGCGCTACATAGACGAGCGCTACAAGAGCGCCGCGCCGGTTGGCATCACCTCGGAGAACGTACGCGACCTCCGCATCAGTTGGCCCGACCTCGCGAAGATCGCCGATGGCACCGGCGCGGGTGGGACCACCATCAACCGCAGGGGCCACAACTACGAGAAGAACCAGGTGCTCTACAAGGAGCACTCCTCGCGCGGGTGGGACTCCTACTGCCAGTTGGAGGCGATGGAGGCGGAGGGCATCGACGTCGCCGTCATGTTCCCCAGCCGCGGCCTCAGCGTCCTCACCCGGCCCGACATCGACGCTGGCCTGGGCGCCGCGATCGCCCGCGCCTACAACGACTGGATGTACGACTTCTGCTCCGTCGACCCCAACCGCATGTTCGGCGCGGGCATGATCTCCGTCTACGACATCAACGACGCCGTAGCGGAGGCGCGGCGCGCAGTTCAGGAGCTCGGCTTCAAGGCCGTCTTCGTCCGCTCCAACGTCGTCAACGGCAGGAACTGGCACGACGCCTGGTACGACCCGCTGTGGGAAACGCTGCAGGAACTGGACGTGCCCATCGGCTTCCACGAAGCCTCCGGGTCCATGTCCAAGCAGGCCGGCGAGCACTTCGACAACTTCATGCTCCGCCGCGTCTACGCCCAGCCGTTCGAGCAGATGATGGGCCTCGGCAGCTTCGTCGGCGGCGGCGTCCTGGAGCGCCACCCGGACCTTCGAGTCGCATTCCTGGAGGCCAACTGCGCGTGGATCCCCTGGCTCCTCTGGCGCATCGAAGAGATGCACGAGCTCGAACTCGATGCCTACATGCCGGAGCTCCAAGAGAGCCCCATCGAGCTCTTCAAGCGCCAGTGCTGGGTCTCCATCGAGCCGGATGAGGACCCCGCCAGGTACGCCATCGACTACATCGGCAACGACCAGCTGGTCTTCTCCACGGACTACCCCCACGGCGACTCGCGCTACCCGAACGCGGTCACTGCGTTCCTCGAGCTCGACATCACCGACGAGGACAAGCGCAAGATCCTCTGGGACAACTGCGCCCGCTTCTACAAGGTAGAGGCGCCCGTACCGGTCTAGGCCGCACGGCCAACGTTCCCACAAAAGGGGCAGGCACCAGTTGCCTGCCCCCTCTTATGTCTCATTTGTGCGTAACGGGCTATTGAGATACGCTTGCCCCACATTCAACAGAGTGAGGTGACGCCTGATGGTTATGCAAGGCACCGACATGAAGGTGGCGGAGACGCCAACCGGTCAGCTCGAGGACTTCCGCATCCCCGACGCCTACGAGAACTGGCTGGAGAGCGAGGGAGTGATGGTCCACAAGACCTTCTACGTCCCCAACTGGCATGAGGTCGAGGTCGGTCCGTGGGAGCGCAAGGGCGGCGAGGGCGCGGTCGTCCACATCGACAACGCCCACATGCCCAACGACCTCCACGTCGTGGACATCGTGCCCGGCGGCAAGTCCGAGCCCGAGCACCACATGTACGAGATCAACTTCTACATCGTCTCCGGGCGCGGCGCGACGACCGTCTGGATGGACGAGGACAGCAAGCAGACGTTCGAGTGGAGGGCCGGCTCTCTCTTCACCATCCCTCTGAACGCCTGGTACCAGCACTTCAACGGCTCCGGCGACGAGAAGGTGCGTTACATGGCCACCACCACCGCCCCGCCGATGATGCGCCTCTTCCGCGACACGGACTTCATGTTCAACAACGACTTCATGTTCCGCTCCCGCTACACGGACGACGAGTCCTACTTCAGCGGCAACGGCACGCTCTACAACAAGCGCATCTGGGAGACGAACTTCATCCCCAACGCGCCGGACATGGCCCTCTACGGCTGGAAGGAGCGCGGCGCGGGCGGCATCAACGCCATGCTCCAGATGGGCAAGAACGACATGGGCAACCACATCTCCGAGTTCCCCATCGGCACCTACAAGAAGGCCCACCGCCACGGCCCTGGCGCGCACCTCTTCCTCCTCAGCGGCGACTCCGGCTTCTCCCTCCTGTGGACCAAGGAAGACCGCTCCGACATGATCAAGTGCGACTGGCAGATCGGCTCCATCGTCATCGTTCCCGGCGACGGCACCTACCACCAGCACTTCAACTCCGGCACGAAGCGCGCCCGCTACATGGCGCTGCGCGGCGGCAACGGCGGCTTCATCGGCCCCAACCAGCGTGCCACCGCCGACGTCAGCATCAAGGAGGGCGGGATCCAGGTCGAGTACGAGGACGAGGACCGCGAGATCCACGAGATCTTCGAGGCTGAGCTCGCCAAGTCAGGCGCCCAGTGCAACATGAAGGCGTTCATCCCCTACTGCACCGGCGTCGCAGGCGTCACCAGCGAGCGCGACACGTAGTCGGCGCTCACAGGCATGCGTAGACAGGCGAAGGGCGGGGGCTGGTGCTCCCGCCCTTTCGCTATCAGAACGGAAGGAGCAACGCCATGACCACCAACGTCGGCGCCCAGGACGGCAGGATGCTGCGAGCGGAGGAGCCCGCCGAGCCCCTCGGCGACTTCGAGGTCGACGACCCGTACATGGCGTGGGTGCGCGAGCAGGGCGTCCGGCACATCGTCGATTACGCTTTCGAGAACCTGAACGCGCTCGAACTCTCCCCGTGGGAGCCGAAGGGTGGCAGCGGCGCCATCATCAACATTCCCAACCGTCTCCTTCCGAACGATGCGCACGTCATTGAGATTGCGCCCGGCGGCAAGTCGGAGCCCGTCCACCACATGTACGAGACGCAGATGTACGTCCTCTCCGGCAGGGGCGCGACGAGCATCTGGGTCGAAGAGAGCCGCAAGCAGACGTTCGAGTGGAAGGCGGGCAGCGTCTTCGCCATCCCGCTGAACGCCTGGTACCAGCTCTTCAACGGCTCCGGCGCCGAGCCCGCGCGCTACATCGCCGTCACCAGCGCCCCGCCCATCATGCGGCTCTACCGTGACAACCATTTCATCTTCAACCTGCCCTACGTCTTCTCCGGCCGCATCGCGGACGACTCCTACAACGGCAGCGGCAAGCTCTACAACGGGCGCATCTGGGAGTCCAACTTCATCCCGAACGCCGACAATATGCCGCTCTACGGCATGCCCCTGCGCGGCGCGGGCGGCATCAACGCCCAGTTGGAGATGGCGAAGAACAGCATCACCGCCCACATCTCCGAGTTCCCCGTCGGCACCTACAAGAAGGCACACCACCACGGCCCCGGCGCGCACCTCATCATCCTCAGCGGCGACGCCGGCTTCTCCCTTCTGTGGAACGAGGACGACCGCTCCGACATGCGGAAGGTGGACTGGAAGAAGGGCTCCATGGTCGTTGTCCCCAGTGAGCGGACGTTCCACCAGCACTTCAACGCCGGCACGAAGCGGGCGCGCTACCTCGCACTGCGGCAGGGCGAGCACGGCCTCGTTGCCCCCTACGGCGGCTCCCGCCCCGGCGCGGACGTCAGCATGAAGTCCGGCGGCAGGCAGGTCGAATACGAGGACGAGGCCCACGAGATCCACGACCTCTTCGAGGCCGAACTCGCCAGGAACGGCGCTACCTGCCACATGAAGAACTTCATCCCCTACTGCACCGGCGACGCCGCCGTCACCAACGAGCGCGAGACCTAGGAATGCTCTGAACAAGCCCGCTTCCGTCGTTCCTGCGGAGGCAGGAACCTCGCCCCCCTGCTGTCATGTTGAGCGGAGCCGGAGGCGGAGTCCGCGCTAAAGCGCGCAACATCCTCTCGGGGGACGTTCGCTTGTTCAGAGGCTTCCTAGAGCGCAACACCCGCGCAGCATCGAGCAACGGCGATGCCGCACCTTGCAACGCGGACGCGACACTTAGCGACGCGGATGCAACAGCCTCTCCACTCCTGAAGCGAAGGCCGCCAGGAGCGACGGCTGCGGTGTGTTTTCTGAAAACCGTTGCATCCTGTTGCATTCGCCCTGCCGTCGTTCGCGCGCTCCAGCGCACCCCGATGTCTCCCGCTCCGCCCATGGAGACAGCGTACGCAATCACGGCACGACCGCGTAAGGGCCGCGTGTCACGGGGGCGGGAAATCAACATCGATGCACAGGATGGACAGGATGAGGGGACTCGTCATTCCTGCGGAGGCTCGCGCTCCAGCGCGCAACCTCGCAGCTCTTCTCCTCCGGACCACGCCGGCGCCTCCGTTCTTCATGCTGTTCTTGACGTGCGCTTTACGAGTGAACATGGGAGTATCCTGACGTTTTGACATCTATATCGACAAGGCCACGGCCTGCTTCCGGGGGTAAGGCGTCAAGATGCGGGCCGATGGTGTGTGTGCAACGCCGTGCTCCGCGACCAAGGCGTCGATACAGGCGTCAACCTTACGAGTGAACATGGGAGTATCCTGACGTTTTGACATCTATATCGACAAGGCCATGGCCTGCTTCCGGGGGTAAGGCGTCAAGATGCGGCCGATGGTGTGTGTGCAGTTGCCGACCCATAGATCGCATCTATGGCTGGGCCCCGAGCTATAGACGCTGTCTATGGGTCGTGCAGGGTCGACGGTCATCCAACCAGCGTACGGGGTGAGGGGTCGGCGGCGTAAGGGGCGGGTGTCATACATACCTCACATGGATGGACAGGATAGGGGAGTCGCCGTCGTTCGTGTGAAAATAGCGCCACGCCGAGGGTCCCGTCATTCCCGCACCGGCGGGAATCCCAGAGTGCGCGGGCAGCGTACACTCGCCCCGTTCCCGCAGCCCCCGCTGCCGACCAGCCCCTCCTCGTTTTCATTCCCTTGCACGGCCTGACAAGGCCTTGGGCCATTCCTGTGAAAAAGGCGCCACGCCGAGGGTCCCGTCGTTCCTGCGAAGGCAGGAACCCCGCAGCCCCTGTTCCCGTCTTCCCCGGCCTTCCCCCGTCGTCCCCGCCCCTCCTCCGTCATTCCCGCGAAAGCGGGAAGCTGGATTCACATTTGAAGTGCAACACGTGGTCTAGCAGGACCTCGGCCGGGGTGAGGTAGTCGAGGCACTTGCGCGGCGTATTGTTGTATGCCTGCATCAACGCCGTAAACTCCTCGTCCGACACCGCAGCCAGGTCTGTCTTGCGGGGCAACACCCAACGCA
>DAOUHT010000089.1:0-23436 GCA_034428375.1 Dehalococcoidia bacterium | reverse complement strand
CGGTTTGCTGTCAGGCGCGTTCGGGTTCGGGGCAGCGTTCGTGCTGCTCGCGTCGACGGCATTCGCTGCCGCCATCGTCGTGGTGTTCTTCCTGGAGGAGACCCTCAGAAAGCCGGACAAGACGGCACCCGGCGGCTGATTCGCCTAGCGTCCGTATGCGCTGCTGCGCAGGAGCCGGCCTGGCAGGGCGCCTGTGTGCTCGCCAGCCTCTATCAGCACCTCGCCGTTGACGATGGTGCAGGCGACGCCTTCGCTGGGGCGGCGCATCCGCACGGCGTCTCCGGGGTAGTCCGCGACCTCTTCCAGCTCACCTGCGCCGATGGTGTCCGGGTCGAACACCGTCAGGTCTCCGGCCAGACCCGGCCTGATCAGGCCACGGTCGTGCAGGCCGAATGCGCTCGCGCCCATGAAGGTGAGCTTGCGCACGGCCTCCTCCAGGGAGAGCGCCTGTTGCCCCCGCACCCAGAACGACAGCAGGAAGGTAGAGAAATGGCTGTCGCAACGGCGGGTGACGTGCGCCCCGCCGTCGGAGAGTCCGGGCAGCACGAACGGGTCGGCAAGCACCTCCGCCATCGCCGACGTGCTCACGTCGGAGCGGAAGTAAAAGAGTGTCTTCAGGTCCTCTTCGAGCGCAAGGTCGAGGAATGCGTCGAGCGGGTCCTTGCCGATCTCTTGCGCGATGTCGCTCACGCTCCGCTCCACGAATGGTCGGTGCTCGTCCATGGCGACCCTGGCCACGTGCAACAGGTCCCAGCGCACCTGGGGAGAGCCGGGGTTCCGTTTGTCCGGCGCATCGGCGTCGGCCCTGAGTCCGGCGCGCACCGCGGGGTCCTGGAAGGCTACGCGCTTCTCCTCTGGTGAGCTGCTCATCACGGGCAGCCAGTGCGCGAAACCGTCGAAACTGCCCACGGTCAGCAGCGTCCAGCGCGCGGTGTTCTCTATGAAGGGCGAGACCATCGCGTACATCCGGGCGTCGTTCCGGGTGGTGCCCGCGCGTCCCGCGAGGCTGGATATCACGGGGCGTCCCGTCGCACGGGCCGTTCGCGAGAGCAAACCCTCCGACATCTCGATCCGCTCCGAGTCGCCGAATTGGATGGAACCGGCCCCCACCTCGGCAAGCGCTTCTGCCACGGCGAGGAACTCGTCGGGTGGCGCGGCATTCGCCGGCAGCAGGCGATTCTCCAGGTCCATGTGGCGCAGGTTGCGCTCCGAGGACAGACCGAGGGCTCCCGCGCGGATGCCCTCGCGTACGATCTCCTTCATCTGTTCGATCTGCTCGGGAGTCGCGACCGCCGAGTAGGCCGCCTCGCCCATCACGTGCCGCCGCACCGCCGAGAATCCGATTAGCGAGCCGACGTTCACGCCGAGCTCGCGGTCGATGGTCTCCAGGTACTGCGGCACCGACTCCCACGACCACTCGACTCCGGCCTGCAGCGACTCGACGGGTATGGCCTCGACCCGCGACAGCATGGAGACGAGGTCGGCGCGCTCCTCGGGTCGGGCAGGCGCGAGCCCCAGGGAGCAGTTGCCGTTGATGACGGTCGTTGCGCCGTGGTAGCAGGCGAACGTGCACAGGGGGTCCCAGAGCACCTGCGCGTCGTAGTGGCAGTGGTTGTCGATGAACCCCGGGGCGATGACCTGCCCCTGAACGTCGATAACCCGCTTCGCGGACGAACCGAGCCTGCCGGTCTCCACGATGCGTCCGTCCACGACAGCCACGTCTCCCTCGTAGGAGGGCCCGCCGGAGCCGTCCACCACTCGCCCGTTCTTGAGCAACAGGTCGTAAGTCATCGTCGTCCTCCCCTAGAGAGCTTCCGGCATCGCTATGTCGTACAGACGGCAGACGTTCGTGCTGAGGACCTTGGTGCGTGTCTCCGCGTCCAGATGGCCGAGGTGTTCGGCAATCACTTTCCGTGAGTTCGGCCAGGTGGAGTTGGCGTGGGGGTAATCGTTGGACCACATGCAGGCGTCCGCGCCCCAGCTCGACAGGTATCGCGTGCCGATGGCGTCGTTGAAAAACGTCGCGTATATCTGGTCGGCGAGGTAGTCGCTCGGCATCTTGTCCGGCGCAGGGCCTGGTTCCCGGTCCCTGTGTCGACCCAGGTAGTAGCCCCACTGCTGCAGCGCGAACGGTATCCAGCCTATCTCGTTCTCCACGATCGCGATCTTGAGCTTGGGGAACCGGTCCAGCGCCTTGTAGAAGATGAGGTCGAAGAGGCTGTCCATCACCTCCGCTATCTTGAGGTTCACGCTGGAGCGGTAGTGCTCCGTGCCGTGGCGGAGGTGGGCCTTCTTCATGTAGCCGTGCCCGGTGAGGATGTGGAGGCTCACGGGCATCCCGAGGTCCTGTGCCGCGGCCCAGAAGCGGTCGTAGCGATCTGACGAGAAGGGCATGTCCTCGGGCGGGTTCTGCCAGACCATCGCTCCGCGCAGCCCCGCGTTGCGGCAGCGCTCCAGCTCGGCAACCGCGTTGTCGATGTCGTACAGCGAGATGAGGCCGACGCCGAACAGGCGCTCAGGGCTCACTGCGCAGTATTCGATCAGCCAGTCGTTGAAGGCGTGGACGCACGCCTCCTGCAGCGGCACGTCTTCCAAGCGGAAGAGCGTCATGCCGCGGGTGGCGTAGAGAACCTCGAGGCTGACGCCGTCGACGGCCATCTCCTTCAGCCGCTCGGTCGGGTCCCAGCCACCGGGTTTGGACTGGTCGGATACTGCGTCTGTGAATGTAGGCGCCTGGTCGCGCATGGCCTTGGGCACGCGTGTTGTCCAGAGGTCGCCCGGCTCCATCACGTGGGAGTCGGCGGAGATCAGCAGTTCGTCGACGGCCCCTTCCGTACCTGCACTCGCGATCGTGGTGGTCATGGCGGTCCTCCCCTCGCGCTCTACGCCCTGCAGCACTGTAACGGCACTTAACCACCGCACCAACCGCCTGTCAACGAACGCCAGGCTTACGTTCTCCACCGCCACGGATTGGGGTCGCCGCCCTCCGAGCGGAACCAATGCGCGACGCGGTCCCAGTAGAGCTCGGGGTCGACCCTCAGCACGTCCCCATCGTCGGACCGCGCAATCACGAGTTGGCCCCACTCCTGGGGGTCGCGTTGGGCGTCGACGACGAGGCTCCGCTTGCTGTGCGCGTCGAGGCTGGTCATCAGGTTGAGGAAATCGGACAACAGCGCCCTGTCGAGCTCCCAGACTTCCAGCGCCGTAGCGCCTTCCTCATCAACGGTGAGGAGGGCGTCTTCGTCGCTACGGTATCGCCACTCGATGCGCATCGGCACGCCCCTCCTAGAAGAAGGTGTTGACCACCTTCGGGAGGAGCACGTTTTGGTCCAGGATGATGTCGCGTTTGGCGATCTTGAACACGGTGTCGGGGTCGCGCCGGAGCGTGTCGTACCGCCTGCCGACGAACAGGTTCACCTCGTCCTGGAGGCGGTTCTGATAACAGAAGAACTTGCTGCTTACCCTCGCCTCATCGCCGTTCACTTCGAGCAGGAGGATGTTGGAGATTATGTGCTCGAACCGGGAAACCGGCTCCTCCGCCCAGTGCACGCCGGTGTTGATCTGCCGAACGCGGCCGGTCAGGATGTCCTTGCCCTCGTCGAAGTAGGAGATCTCCGACTCGGGGTCGCTGTACTCAAGGTCCCAGTCGCCGAACTTGATGTTCCTGCGGATGGGCATCCAGTAGTGGATGTCCTCTGTCAGCAGGTCGAGCCATTCCGTGAGCCTGCGCTCGTCCAGGAGAAGCGCTTCCCAGTAGAGGAACTGCTCGATGTCCTTCAGCAGGACGACCCGGTCCATTGCCTTCAGACTTGCGTTGGCGCGTTGCGTCATCCCAGGACTCCCTTCGTGTCCTCTGTTCTTCGAC
This sequence comes from Dehalococcoidia bacterium, assembly GCA_034428375.1. Lineage (GTDB taxonomy): Bacteria > Chloroflexota > Dehalococcoidia > Lucifugimonadales > Australimonadaceae > Bin16. Next base: position 19,571 of record DAOUHT010000089.1, on the reverse strand, counting down.
GTGCGGATACGCAGTCCCTACCAGATGCGGTGCGACTTCGCCCTGTTGACCGGGTAGAGGTCGTCCCAGCTCGACGCTTCCATGAAAGCGAGCCACCTGCTGAAGCGGGCGCGGTGCGCCTCCTCGGTGTGCGAGCCATTGAAGACGACACCGGGATGCTTGTCGGTCTCGAACCCGCGCCCCAGACCGTTGGCGAAGTAGTAGTTCCGTTTGCGCGCCCTCGCGCCCTGGCTGGCGGAGAAGACGTAATTCCAGTTCTCCATGTCGTCCGACTCGGTAGCCCCGGTCGGGCCGTTGTACCGCATCACGTAGTGGCGGACGGCGTCCTTCACGTGTTTGGGCGCGTTCTTGTCAACGCCGAACAGGCTCCACCGCTCGACGACTCCGACGGTGTGTGGGTGCCACCAGCGCCAGCGCCAACTGTCCATGATGAAGTTGGGGAACACGCAGAAGTGCCCGCCCTCGTGGCCGTGAGGGGGCAGTATCCGGCCGGCATACTTCTCCGCCTTGCGTGCATGGGCCTCGCGGAAGTAATCGTCGACACCGTCCTCGAGCCAGGTGTTGACGTAATCCGGCACGCCTGTCTGCTTGTAGACGGTCCAGTTGCCCCCGTGACCAAGGTTGTGGTCGCCCACTGCGTATCGGTCAGCAGGGAAGGGAGCACGCCGCTTGCCGCGGTCACCTCCGGACATGGTTCCGCGGTCGGGGCCTATGGCGGCGGCGTTCACCGAGCGGTGGGTCATCGCTGCGTGCGTCAGGTCGGTTGACGAAGAGAACGCAGGCACCTTCCAGTTCGTCGGAAGACGCCACTTCTGGAACGGCGTGAAGACCTCTATGCCGGCCTCTTCCCCATCGCTCGCCTCGCAGTCGTACCGGATGCTGTCGGCGAACGGGCCGACGTAGTCCTCGAATGACGGAGCCTTCGGGTCCCAGGTAGCCCACAGCGACCCGTAGTAGTTCTTGAACTGCGCTACCGGCGTCAGCCCCCACTGTTCTCTGTCGAGAGTGCCATCGTAGGCGTAGGGGGCGTACTGGTAGGCCGCCCCCACCAGAGCGCCGGTGCAGTCGTACGTCCATGCGTGGAAAGGACAGGTGAAGACGAGGGCGTTGCCCTGGTCGTACCGGCAGACCTTCATGCCCCGGTGCGCGCACGAGTTGAGGAAGGCGCGTATCTGGTTGTCCTTGCGGCCTCGCACCACGAGCACTTCTTCCGTGCCCATGCGGGTCACCATGAAGTCGCCCGGATTCGGCACCTGGCTCTCGTGGCCCAGAAACAGCCAGCACCGGCCGAAGATCTGCTCCTGCTCCTGCTCGAAGATGTCCTCGTTGACGTACAACTCCCGGCTCACCGTGCCGCCTTCGGTATCGATGAGCGTTCGAAGAGACCGGTCCCCGCGTGCCGCGATGAGATTCGCCATGGCGCTTCTTCCTCTCTCCTTATGCGTGGACGGGACGGGTGTCCAGAAGGGTAGCCGCAGATTTCCTGATAGCAGGCACTAAACCACCGGGACTCCCGGCTGTCAAATGCGCGGCTGGAGGGGGCGGACAGGTGCAAGCTGGCTGCCAGCGGGTTCCTCCACACATTCGGGAGCTCGGAGCACTGGCCGAGGTGCACTTGTGTATACGAGGCATGCGTATATACTTCGCGGCAGGCGCACATTCAGAACGATGGCTCGTTGCATGCAGACTCGAATTGGAGGCTGATTATGCTAACCGCCGAACAGAACGAACTCCTATGCCGCATCGGCCCCGGCACTCCCATGGGCGAAGTGGTTCGACGCTATTGGGTCCCCGCCTTGCTCTCCTGGGAACTTACACCCGACGGGACACCCGTCCCGTTCAGACTCCTTGGTGAAGACCTGGTCGCCTTCAAGGACACCAGCGGTCGCATCGGGGTGCTTCAGTCCTTCTGTGCTCACCGTGCTACGCCCTTGTGGCTTGGCCGCAACGAGGAGAACGGGCTTCGCTGCCTCTACCACGGCTGGAAATACGACGTCGACGGCAACTGTGTCGACCAGATGAACGAACCGGATGAGTTGCGCTTCAAGGAGAAGATCAAGATCCGGTCTTATCCGAACGTGGAAGTAGGTGAGGTTGTCTGGGTGTACTTTGGTCCGGCCGACAGACAGCCGCCGCCACCGAACTTCGAGTGGACGCAGGTTCCTCCCACCCACAGGGACGTCTCGAAGGTCGTCCAGGACTGCAACTGGGTGCAGGCGGTAGAGGGCGGGATCGATCCGTCCCATGCCCCGGTCCTCCACGGGGCGATAAGTGTGGACGCTGGGCCGGAGGCCGGACTCCACCCCACCTATGCGTCCATGCGTGCGAAGCCGGGAAAATACGAGATTCGGATAACCGACTACGGCCACGAGTTCTGGGCGGTCCGCCCCCTGCCTTCCGAAGGGAAGGAGCTGGTGCTCTCACACCACTTCGTGGCCCCGTGGACGCAGATCCGTTCCGTCCAGAAGCCGTACCGCTCTCCAGGGCACATGTACGTTCCGATCGACGACGAACACTGCATGGTCTGGAACTGGGAGTACAGCTTTGGGGAAGAGCCACTCTCGGACTCAGAGCGGGAGAGCGCGGACATCGGAATGGCAAATGGCCCGAGTGCAGTAGACCAGAAGACATTCCGGTCGAAGACAGGAGCGGAGCAGGAATGGGGGCTGGACCGAGAGTACCAGAAGACCATGTCCTATTCCGGTATCCGGGGAGTGAACCAGCAGGACCGGGCCGTGCAGGAGGCGGTGGGGCCGATCGTTGACCGCTCCGTAGAGCGCCTTGGACCGGCTGACCAACCCATCATCCAGCTCCGGCAGGTGCTGTTCGACGCTGTGAAGACGGTCGCCGATGGAGGCGACCCACCCGGCACGGGAACTTCGTACTACGGCCTACGCGGTATAGCAAAGCTTCTCGAAGCCGGGTCTGACTACAAGGGGCAAACGCTCGGCGAGATGCACCCGGCTGAGTTCGCCGGGTCGCGATAGGCCGTGGCGAACGTTCCGGCCATGCCCTTGGGCAGAGCCGTTACTTGGTATGGCTGAGGCTGCGGGTTCAGGGCGCACAGGGATAGGCCTGCGCCTGTTGGACGTGGTACGCATTGGCCCGGCGTCAATCGTTTTCACGCTCGTCCTCGGGATCGTCGCGCTTGTTTCGGTCTATCCCATCCTGTTGCTCTTCCTGAACAGCCTGCAGGTAGGACAGTTCGGTACGGACACGACGTTCGGTTTCGACAACTGGACGGCCGTGTTCCAGGAGCGCCAGCTTCGCGACGCATTCGTGAACACGGTTACCCTCACGGGCACTCGCCAGCTGATAGCGTTCTTCATAGGAGTTGGTCTTGCGTGGGTCTTCGCCCGGACGGACTTGCCGCACAAGGGCTGGCTGGAATTCGGTTTCTGGACCGCCTTCTTCATCCCCTCGCTACCCGTCGTCATCGCTTGGTCGCTGATGCTCGATGGGAACCGGGGCCTCTTCAATCAGTTCCTGATGCAGCTCCCGTTCATCGACGACGCGCCGTTCCAGATTTATTCGTGGTGGGGCATCACGTTCATCCACCTTATGACCACGACGGTCGCCATAAAGGTCATGCTCCTCACTCCGGCGTTTCGCAACATGGACGCCTCTCTCGAGGAAGCGTCGCGCATCGTCGGCGCAGGCACGCTCAGAACACTGTTCCGGGTGGTTGTTCCCGTGATGGCCCCAACCATCCTCGTGATCTTTCTGCTGGGGACGATCAAGTCGATGGAGGCGTTCGAGGTTGAGCTTATCCTCGGGTCGCCCGCCAGGATCGATGTCTATAGCACTTTGATCTACCGCCGTGTTCTGCTCAAGGAACCACCGGAGTTCGGCGAGGCCATGGCTCTCAGCATGATGGTTCTCGCACTCCTACTGCCTTTGATCGTTCTGCAGCAATGGATAAGCAGACGGCGAAGCAGCCAGACGATCTCCGGTAAGTACTCCGCTCGTTTGCACGAGCTTGGTCGGCTTCGCTGGCCTCTGTTCTCGGTCATCGCCTTTATGGTTCTGATGATGACGGTCTTCCCGATCATCATGGTCACACTCGGCACATTCATGAGGCTGTTCGGTTTCTTCGATATCCCCAACCCATGGACGGTGAAGAACTGGGTAGTAAGCCTTTCGGACACACGGATCCTGGGAGCGCTCAAAAACACCTTCCTCATCGGAATAGGCGCTGCACTCTTTTCGATGGCTGCTTTCTCGCTCATCGCTTACATCAGCGCCAGGACACGGTTCGCAGGCAGACACGTGCTCGACTTCTTGACCTGGCTGCCTGCAACGATTCCTGGCATCGTGATCGGACTTGGCTTCTTGTGGCTGTTCCTCCGGACACCCGGCCTCAATCTTCTCTACGGAACGATGTTCGTTCTGGTGCTTGCAGTGAGCCTGGCCAGCATCACGTTGGGAGTACAACTGCTCAAGACCAACATGATGCAGATAGGCTCCGAACTGGAAGAGGCTTCGTGGGTGAGCGGGGCCTCGCACCTGTATACCTTCCGGCGGATATTCCTTCCGCTCATAGCCCCGGCCTTGGTACTCGTGGGGCTGCTCTCCTTCGTGCAGGCCGCGAAGGCGATCAGTGTGGTGGCCCTGCTTTCTACGAGGAGCTCCGAGCCGCTGTCGATGCTGCAGCTCGACTATATGGCCGAAGGGAAATTCGAGGAGGCGTCTGTTATCGGACTCCTGATACTGCTGTTGACTCTTGGCATGGCTGCGGGGGCGCGCATCCTGGGTTTGAAGCTTCGAGGCATCTCGACAACCGACCCGTCCACGTAGCCCAGACAAGAGGCGGGCGCCCTGCACTGATCAGGCGGCGACCCCCCATGCTTGGGCCTGCAGCGCATCGAAGTGCAGGGAGATGTCCTGACCTTCTTTCCAGTCCTCGGATGCAGGAAGGTAGATCTGTACGTCCTGGCCCCACGGAAGACGCACGCGTGCCTCGTAACGTTCACCAACGAAGAGGATCGCGCTGATGGAGCCCACAAGTTGCGCGCTGTCGTATGAGCCGTCGGCGACACGAATTACGTCGACGACTTCCGGCCTGACCGCGACACTGCACATCTCGCCGGGCCGAAGCACACTGCCTGCCGTAGTGCGCGCCCGGATGACAGGCCCTCCCGGCTCCTCGAGCTGCACCGGGACCGTTTCGGAGTTGCCCCCACTGACAACCGTGCCGGTGAACATCACAGTACGTCCCAGGAAGTCGCGCACCGCCGGAGTCTGCGGGTTCCTGTACAGGTACGTAGGAGTGCCGACCTGTTCAACGTTACCATGGTCCATGACCACGATCCGGTCTGAGAGGCTGAGTGCTTCGATCTGATCGTGGGTGACGAAAAGGACAGTGATGCCGAGGCGGCGCTGGAGCTCCTTCAACTCAACGCGCATCTGCTCCCGGAGCTTGGCGTCCAGGTTCGAGAAGGGTTCGTCGAGGAGGAGCAGGTCAGGCTCGAACACGAGGCTGCGTGCAACGGCGACGCGTTGTTGCTGGCCGCCGCTGAGCATCGTCGATTGACGGTCGCCCATGCCTGTGAGGCCAACTTGATCGAGGACTTTCGCCACCCGTTCCCGAGTCTCGGACCGTCCGACTCTCCTCACGTTCAGTGGATAGGCGACGTTCTCGGCCACCGTCATGTGAGGCCAGATGGCGTAGGACTGGAACACCATGCCCATGTTCCGCTTGTTCGGGGGCACGAAACTGCGGCTGTTGCCGCTGTCGACGACCGTGCCTTCGTAGAGGATCTCCCCACTCGATACGCGCTCCAGGCCGATGGCCATGCGAAGCGTGGTTGTCTTTCCGCATCCGCTCGGTCCGAGCAGAGTGAGCACTTCCCCCTGGCGAACTTCTATCGACGCGTCCTTGACTGCTTCCACTGCCCCGAAGCGTTTCCAGACGTTACGGAGTTCCAATACCGTTTGGCGCTCGTTCGCAGCTGAATCAGTCATGAACTATTGGCCTTGTCTCCTGTGGCTGGCTGTCGCGCCGGAAACCCTGGGGGACTGTGGGCGCAGCTTACGGGCGTGAATCTCGGAGGGTCAAGCTGGTCACAGTGGTTGAATCCTCTATGAAACTCATATGACGCTGCGAATCCCGCCTTGACACACAGCTCATATAGTCCTATAACGACTGGCACGCTACAACATCGATAGCGTGGCCTCGCGGCGATTGCAGTTGCTGTCCGGCGGGAGGACAGAGGCGACGAGCGATCAAAGCAGATATTCGCCGTGGGCTCTTCTTGCGAACGTCGGCATCGGTCGCTCGTCCGAGAAAGGAAATCCATGAAGAGGTCACTCTGGTCAGCGCTGTTGGTAGCGTTTACGGGAGCGCTGGCGTTGATGGTTGTTGGTTGTGGCTCGGATCCCACGCCGACCCCAGCGCCGACGTCCACCCCAGTCGTCATCGAAGTCGAGGTTCCGGTTGAAGTCCCGGTAGAGGTACCGGTCGAGAAGATCGTGACTCCAACTCCGACGCCTCCGGGGGCTCACGTGGCAGAATGGGCCGCAGTGCAAGAGGCCGCCAAGAGCGAGAAACTCGTCATCAACACCAAGCCCGGGGACGGCGCGAACTTCCTGATAAAGGAATTCAAGAGGACGTTCCCGGACATAGAAGTGGAGCACACCACGGCCTTCCCCAGCAGGTTCGGACCGCGGATCATCGCTGAGCAGCAGGCTGGTCAGTACCTCTGGGACGTGATGGCCAACTTCGCAGGGAACATGACCAACGTCATGGCGCCCGCCGGCACGTTCCAGGACCTCGAACCCTTCCTGATACTTCCCGAGGTGACCGACGACGATAACTGGTATTTGGGCTTCGACGTCTATGGCAACGACGCCAGCGGGCTCGACCAGGTCTTCTACTTTGCCATGGATCTGCGCGGCGGTTTCTACGTCAACCGCGATCTGGAGCCGACCGGCCTGACAGATGCTGACGAACTGCTCGATCCCAAGTGGAAGGGGAAGATCCTCATCCATGACCCAGCTGCGAATGGAGGCGGCACCGCTGCTATCGGTTCGCTGCTTGCCTTCAAGGGCGAAGAGTTCGTCACCCAGCTGCTCAGGGACCAGGAGCCGATCATCATAGAAGACCCGCGCACCACAGCGGAATGGATGGTGACGGAACGCGTGCCTATCGGCATCGGCGTGTACGACAACTTCCTGGACGAATTCAACTCCGAGGGTGTAGGTCTGTCCATCGAGCGAAGGCTGGGTTGGGGCCACATCAGCCCCGACGGGTTCGCTGTGTACAAGAATGCACCTCACCCCAACGCCACGAAGGTCTTCGTCAACTGGTTCCTCGGCGACGACGGTCAACGCATCTGGGCCTCAACGATGGCCAACAGCCGGCGGAAGGGGATGCCGCATCACCCATTCCAGAACCACCCGGACTACGACCGTATCGAGACCTACACGGTGCCCGACTTCGAGAGTAATTCGAGCCTCTTGAAGGACACCATCGCATTGGCCGAGCAGCTCAGGAACTAGTAGCCCAGCGGGCTGAACGATAGAAAGAGGCCCCCGCGCAATGCGGGGGCCTCTGCTACCTGCCTCTGAAAACGTGAACTCGCCTACTCTGCCACCTCCGGGGAGCGGCACCGAGCGGCTGGACGGGAAAAGGGACCTCTAAGAGACCCTGCTCGCGGGGTGCATGAGAGGCATCAGGGCAGCCCGCCAATCTTCATCGGAGCCGATGGTGCACTCTGCGGCTCGGAGGTCATAGTAGGTGGGCGCGATTCCCGCAGGTTCACCGCCGTCTTTCACAACGTCGATCGCCTGCTGAAGCATCCTCCGCGTCACGATTATGGCGCGGTCAGCCTGACCGAGGTGTTCCTGTTCGCGGTCGACGATCGCACCCATCGACTCCTGTACGGCTCGGTCCTGGGTGTTGATGCCATAGATCCCCGTGAAGGTGTCGGTCTTCTGGACCTGACGGTCGATCATCCAATCGTTCGACTTGTGGCGGTAGCTGCGGAAGCCATCGTTGATGTCGATGTCCGTAGTGAAGCTGTTGCCGCTCACCTGAGGGTCCTGGGCTTCTTCGGCCAGAGGCGCGTCACCGTAGGCGTAGTACCAGTTGTAGACCATGACGCTTTCGTCGTCGATGGGCACCCAATGATGTCCGTGCACCTCGGCCAGACCCAGTCCGGGCGGACGTAGCTGAGTGAATGGCATGATGAAGTGATAGCCCCTCACGTACCGCCGGTCCTCACCCAACTGGCGCACTCCGAAGTAGCGGTAGCCGTAGTCCGTCTCGTCCAGTTCGAGGAGCGGTGCGCTCCCCTGTACGAACGCGCTCTGGAAGGGGGTTCCGGGAAGCGTCACACCCTCGCGTAGGCGGCGGTGCATTATCGGCGCGTGGGACGTATCCACGCCTCCCTCCAAGGCCTGAAGCCAGTTGCATTCCTGGACCACCTTGGTGAGTGTACGCTGCTCCTCAGGCACGCGGGTCCACTCGAAGTCTGGCAGCGGGGGTTTGGTCTCCGGTGGGCCCATATAGGTCCACACGAGACCGCCCATCTCCTCAACAGGGTAAGAGTTGGCGCGCACCTTCTTGCTGAAGTCGAACTGTCCGGGTTCGTTCATCTGGTCAACGCACTGGCCGGACACGTCGAACTTCCAGCCGTGGTACACACAACGGAGCCCATCCTCCTCGTTTCGACCCAGCCAGAGCGACGCTCGGCGGTGTGGGCAGAACTCGCTCAGAAGCCCGATCCTGCCGCTGGTGTCGCGGAACGCTACGAGGTCTTCTCCGAGCAGCTTTACCCGGACTGGAGGGCAGTCGGGCTCCGGAAGCTCCATGCTGAGCAGCGCCGGTATCCAATACCGCCGTATCGCTTCTCCCATCGGAGTTCCGGGGCCAGTACGAGTAAGGCGTTCGTTCTGTTCAGCGGTCAGCATTGCTCACCTCGTCCCGTGTGCCATGGGCATCGGGCCCTCCGGTGCGTGCATGGCCAGACGAGGGTTCATGGTAAAGACCCCCAGGTGCGCCGTCAACGAACGGCCCGTATGTTCGGGGGCCGCCTCATTGCCGCGACAACGCCTCCGGGATCGCTGCTACGTCTTCGAGGTCTTCGAGCCGGTCGATGAGGTCAACGACCGATTCGAGCGCCGCATGCGAGAGTGGCAGGGGTGCATGAGACGCACAGTCCATAAACTTGTCGACGAGCTGTTCGTGGCTCAACGGCCTCGCCGGATGTCCGAGGGGCAGGTCGATGCGCCTCGTTACCGTGGCGCCTGAACGGAGAACAACCTTCACTGTGCCGGCGTGCGGTGACAACGAGTCATCAAGCTCGTGGCTTCCCTTCGCCGCCAGTTGCAGTGCCTCCTGCTGACCGAGACCCTCGGGGGTGAAGTCGGACAGCGTAACGGCGCCGTTGGCTAACGCCTTAGCCGCGCCGAAGTAGACGCTGTTGGCCGCCGAGGCTGCACTGCTGGGCTGCTGACGCTCCTCCACCGGCTCGAACCAGTTCCGGGAGCTGGGGTGACCGGTGAGCCTGAGCTCGACGATGTCCTCGGGGCCGACTCCGTCGTTGTTGCGGAGTTGAAGGCCGGCCTCGATGAACGCGTGGATCAGTCCGCTCGTGGGCCAGGGTTTGAACGAAGAGTCGAGGGTGCAATACGTCGTCCCCAATCCTTCGGTGATAACTGAAGCGTCATACACGCCGTCGTAGAACATGGCGAAGAACCCCGCCTGCCCTTCTAGGGCGTCGCAGTGTGCGCCCAGTCCTTCCTGAGCAAGAAGCGCAGCAAGCACGCCTCCCTGGTTTGGAAAGGCCGCGTAGATCCCTTTCGCCGGAGGGTCGCCGTACACCACCACCTGACGGCTTCCTGACGCCTGCATCAGCATAAGCCCCAAGGCGCTGTCGAGCTGGTCGACCGAGAGCTCGAGCACCCGGCCTGCGCTGAGCGTGGCGCCCAGGTAACTGAGAAGCTGGCCCTCCAGGAAGCGGCCCTTGGTGTTCACTCCCGCGCGGAGCAAAGCCAGGACGGACCGCATCTCGACTTCAACGCCGGCCACGAGGGCATTGATGAACTCTTTCCCGCTGACGCCGCCTCGACGTTCGGCGATTGCCAGAGGTGCCGTGAGTGCGAATGCTCCCGGGTGTCCCCCCTCGGCGCCGATGGCGTCGTAGTTCAACGAATGCACCATCGCGCCGTTGGCAAGGCTCGCCATGACCGCCGACACCTTCCTGTCGTAGCCGAGCACCGTGCTCTCAGGCTGGCCGCCGGAACTGATGACGACGGCTGCCGTCTCGGGCCCGCCGTCGCCGAGTGTTCCCCCGGCGAGGGTAGTACCGAGGGAGTCCAGCGTTAGCCTTTTCGCTACCTCGATTACGTCGTCTGGAAGGTCGCTGTAGCGGCTGGCGGCGACGTAATCGCAGACAGTGCGCGTAAGTCCCTGTGTGCTGGCGGTCATGTCGCCTCCTCCGGTTCAGCTGTCAACCGCTTGGATGCAGGACGTCCTCGCCCCCGAGGGCACGCAGCGCGGAGCTGAATACCTCGATGGCGCGAAGTGGGTCCTGACCGGCAAGCTCCACGCGCGCGATGAAGTGGCGCGTTTCCATCCCTTCTGCGAATGAGAGCACCCTTGAAGCCGCCTCCTGAGGAGTGCCTGCTACCACCATGGCGTCAACCAGGTGGTGCAGTTGCCCTGGCGACAGGTCAGATACTCGCGAGACGCCTTCAAGCGACGGTATACGGTCTCGCAGCACCCTCGAGAAGATCCTGCTCCGGGTCAGCAGGTTGGCAAGAGCGTATTCGGACGCGCTTTCGTATGCCTGCGCTTTGGACTCTGCCATGAACACCGGCAACCCGAGTGCGACTGCGATGCTGTCCGAAGGGCGCCCTGCGTCGCGATTCCCTGCGACCACGTGGCCTATCGCCGTGACTACTACTTCAGGATCGACGCCAACCATGGCATACACACCGTCTGCGGCGGCCCCTGCAGCGGACAGCATCCTGGGGCTGCTGGCATTGATGTACACCGGCACGGGGGCCACGGGGGCAAACTCGGCAGCCAGGGTTCGACGGACCATCTCCACGGCTTTCGTCACCTGGGGCGCCATGGCCCTCGCCCCCTCCACGTATTCGACCGCGGCTTTCCCGCTGCTGACCACCAGGCGGGCCCGGCCCGGCGCAAGCTCTCCGAGTGTCGCACCCAGGGCCGCGAGCATCTTGGGCGGGCGCGACACCGGGTTCGTGACCGACGGGAACAGCGTCACCCGAGTCGTGTGCTGGGCTGCGAGCGCGAGTCGTACGAAGACGTCCCTGCCGGTCTGCGGATGGTCGGGCATACCCACGCCGGCAAAGCCCAGTTCCTCGGCTCTTTCCGCGAATCGGGATGATTCGGAGAGCGGCGGGTTCGTTGGGTCGTTGACGTCGATACGCAGGCGGGGAGCTGTTGGAGCATAGGACATCGGAAGGTCACCTCTTCAGAAGTCCCGGCAGAGAACCGCTCGCAGCATACCACTGGCAACACGGCGCCTTCCTGGAGCGGACGCTTTCCTCTGCGGGTTATGCAAGGGGCTCGTTCAAGCCGTAGAGCGTGGCGGGGTTGCGGCGGAGCATCTTGTCCACGACGTGCGGGTCTACGTCTCCGCGCCGGGCCATCTTGCGCATGGCGTCGATCTGCGTCGACTGACCGGTGTGTCCGTAGTCTGTGCCGACTACGAGGTTGTCCTCTCCGGTGTACTCGATGATGTGCGGCAGGTCCTCGTAGACCTCGTACATCATGTACATGCGGTTGTCGGCGAACACGGTTGGGCTCAGCTCCTTGCCGGCGCCTTCTCGCGGGCCCCGTACGCGCTGACGCAGGTCCGTGACGACGTGGGGCGCCCAGCCCGCCCCGGACTCCAGGAACGCCCACCTGAGCCTCGGGAACAGCGAGGGGACCTCACTGAATATCAGGGCGTGGGCGCACGCGACCAACATCAGCTTGAACGACGTGAAAGCCGACTCGCCTGGAGCACGCCCCAGGACGCTGTTGATCTCCTCGTTGGCGTTGCCGACATGCAACACGATCGGCACGTTCAGACGCTCCGCTGCTTGGTATACGGGATAGAAGTAGGGCTCCGTGACGATGCCCTGCGCCTCAACCGGCCGCATGAAGACGCCGCATGCCCCATGAGCGACCGACCACTCGAGCTCTGCGATGGCCTCGTCGATCGCCATGAAGGGCAGGACAGCGGTCCATCGGAGACGGCCGTCGCTCTGCCGTGTCACGTCTGCCAGCCAGCGGTTGTAGCTGTGCGTCAATGCGACCTCGACCTCAGGTCGGTCCGCGACCCGTCGGATGAAGAACGACGTATGCAGCACCTGGATGTCGACGCCGACCTCGTCCATGTGGCGCAGCCGTGCCTCCACGTCCACCATCTGCGCGGACTCTTCCGGCGTCAGGATCGTTCGTCCGGAGGTCTTCTCCCGTTCCTCCACCTGACCCGGTTGCCGGGAGGGGGAACCGAATCCGCGCACCTGGCCGTCCACGAGCCACCGGGGGCGTTCGGCGCCGCCATGGATAGGAGCGACGAGCACAGGGCGGTATCTCTCGTCCGAGGCGTCCATGTACTCCCAGGTGCGCTCGGTCTCGATGACATGGGCGTCAGCGTCGATGGTCGGGAGCGTAGTCTCTCCTTCGTTCGTCAGTGCCGGCGTCTTCTGCTGTTGGGTCGCCATGCTTCCCTCCCTTGTGCACAGGGGGATGGCTAAGTTCGGCCTGGTCACTCCCACTCGGCGAAAGCCATCGCACAGCCAACGCCGGCCAGGTTCCGGTAGCAGGGTTGGTAGTCGATGACCCGCCCCGCGCTGTCGCTCGTGGCTGCGGCGATGATCCAGTTCCTGATCTCGGACGTTCCGCCGACCAGCACCTCGGGGTCCATCGCCGCCATGTAATCGATGTCGTGGGCTTCCACCGCCTCGAGGTACTCCCGGTCGATCTGCTCGTCGATCATCATATGGGATAGCCCGCCGGACGCGATGACTACCACGCGCCGCGACTCGTCGAACGACTCGATGGCCTTCGCAAGAGCGCGCCCGAAGTCCACGCACCGTCGTGGTGAACTCGTGGGCGGATAGTACGTGTTAACCATGACCGGAACGATGCGGTAGCGGGCGTCGTCGTTCGTGGTGTGGAGCGGTCGGCCGAACGCGTGACCGAGTCCCTGCTCATGCCGGGTGGCGGTCGACCATGCGGGATCGAACCCGGCATCGAGCAGTGAGTCGATGGTCCACCTGGCAAGCGGGACGTCGACCTGGTACCTCGTGATCGTGTCGGTGAACTCGTCGCCGAGGCGGTAGTGCGAGACCCTGGTGCTCGCGTCCGCCTCATCGCCGATGTACACGAGGAACGGAGGCGTGTTGTCCGCGAGCAGGTTCTCTCGTTGGTCGTCCCCGATGAGCACTATCGTGTCGGGCGCGACCTCGTCGACCCTGGCGCGGATGGTGTCCATTGCCTTGAGGCACGCGTCGTACCGTTGCTGCATCATGGCCTCCGAGGTCTGCTCATGCATCCCCGGTTTCTCGGCGCCCATGTCGTCACGGCGGAGGATGTTGGGCCACAGCTCGGGAGGCACGTAGAGCTGAGGGCCATGTGACATACCAAACCTGCCTACGACGGTTGCCATAATTCCCCCTCTCGCTGAACCTCGTTTGCCGACCCGGATGCGGTCCCCCTATGGCACTCGGCCATCGGACGGATCGGCGCCATTGTAGCCGAGCCGCTCTCATAGCAGGACGCGGCAGGGGTTCGCCTCAGCCTCAGGCGTCCGTGGCTCTCGAGCGCCGCGCTTCGCGTTCCAGCCGCTTTCGCTCGGCGCGCTCCTGCTCCTCCGGCGGGTGAACGTCCTTGAACATCAGGTAGAGCCCGACGAGGTAGACGGTCTTGAAAGCGCCGGAGGCGACGAACGGCGCGCTCGCCGAGACCGCCTGCCAGAGGATGGTGGCGAGCGACGGTGTGACCGCGCCGACGGCTGCCTGGCTCACGTTGGTGATGCTGGCCATGGCCACGCGCTCATCCCGGTTCACGATGGCCATGGTGTAGGACTGCCGCGGGGGATTATCCATCTGGCCGAAGAAGGCCCGCACGTACCAGAAGAAGACCGCCAGCCAGGCCGTCGGGGCGAAGGGAACGGCGAAGGTGGCCAACACCGCCGGTATGTGGGTGAAGACGATGGTGTTCAGCAGGCCGATCCGGGTCGAAAGTCTCGCGGCTACCCACAGGGAGACCATGTTGAGGAAGGTGGAGCCAGCGAGCACGTAGCTGACCTCAGTGAGTTCGAAATCGTGCTCTACGCTGAACCATGCTCCCACGAGGCTGAAAAAGACGAACCGTGTCGCGAAGCCGTCCACCGAGAAGATGGCAGCGAAGGTAAATATGGTCTTCCGGGATTCGAGTTTCAGGGGGTTCTGCCATCCGCCCCCGCTGACGCCGGAGTCGATGGCGGGCGAGAGCAGGCCGTACATGGCGCCGGAGACCAGCATGATGACCGCATAGGCGACGAACATGAGCTTGAAGCCCGTGATCTCGTCGACGTCGAAGACCGCGACCAGCACGGCGGGCATGGCAGCGCCGAACGTGCCCGTCAGCCGCGCGGCCCGCTCGCCCATGCCCGTGAGTGCGTACAGGTCCGTGCGGTGCTCGGACGTGGTCGTGTCGGGAAGCGCCGCCTGCTCCAGCGGCTGCACCGGTCCTCTCGGCCCGCTCCCCGAGATGGCGAGGCTCCCGACGAAGAACGAGACGAACGCCAGCAGCGTGTATTGCTCTGTGAACGCATAGCCGAGCCCGGCGAGCCCCATCATCGCCGTGAACCCGATGAGCAGCCGCCGTCTGCCAAGCGTGTCGCCGATAAAGACGACCAGCGTGGCGAAGACGGTGCTGCCGATGGAGCCGATCGTGATCAGCAGCCCCATCTCCACCAGGCTGTAGCCCAGTTCGATGAGGTAGATCCCGAAGAAGACGGCGATGAGCGACTGAGCGAACGTCCGCATGAACCGCGCGGACACCATCAGCCAGGCGTCCCTGGTCACCCAACCGAACGGACGTGATGAGCGTTTCACTGCTTCATCCCCGCGCGGCTATCGCTTCGTAGCGCGCGAGGAGGCGCCGGGCGCGCTGCACCACCGGCACGTCGATCATCTTGCCGTCCAGTTGGAAGGAGCCGCGGCCGGTCTTCTCCGCCTCGGAGTTCGCCTCGATGATTCGCCTGGCTAGGGCGACTTCCTCCCCGCCGGGGCTGAACGCTTCGTTGAGGACGGGAACGACGCTCGGGTGGATGCACGATGCTCCCTCCAGCCCGAACCGCCTCGCCTTGAGCGCCACTTCCCGCACGGCGTCGAGGTCCTGGTAGTCGGCGACGGTGCCGAATATGCCCAACGCCATCACCCCCGCCGCTTTCGCAGCGTACACGGACTGGGTCTTCGGGTAGAGCAGCGTCTCGGCGTCCGGTTGCATCCCCAGCGATGATGCCAGGTCCTCCGCGCCGATGGTGATGGCGGCGATGCGCCGGCTCGCCTTCGCGATCTCGCCGATCTGGAAGAATGCCTCTGGCGTCTCGACCATGGCCAGGAACGCTGTCGCGCCCACCGCCATCCCGCGCTCCGCTTCCAGCTCAGCCACCATCTCGTCGAGCAGCCTGACGTGGGCCGGTCCGGCAATCTTCGGCAGAACAAGGGCGTCGACCGCGGGGCATACGCTGGCCTCGATGTCCGGCACGGCAAGCCGCAGTGGCTGGTTGACACGCACCAGCACGTCGGCACCCGCTTGCCCGACGCGCCCCGCAGCCGCCTGCACGCCCGCTCGCGCCGACACCTTCTCCGCGAGCGGGACCGAGTCCTCCAAGTCGAGGATGATGCCGTCGGCGCCCCGCTCGTGGGCCTTGGCGAGGTAGCGTTCGACGTTCGCCGGTACGTACAGCAGCGACCGCCACACCGGGGCCTTTCGTTCGTCGGTCATCCGATCACACCTCGCGCTCGCAGATTGGCTAACTCTTCGGGGGAGACGCCTGCGCCGCCGAAGATCTCGTCGTTGTGCTGCCCCAGCCGGGGCGCGGGGTAGCGGAAGGTCCCCGGCGTCCGAGAGAGGCGGGGCACGATGTTGTGCGTCGGGACTGTTCCCACGTCCTCGTCCGGCAGGTCGACAACCACCTCGCGCTCGATGACGTGGGGGTCGTCGAGGAACTGGGCGATGTCGTAGACGGGCCCGGCGGTCACGCCCGCGCCGTTGAGCTCGGCGAGCGCCTCGTCCAGTCCGCGCTCGGCCATCCAGCCACTGATGATGGCGTCGACTTCATCCCGGTGCCGCACCCGCTGGGCGTTGCTCCGGAAGCGCGGGTCGCCGATGGCGTCCTCCCTGCCGACCACTCTGAACACGCGCTCCGCCATCGACTGGATGGACGCCGACAGGGCCACCCATTTGCCGTCCTTCGTGGCATAGACGTTCCGGGGGGACGCCGTGTTGGAGGCGCTGCCCACGCGCTGCTTTATGCTGCCGTCGATCCGGTAGCCGGCTGCGTCCGCGCCCAGGATGGAGAAGACGGGCTCGAGGAGCGAGAGGTCGATCACCTGACCCGCGCCGCCCTTCACCTCGCGCTCGCGCAGTGCGATCAGCACGGCCATCGCTCCGTACAGGCCCGCTGCCATGTCCGCCAGCGCCATCGGTGGCAGGACGGGCTCGCGGTCGGGGAAGCCGTTCCGGTCCGCGAACCCGGACATCGCCTCCACCAGCGTGCCGAACCCCGGCCGCTCCCGGTATGGCCCGGTCTGGCCGAACCCTGATACGCGCACGACAACGAGGGCGAGGTTATCCGTGTGCAGGACCTCCGGCGCCAGCCCCATCTCCTCCAACCGGCCGGGGATGAAGTTCTCGACGAGCACGTCTGCGTCCCTGGCCAGCCGCCGCACGAGCGCCCGCCCGTCATCCTCCCGCAGATCGACCGACACGCTCTTCTTGTTCCGGCAGTACGTCTTCCAGTGCGTCTGGACGGAGCTGTCGCCCCAGGCGCGCAGTGGGTCGCCGTTCGGCAACGCCTCGATCTTGACGACCTCAGCGCCGAAGTCTCCCAACTGGAGGGTCAGCATGTTCCCGGCCACGAGCCGCGACATGTCGAGCACGCGCAGACCGTCCAGCGGCCCGCGGTCGTCGGCATCGAACTGCCTGGCGTGGATCCCCATTCCTCCGCAATTCCTCTCTCCGCGATTCTACTGCCCCGAGATCAGTCTCCGAATGATCTCCACGGCTCGTCCGACATCTACTCCGACCGCTACTCTCACTGTCCCGTCCCCATGTCGCGCCAAGGTCCGCCCTCGTTCGTCTCCGTCCGTCACGACAGGTACCTGTGCCGAGCGACACGTCAGGATGTCCGGGGCGATCACCGCCGCTACGGCCAGCGGATCGTGCAGGTAGAATTCCTGAAGGTTGTCCCGCTCTTGAAATCGATTCGCCAGGATGTGGTTGCCCAGTTGGGCAGACCTGAACGCGCCCTCGAACCACTGCGGGCCGTCCCTGCGGTGTATGGACGTCTGACGAGTGACGTCGAGCCCCACGAGGGTCACTGGCACTCCTGAAGCGAAAACAGCGTTGGCGGCCCAGGGGTCTTCGTGGATGTTGAACTCGGCGTAGGGCGTGATGTTGCCCGGGACCTCGAACGCTCCGCCCATGACGACTATCTCTGCGAGTGCACCCACGAGGTCAGGGCAACTATCCAGCGCTGCGGCGACGTTGGTTAGTGGGCCGAGCGCGATGACCGTCAGCGGCTCGGCAGACTTCGCGGCACGATCGCATATGAACTCGATTGCACTCATTCCATGCGGCTTCAGCGTCGCGGCAGGGAGGCGAACGCCGAGCCCGCCCGCCCCGTGAACGTGGTATGCATGGGTGAACGAGCCGTGCGATGGCCGATCGGCGCCAATCGCTACCGGTATGGTGCTCTGCCTACCATCCAGGTGTTCGACCAGCCGGAGTGCGTTGTCGGTCGTGTCCGACAGAGTGGCGTTCCCGCCCACCGTGGTGATGCCCACAACCAGAAGGTCGGAAGAGTTCATCGCCATCATGAGCGCGAGAGCGTCGTCGGTGCCCGGGTCGGTATCAACTATGACGGTACGCATACGCGCGACACTCGCTCCGTGGAAGTGGAAGAGACGCTATCGTTCCTGAGTGCTGAACGCTATCTTCCAACCGGCGGACAGTCTACGATGCGCGGAGACGTGTGGGGATTCAGAGAGGAGCACCACCATGCTTGAGCCCATCAACTGGCGCGCGCGTATCGGCCTCATTACTACCAGCGGGCAGCTCATCACCGAATCCCGGTTCCCGTACCTGGCCCCCAGGGGTGTTACCTTCCACGTGACGCGCATGATGAACGCGGGCGGAGGCATGGCCGCCCTCATCGAGATGGAGAAGCAGTCCTGGCGTGCAGTGGAGGAGCTGTCCACCGCTCGCGTTACCTCTCTGGGGTACTGCTGCACGGTGAGCGGAGCGCTGCGCGGCCTGCAGGGAGACATCGACTTCTGCCGCCAAGTCGAACAGCGTTACGGCATCCCCACCACCTCCACCATGCTGGCCGCCGTCGAAGCCGTCAAGACGCTGGACCTGCAGCGCATAGTAGTCACC
Source organism: Dehalococcoidia bacterium (assembly GCA_034428375.1). Lineage (GTDB taxonomy): Bacteria > Chloroflexota > Dehalococcoidia > Lucifugimonadales > Australimonadaceae > Bin16. The sequence goes on along the minus strand of DAOUHT010000089.1, from coordinate 955 downwards.
AGCCCCTATCAGGACGACCATCACGACTCAGAGCGCAAGTACCTCGCGGAGGCGGGCATCGACGCTTTCAAGATGAAGGGCATGGGCAAGTCTACCAGCAAGGAGTTCAGCACCACGCAGCCTCAGGAGATCTACGAATTCAGCCTCGCCCATTGGGACCCTTCAGCCGATGGTCTATTCGTGAGCTGCATGAACCTCGACGCCATCGCCGTGGCCCAGGACCTGGAGGAAGCCATCGGCAAACCTGTAATTACCTCCCACACAGTGACGCTGTGGCGCACCCTCTCCCTCTCGGGCATCGACGACCCCATCGAGGGCCTGGGCCAGCTGCTGACGATGCCCCGGGTCGGCGCGGTGGCAGCGGCGGTCTAGGGCCACCTCCGAGACTAATCGACCATCCGTCGCGGCCAAGTGCCATTTCCTTGACACTCGGTTGGAAGATTCCTAGTGTGCTAGCGATTGGCGGGAGACTCTGAGTTCCGTTGCCGGTAGATGTGGAGGCACCTGATGGCGAAGAACGGTTTCAAGGTTATCGACAGCGACATGCACATCATCGAGCCGGTGGACCTCTGGCAGCGGTACATCGACCCGGGCTTCAGGGGCGTTGCACCGATCGGAACGGCGAACAGTGCCTCTGACCTCAACCTGATCCACCCGGACGGACGCCTCTGGGGAAGGGACCCTCTCCGTGGGATGCCGACGGGCCGTCCCGCCGGACAGAACGCCGAACAGGTGGAGGAACGTTACCGGCCTCACGCCGACCGTGGCTACAGTAACGAGGTCCAGCTGGAAGCGATGGACATCGAGGGCATCGACGTGGCGGTCATCTACCCAAGCCGCGGCCTGCATGCCCTGGGCGAGCCAGACATGGACCCCACGCTCGCAGCAGCTGTTGCCAGTGCCTACAACGACTGGCTCTTCGACTTTTGCAAGGCGGACCCTCAGCGGCTTCTGG
>DAOUHT010000088.1:0-9540 GCA_034428375.1 Dehalococcoidia bacterium | reverse complement strand
GCTTCAACTCCCGAGCAACTGTCGATGCCGGGCGATCCAGACCTGCTGCGATCTCCCTGATCGGGGCTCCCTTGGTATGTAGACGGGCAATCTCACATCGTTCCTCAATGCTGAGCTGGCTATAGCGCTCTCCCATGGCAACACCTTAATCTGGTGTTGCACTTCGTTTGTGAACTTAGGGAATCCAGGTGCCCGACAGGGCACACGTGCGGCGCAGCGAGCCGCACGCGGCGGGGCATGGCGATGAGAACGACGTGCCATCCCGAGTGCAGCCGGAGAGCCATTCGGCCCGCCCGGTCCCTTCCCCCTCGACGGGGGAAGGCCAGGATGGGGGTGTCCGCCCGCCCTCCCCAAAACCCGTGGAATCTCCCCACAAATACGCTTGACGCTGCCCGCGCGGAAGACGAATCTAGCGACTCACGTTTCGGGGTACGGAGGCGAACAGACCCGTGGACACGACGGAACAGATACTGCGAGACAGCACGGTCATCGCCGTCGTCGGCCTCTCCGACAGGCCGGACCGCCCGTCGCACGGGGTCGCGAGGTACATGCAGGAGCACGGCTACCGCATCATCCCCGTGAACCCCAAGCTCACGGAGCCCGTGCTCGGCGAGCAGCCGTACGCAAGACTGGAGGACGTGCCGGAACACGTCGACGTGGTGGACATATTCAGGAGAGCGGTGGATGTGCCGCCCGTCGTGGACGGCGCCATCCGCATAGGGGCCTCCGCCGTGTGGATGCAACTGGGGATATCCCACGGCGAGGCTGGAGCAAAGGCGGAAGCCGCCGGCCTGCGCGTTGTCATGGACAAGTGCATGGCCATCGAACACCGCCGCATGAGAGGTTAGAAGCACAGAGAAACGCCGCCACTAGAGGGGGTGCGTGCGCTGGCGACGGAGTCGTCGTCATGATCTACCGTGAAGAGGAGCATGTCCGGTTGTTGAAGGAACAGTCCCGCACAGCAGTGCGCCTGGCAATGGAAGGGGAGTGGGCGGAAGCCGCCCGGCTCAACCGCGAGATCTTGGAAGCCGCGCCCGATAACGTCGAGGCGATGAACCGCCTCGGCAAGGCGCTCACCGAGCTTGGTGAGTTCGGAGCGGCGCTCGATGCCTTCCGCCGCGCGCTCGTGTTCAGCCCCGACAACCCCATCGCCACCAAGAACGTCGACCGGCTCATGGCCGAGGCGGACAGCGCTCACGCCCGCCGCTCCGGTAACGGCAACGGAGGCACGCTTAAGCCGCGCATGTTCATCGCCGACCACGGCAAGAGCGCCGATGTCACCCTGCTGGCGTCGACCGGCGCGGGCAACTCCTCGCCCGGTACGCCCGTGACGCTGGCGTCGACCGGCGCAACCCTCGGCGTGATGGACCCTGAAGGCAACTGCCTGGGCCTCGTCCCCCCCAACATGGCAGGCCGTCTCCTCTGCCTCATGTCCGGCGGCAACCGCTACGACGGCGCCGTCTCCGGAACGGCCTCCGGTGCCGTGCGCGTCGTGCTCCGCGAGGCCTACCAGCACCCGAGCCAGCGCTCCAGGATCTCGTTCCCGGCGCAGCCGAAGCCTGCCCAGGAGCCGCTCCCCACGCTCGAAGCCGTCGAAGCCCCCGACACGACGCCGGTCAACGTGCCGGAGGTGCCGCTGTCGCTCCTCGATGACTCGCCGGAGCTCGCCGCCGTCGGCGCGGGCATCGGCATCTTCGACGACGCCCTCCTCCCCGACCTCCCCGAGGACGACGAGTAGCCCAACACGCCGTTGCATGTCATTCCGAGCGCAGCGCAGCGGAGTCGAGGAATCTCTCGGGAAGCGCTGGATGGGCAGCGACGCCTCTGAGCGTCCTCACGGGGAGAGACCCCGGTCGAGCAGACGCCGCGCCACGTAGCCGCCCGTGTAGCTGAACGCCCCGGTGACGGCGGCAAGGCCGGGCTCAGCCATCCCTTATGGCTCCGACATCGAGGCGGGCGAGCGGCGGGGCTCGGGGAAGATGTACCTCGGGCTGCCGGCGTCCTCGCCCAGCTTGCGGCGGAGCCGCTTCACATAGGTGCGGACGCTCCCCCGCTCGCCGGAAAGGGGCTGCGACCGCAGCCCCTTAGATGCGGAAAGAGCGCACCCATGGGTGAAAGTGCCGGCACCCCGCGGAGGGACGGAGCCGGGATCCTTGGCGTCGGCCCCTGGAACAGCCGCAGTGTCTCGGGTTGCTGTTGGGCTACTCCTCTCCCGGCAGTTGAGACCGGCGCCTCCTTGACGGGGCACTACCCCGGTGCGAGCGGCCCTGGCCTATGGGTCATCGCTCGATTGGAGGCTGCTCACGTAGGATAGTAACTTCCTGACCAGTAGGCAGGCCCAGCCGAACGCCGCCCGGCGGCGCCGGCCTGGCTGCTGGGGTACTATGGGGGCCGAGGAGCGGAGAGGAGGCTGAAGATGGCGCATCGCGTCCTTTCGTTGCACGCCAGTTACGAGATCGGCGGGGACGTCGTCGATGGCTACGTCGCGCGTCCGGCGACGCCAGTGCCGCATCCGGGGCTGGTGGTCATCTCCGGCATGGGGGAGTTGAATTGGTTCCAGCGCGAGATCACGCGCGCGTTCGCTTGCGGCGGGTTCGTGGCAGTGGCGCCAGACCTGTTCGACGGCGCGCTGCCGCAGGACTGGGGGACGCAGCTGCCCTACAAGAACTCGCTCGACGTGGATCGGACGGTGGCGCACCTGGTCGGCAGCGCCGACTTCCTGCACTCGCTGCCGTGGATGGCCGTCGCCGTCGGGGCGAGCGACGCCGACGCGGAGGAGTAGCCGCATGGCCGTCGTCAGCGTCGAAATCACGGAACGCGCGCCCTTCGCCGACGGCGCAGAATCCGGCGGAGCCGGCCCATACGAGCGTGTCGACGGGCTGTTGACCCACGCCGTCGACCCCGCGAACCCGGCGAACGCGCTCATCACCGACCTCGCGCTGGCACCGCGCGGTGCCGACGGTCTCGTGCGCTTCACGGGCGATTTCACGCTCATCGCACCGGTCGACCGGGAGCGCGGCAACGGCGAACTGCTGATCGACGTCGTGAACCGGGGGCGGCGGCAAGTGATGCCGACCTTCAACCTGGCGCCGCCGTCGCGCGTGGGATCGTCGGAGGTCCCCCTCGGCGACGGTTTACTCTGCCGCCGGGGTTACACGGTGTTGTCGGTCGGGTGGCAGTGGGACGTCCCGCGTAGTCCGGCGATGATGGGCCTCGAGGCTCCTGCGGCTTTCGAGAACGGGAAGCCTGCGACGGGGCAGGTGCTGGTCGAGATCAGGCCCGACGCGCCGCAGCGGACCCGGCTGCTGGCGAACCGCGTCCACAAGCCGTATCCAGCAGCCGACGTCGACGAGCCGCAGGCCCGGCTGCTGGTGAAGGACTGGGAGGATGGGCCGTACCGGGAGATTCCGCGTTCGGCATGGCGGTTCGCCGAAGAAACGGACGCTGGCTTCATTCCCTCCGCCTCGCACATCACCGTCGAGGCTGGGATGGAGCCCGGGAAGATATACCACGTCGTCTACACCACCGACCACGCTCCCGTTGTGGGCGCGGGGCTGCTCGCCGTGCGCGACGCCGCGGCGTGGCTGAAGAATGGCGGGAGCGAGCTCGCGCCGTCCGGCTTCGCGTACGCTCACGCCTACGGTGTGTCCCAGACCGGCCGGCTGCTCCGGCACCTGCTCTACCTCGGCCTGAACGTCGACGAGGAGGGGCGGCAGGTGTACGACGGCCTGCTCGTGCACGTCGCCGGCGCACGCCGGGGCGAATTCAACCAGCGTTTCGGCCAGCCGTCCGTGCAGTCGACCCCGGGGTTCGGCCACCTCTTCCCGTTCGCGGACAACGAACTGTCCGACCCCTTCACTGAGGAGCGCGACGGCCTGCTGCGCCGGGTGCGCGCCGCCGGCGCCGCGCCGCGCGTCGTCTATACCAACACCTCGGCGGAGTACTGGCGCGGCGACGGCTCGCTCACGCACATCGACCCCACGGGGCAGCACGACCTCGACGAGGCGCCGGAGTCGCGCACGTACCTCTTCGCCGGCACGCAACACACGATGACCGACTCGCTCCCCGCACCGGGCGACCCCAACGTCGACGGCACGGAGCGCCGGTTCCCCGGCAACGCGCTTGACTATCGCCCGCTGCTGCGCGCCGCGCTCGCCAACCTGAGCGCGTGGGCGCGCGGCGACGCCCAGCCTCCGCCGTCCCGGCATCCCCGGCTCGAAAACGGCGACGCCGTAACGCGCGCCGAGGCGCTCGCGAGCCTCCGCGCGGTGGACGACGACGCGAAGCCCGACCCGGAGCGGCTGTGGCGACTGCGCGAGGCCGACATGGGGCCGCGCGCCAGCGAAGGTGTCGGTGCCTACCCTGTTGCCGAGGGACGTGCCTACCCCAGCTTCGTCTCCGCGCTCGACGCCGACGGCAACGAGGTCGCGGGCATCCGGCTGCCGGACATCGAGGCGCCGGTAGGGACGCACTCCGGCTGGAACCCGCGCCACCCGGACTCGGGGTCGCCGGAGCAGATCATCCCGATGGTGGGGTTCTCCCTGTTCTTCAGTCCAGACGAAGTGCGCCGCCGCTACGCGGACAGGGCGGCGTACGAGGCGCAGGCCCGCTCGGCGGCGGAGCGGCTCGCCGCCGAGCGCTACCTGCTCGCCGAGGACGTTGAGGTCGTCGTCGCCGGCGCCCTCTCACGCTACGACGACGCGCTGGCGGGGGACTCGAGGGCGGAGTAAGGGCCGCGAAGGGTGACTGAATCCGGGTTACCGACAGTTACCGGATATACCCGCGACCCTCGGACACCATGAGTCCCCACGAGGGAGTAGGCGGGGGTATGCCGGCCTCCTACCCTGGGGACGACACCAGGCTGGTCTCCCGCAGGAGCGTGTTCGCAAGCCTGCGATACTCCTATGCCTCGCCGAGCGCACCCTGCTCTCCTCTCCTGAGGGTAAGGCCCCCGCCGGGACGCCTACGCCCCCTCGAGGCTCTCCGCGAGCAGCTCCAGCAGGTCCTTCGCGGACTTGCTGTCCTCCTCCCCCTTCGCGCTGATGCCCTCCTCCATCATCTGGAGGCAGAACGGGCAGGAGACCCCGACCGCGTCTGCGCCGGTGTCAAGGAAGTGATCGGTGCGGATGTGGTTGACCCGCGTACCCTGCTCCTCCATCCACATGCGCCCGCCGCCCGCGCCGCAGCAGAAACCCCGCTCCCGGCACCGCCCCTCGCCCATCTCCACGAGCTCCAGGCCGGGGATGGCCCGCGCGATCTCCCGCGGCGCCTCGTAGATGTCGTTGTGCCGCCCCAGGTAGCACGAGTCGTGGTACGCAACCGACAGCGGCACCGCCTTCACGGGCCGGATGCGCCCGTCCCGGATCAGCCCCGCGACGTACTCGGTATAGTGCGTCACCTCGAAGTTACCGCCGAACTGCGGGTACTCGTTCTTCAGCGTGTTGAAGCAGTGCGGGCAGAGCGTCACGATCCGCTGCACCTCGTAGCCGTTCAGCGTCTCGATGTTCTGCTCCGCCATCATCTGGAACAGGTACTCGTTCCCCATGCGCCGTGCGGGGTCGCCGGTGCACGTCTCCTCGCTGCCAAGCACCCGGTACTTGACCCCCGCCAGCTTCAGCACCGACGCCATCGCACGCGCGACCTGCTGCCCCCGCCCGTCCAGCGCCGACGTGCAACCGACCCACAGCAGCACGTCGTGCTCCGGGTCGTCGCTCATAGCGACTGCGTCCGCCCCGTCCATCCAGTCGGTGCGGGTCGCCTGCGTTCCGCGCCACGGGTGCCCCCGCTGCTCCATCGAGGTGAGCGCGTTCATCGCGCCCTCCGGCATGTCGGCCTCCTCCATCGCGAGGAACCGCCGCATGTCCACTATGGAGTCGATGTGTTCGACGAACGCGGGGCACGCCTCCATGCACGCCCGGCACGTCGTGCACGACCAGAGCACGTCGGTCGATATCGCCCCGTGCACGAGGTCCGCTTCCGGTGGGGGAGGCTCGGCGTCCGGCCCCAGCGCCAGCAGCACCGGCGCGCGTGTCTCCATGTAGGCCTTCGCGTCCTGCACCAGCTTCCGTGGGGAGAGCGGCTTCCCGCTGCGCCACGCGGGGCACTGGTCCTGGCATCGCCCGCAGTTCGTGCAGGCGTCATAGTCCAGCAACTGCTTCGATGTGAGTTGCGTGATCTCCCGCGCCCCGAACACCTCCAGCGTATCGAGGTCGCCCATCGGCCGCAGTGCCCCCTTGGGCCGCATGACTGACGAGCGCATCACGAGGTTGAGCGGGCTGATGAAGATGTGCATGAGCGGCCCGAACCGCCACGCTGCGTAGACAAACGTCGCGGACATCAGCCCCGCGTGCGCCCACCAGAGCACGAAGTGTGAGACCTCCATCGCGTAAACCGTGAACCCCACGCCTCGGATGCCCACCGCGATGACGTAGGAGAACGGCGACCAGTACGCCGACGCCACGCTGTAGAGGTCGCTCGCCGGCTCCAGCTCCGTCGCCGCCATGCGGAGCGATTGCAGGACGAAACCGGAGAGGGCGCTTGCCAGCAGCAGGGCGAGCAGCACGTTGTTCTCCAGCATCGTATTCAGCCGTGGTGGACGGACGACGTACCGACGCCACGCGGCGAGGGCGATACCCGCGATGAGCATGACGCCGCCGATGTCCCATATCAGTTCGAGCTGCAGCCCGATGTTGCGGGTCGGCAGGTGCCAGCCGAAGTACTGCTCCGAATTGAACTCCACGGCATCGAGCGACGTGGCGATGAACAGGATGACGATGCCCCAGAATATCAGGAAGTGCATCGCGCCGGGGTAGCGCTCGTTCCGCACGAAACGGCGGTGCCCCGCGGAGTCGATGAGCAGCGTGCGGAGTCCGCCGGCAAGCCGGGTGCGCCACGGCCCGGCGTCCGGGTTCGGCTTGCCGAGCCGCCAGTAGCGCGAGCGCTGCCAGAGCGCCCACGCGATGGCGGCCAGCGCGATGGGGGCGGTGAGGTAGACGAACGCGCCCAGCGGATAGCCGATGTTCCAGAAGTCGAGCCGTCCGGACAGTTCAGGTGGCAATGCACAACCTCGGCGGGAGTCTGCGCGGGAGTTTAGCAGGCCGGACGGGAGGCAAGGCAGGCGTTCCGCCATCCGGCAGTGCTACCATTACGCTGCACGGAGGGATGGCAGAGTGGACGATTGCGGCGGTCTTGAAAACCGCTGTGCCGGCGACGGTACCGTGGGTTCGAATCCCACTCCCTCCGCCACAATGTGCCGTTGTGGAGTAAAGTAGCCGCATCGCGTCCGCCGTCTCTCGCAAGGACGGCATCAAGGAGGCCACCAATGGCAGAGATCGTGCTCGTCGAGGCCTGCTCACACTCACCTTTCCTCTTCATGGAGCCGCACCTGTGGAACCAGGTGCGGGCCGCCCGTCCGCCGCTGACCGACAACCCGGTCATGTCCGAGGACGAGAACGCCGCTCAGCACAAGCGCTGCATGGATGCGTTCGAGGCGCTGCGCCAGAAGATGGAGGAAGCCAAACCGGACGTCATCCTCGTCTTCGGTGACGACCAGCAGGAGCTCTTTGGGCTGGACAACTTCCCGGCGTTCGGTATCTTCGTCGGTGACGAGTTCGAGGGCTACCGCACGAGCGCGCGGACAGGCTTCATCCCCGGCGAGCAGCGGGGCTGGCGCGAGAAGACGTCCGAGACGTGGGTGAAGGTGCAGAGCAACCCGCAACTCGCACAGGAACTCGCGGTCGGGCTGACCCACCGCGACTTCGACATCTCGTTCAGCTTCGAGGTGCCGAACAAAGAGCACGGCATGGGGCACGCCTTCATGCGTCCCTTCACCCGCATCGTCCCCGACTTCGACATCCCGATGATCCCGTTCTTCCTGAACTGCTACTTCGGGCCGCAGCCGTCGGCCAACCGCTGCTACCGCCTCGGCAGGGCAGTGAGGGAAGTGATTGAGGCGTCGCCGCTGGACCTGCGCGTGGCCGTCCTCGGCTCGGGCGGACTGTGGCACACGCCGGGCAGCCCCACCTCGTGGCTCAACACGGAGTTCGATGAGCGAATCCTCTCCTACATCCCCACCGGCGATGCCAAGGGGATGGCGGAAGCGTTCGACGCGGAAGGCGCAACGCCTCCGGCGGACTACGGCCCGAAGACAGCGCGCTGGGTCGATGGCGGCACGGGGATGTACACCGGCATCGGGAGCGGCACGGGTGAGACGCGGAACTGGGTGGCTGCAGCGGGTGTCGCTGATGGCAAGGCGGGCGTGGTACTGGACTATGTGCCGGTCTTCGCGTCGCCGTGCGGGATGGGCTTCGCGTACTGGGACATGTAGCGCGACGAGCCGCTACTACTGGTCGGGCGCCACCGTGCGAATACCGTAGCGCCAGATGTGGGCGTCCCGCGTCACGAGGGTCAACCCCTCCGCCTGTGCCTGCGCTACCAACATCCGGTCGAATGGGTCGCGGTGATGCATAGGCAGCATTGCCGCCTGCTCCGCGTGGAACAGGGACAAGGGCAAAGGCGTGAAGCCGGCTTGTTCCACCACGCCAGCCAGGCCTTCCGGGGCATCCAACAAGGACTTGGCCCGCTTCAGCGCGACCTCCCAGATGCTCGCAGCGCTGACGAAGACTTCGTTGTCAGGATCAGCAATAGCGGCGGCGGCACGTGCGCCGAGCAGCGGGCTCTGCCATAAGAACCAGAGCAGTACGTGCGAATCGAGTAGCAGCCTCATTGGAAGAGCGGATCGTCAGGGTCGTCCTTGTAGAACATCTCCTCGATCTCCTCGTCTGCCCACTCGAGCAGGTCCCAGTTTGGCTCAGGCCAGCCCTGCTCTTTCAAGATACCCAGTTTGCGCGGCTCGCGTTTTTTCTCCTCATAGGGGAGCAGTTCCAAGTAAGGCTTGCCGGCCTTGGCGATGATGACACGCTGGCCCTGGCAGGCGAGTTCACCGAGGCGCGAGAGTTGGGATTTGGCTTCGTGCATGTTGACCTGCATGCCGAATGCTCCTTAGTCGGACTAAGCTTAGCTAATCACATCAAGGCCCTGCCGTCAAGCGATGCTGGCTGGGAACTCCTACCCTGCGCTGCCGTACTGCCCTTCGTGGAAGAGGAGCGCGCCGCCTTCCCGAACCTCCACGTGCTCGACTGCCGCGACGAACAGCGTGTGGTCGCCCGCCTCCACCTGCTGCTCGATGTGGCAGACCATGCTTACGAGCGCCTCGTCTAGCAGCGCGACGCCGCTCTCGTGCATCGTGTGCGCCTCGGGCAGCGTCCGGCGCTCCTCAGGTGCGGCTCGACCGTAGAAGTTCGCCACCTCCGCCTGATCCCCGCGCAAGAAGTTCACCCCGAAGCATCCCTGGCGACGGAGGTAGTCGCATGTGTTTCCGCCTGTCGCGACGCTCAGCAGCAGCAGCGGTGGGTCGAGCGACACGGAGAGCAGCGCGTTCGCGGTCGTGGCGTAGGGCGCGCCGTCGGGCGAGCGTGTGGTCACGACGCTCACGCCGGTCGGGAACCTGCGCCACGCCTGACGGTAGAGGGTGGGGTCGGC
>DAOUHT010000087.1:0-3734 GCA_034428375.1 Dehalococcoidia bacterium | reverse complement strand
GGGACAGCTCTGGACGACACCCGTCATCCACAACGGGATCGCCTATTTCGGCGACCTGAGCAAGCGGGTTCACGCGGTCTCCATAGCTGACTGCAGGCTCGTATGGGACAGGCCTGCTGAATTGGGCGGAGCAATCGTCGCGCCGCCCGTGCTGGCGGGGGGTTACCTTTACCTCGGTGCGTTCGACCGCGCCTTCTACCGCGTGAACCTCGCCACAGGCGCGTCGGAGAAGCTGTTCGATGAGGCGCTTGGCTGGTTCTGGGGCGCCGCGGTGACGGACGGGAGGGTGCTGTACATCCCCAACATGGACGGCAACATCTACGCCTACGACAGCACAGCCGGGCGCGTCATCTGGACCTACCCTGGCAACGACGAGGGAGAACCCGTACTGGCGTCCCCCGTGCTGGCGGGCGATGAACTGGTGTACGCGTCGGATTCCGGCATCATGGTGGTGCTCGACGCGCAGAGCGGCAGCCGCAGATGGGACCGCCGGGTGGGGAACGACGTACGCGCGCCGCTCACCGCCGAGGGGCGCGTCGTGTTCCTGCACTCGCTGGACGAGACGGTCACGGCTGTCGACCTGGACACGAAGCAACTGGCATGGGAACGCAACCTGGAAGACGTGAAGTAGGCGGCTGAGCTATGGAACTGCTGTCACTGCTCTGGAACGAGGTCATCACCAAGCCGATGACCAACAGCCTGCTCGTGCTCTACGTCTGGCTGGGCTCCAACCTTGGCCTCTCCATCATCGCGTTCACCATCATCATGCGGGCGCTGACGTACCCGCTGGTGGTGCGCCAACTGCGGCAGACGCGGAAACTCCAGGGGCTGCAGCCGCGCGTCAAGGAGATCAACGAGAAGTACAAGAACAACCCCCAACTACGCGGTCAGGAAGTGATGAAGCTCTACAAGGAGATGGGGGTCAACCCCGTGGGCTGCCTCGGCCCGCTGGTGATACAGATGCCCATCTTCATCGGCCTCTTCTGGGCGATCAACGGCGTCCTGCCCTTCACCCCGGAGAACCTGGCCGGGCTCTCCGGCAAGCTCTACAGCTGGCTGCCGTTCCTGGACACCGCAGTTCCTGTGGACCGCGACTTCCTGGGGATGGACCTTGCGCTGGAGCCGATGCGCGTCGGCAGCATCCTCGGCTACACCCTTGTGGCGCTCTCCGGCCTCAGCATGTTCGTTCAACAGAAGATGAGCCAGGTCGCCTCGGCAGACCCGGCCCAGCAGAGCACCCAGCGGATGATGCTGTTCATGTTCCCGGTGATGTTCGGGATGTTCAGCCTCTTCTTCCCCATCGGTCTCGTCATCTACTGGGTAGCCTCAACGCTCATCGGCATCGTGATGCAGTATTTCGTAACCGGTTGGGGTGGCCTCTTCCCGCAGAGCGAGAAGGCCGGGAGTGGGACGCCGAAACTCGGCCCCACGCTGAGCGCCGCCATACCGGACAAGGAGGAAGGCGATGGAGGACCAGAGCCTCGTCCGGTCAGCGAAGACAGTCGAGGAGGCAATCGAGCTCGCAACGCTGGAGCTCGGCGTCGGTCGCGACGAAATCGAAATCGACGTCATTAGTCAGGGGCGCAGCGGTATCCTCGGCATCGGCTCAGAGGATGCCAGGGTCCGCGTCCGGCGCATCACCGACGGAGACGGTTCCGCCGCTGTCGCGCTCGGCATCGTGGAGCGCTTCCTCGACTGGATGGACGTGGAGGCGGTGGCGACCATCCGCAGCTCCGGCGGCGGCGAAGAGATGCCCATCATCGACATCCAGGGCAACGACGCCGGTCTGCTCATCGGTCACCGCGGCGAAACCCTCCGAGCCTTTCAGTTCCTCGTGAACCTCTCGCTCGGGAGAGGCGAAGGCCGCTCCACCGGCATCGTGCTGGACGTCGAGCAGTACCGCGAGCGGCGAACCCGGCAGCTGGCAGCGCTGGCACGGCGCATGGCCCAGCGAGCCATCTCCAGCGGCAGGTCCGTCGAGCTCGACCCGATGTCGCCGGCCGACCGCAGGGTGATCCACTTCACGCTCGCGGACTACCAGGGCGTCGAGACCCAGAGCGAAGGAGAGGGTTCGGACCGCCGGGTTGTCATCATCACCACCGGCGAGGCGCCGCGACCTGCCCGTGGAGGGCGCGGAGACGGTCGCCGCCGTTCCCGCTCCTAGCGCGCCATGACCGCGCTGCCTGCGCCGGAGATGCGCCTGGCGGACAGGCGCAAACTGCTGCTCACGCTCGGCTTCCCGTACGCGCTGCTGCTTCTGTCGTCTCTCGTGGCCTGGCCGTGGCGGGCGCTCGACCTCCCCGGCGTGCTCGGCACGCTCACGCCACTGAGCTTCCTCCTGTTGGTGCTTACGGTCGGCGCCTCCTCCTATGCCCTCCGGAAGAAGCTGCCGCTCTCCATGATCACTTGGCTCCCTGCCGGACAGGGCGCCATCATCCTGCTGGCCACGGGACTGATGGCAGGCGGAGCACCGGAACAGCTCACCCAACTCGCACTCATCATCGCCTACGGCCTCATCTTCCTCATCGTGCTCGGCATCACGACGGCGATAGCGGCCCACGGTGGCGCCATCGCCATCGCCTTCATCTCGTTCTTCGTCTTCACTAGGGCAGCGCGCTTCCCCATCTTTGAGGTCGAGGACGCGGTCACTACGAACGCCAGCCTGTTCACATTAGCTGCTGCCCTACTCGCTGTCGCCGAACTGGTGCTGATGGTCTGGCTCGCGCGCAGGCTGGTGGAGGCGGCGGACGAATCGGCGATGGGGACGGCACTCTGGATCGTGGGGCTGACACTCGCGCACGGCCTGCTCGCCAGTTGGCAGTACCCGATTCAAGAAGGCTCGTTCAGCATCGTTGTTTATGGAAATGGGATTCTTTCGTGGCTCATGTTCGCAACCATCCAACTGGGCATGGCAGGGGTGCTCATCCGTTTGCGGAGGGCGCAGTTCCGCGAGCAAGCGTTACAGCAGGAGAACGCACAGCCTCCCACCACTGCGGAAGAGCCGCAGTCCGGCGAGGACGACACATCGCCTGACCCACAGCCCCGGCGCGGCGGACGCCCTACCCCGCGACGACGGCGCAGGTAGCGCGACATCCTGCGCTTACGCGGTGCACTCGTTGAGGGTTACGCTGCAAGTGCGATTGCTACACTCGCGCTGAGGTACCGAACGTGACCACAACGGCGGGCGCCGTGCCGGATACTCCTCCGCATGAGGGGCCCAACGAGCCCCGTTACGCGGAAGTGGTGGTCGATGCGCGCACTGGCAAGCCCGGCGACACGTTCACGTACTCCGTGCCTCCCCACTTGCAGGCAGAACCCGGGCACCTCGTCCGTGTGCCGTTCGGCCCTCGCACGCTGCACGGCGTCGTCACCGGCCTGCGTGAAACGCCGAACGTGGACTACACCCGTCCCATCGCCTCGCTCGTGGAGGAACAACCGCTCCTGGCTCCACAACGCCTTGAACTGGGGCGCTGGCTTGCCGACTACTACCGGGCGCCCGCCTTCGACGCGCTCGCTCCCATGCTGCCGCCGGGCATGCGCGGCAGTGCCCAGACCTACGTGCAAGCGATAGCCGACCAGCCTCCTGGTATCGAAGAGCGGCTGCCGAAAGGGGCGCAGCGCCTCCTCGCATATCTCCGCGCGAACCCCGGGCAGCATCGGACGGCATCGCTCACAGCAACCCTAGGACCGTGGGTGCGAAACGCCATCCGCGCGCTGGTGGAGGCGGGTGCAGC
>DAOUHT010000086.1:0-24034 GCA_034428375.1 Dehalococcoidia bacterium | reverse complement strand
CCTGTTGGCGCAGGGCATGTCCGGCATGATGAGCGTGACCGGCTACCCGGACTCGCCGCCGGTGAAAGTGAGCATCCCGCTCGCCGACCTGAGCGCCGGGCTGTTCGCGGCCAACGGCGTGCTCGCCGCATACATCCACCGGCTCAAGACCGGCGAGGGGCAGGTGATCGACACCTCGCTGCTCGAGGCTGCCGTCGCCCTCACCGTCTGGGAGGCCGCCGAGTACTGGGGCTCCGGCGTCGTGCCCGGCCCCAAGGGGTCGGCGCACCGGCTCGTCGCCCCGTACCAGGCTATGGAGAGCGCCGACGGCTACTTCAACATCGGTGTGGCGAACCAGGCGAACTATGAGCGTCTCTGCGCGGCGCTGGAACGTCCCGACCTGCTGACCGACTCCCGCTTCACAGCGAACCCGGACCGCGTCCGCAACTACGAGGCGCTCGCCGAGGAGATACAGCGCACGACGCGCACGCGCACGTCCGGCGAGTGGCTGGCCGTGTTCGAGGCCGCGGGCGTCCCTGCGGGGCCGATCTACGGCATGGACGAAGTCTTCGCCAACGAGCACGTCATCGCGCGGGGGATGGTGGCGCCGCTGGAGCACCCGGTCGCGGGGGTCATCAACAACCTCGGCATCCCGGTCAAGATGTCGGCGACGCCGGGGCAGGTGCGACTGCCCGCGCCTACGCTCGGCCAGCACACCGAGGACGTGCTGCGGCAGTTCGGGGTGCCGGAGGATGAGGCGGGGGTGATTCTTGGGCGGGGGTAGGTCGGAGCGGGGAGGCAGGGCACCCCCTTTCTAGCCTTCCCCCATCAAGGGGGAAGGGGCGCGCTCAAGCGCGGGGCAGGGCACCCACAAGGGATGCCCCTACACCGGCCACCGCGCACCGCGTGGCCTGACGGTCACGCTGGATTCCCGCTTTCGCGGGAAAGACGGGAAAGGGGCTGCGGGGTTCCTGCCTTCGCAGGAATGACGGGCGAGGGACTGCGGGGTTCCTGCCTTCGCAGGAATGACGGGCGAGGGGCTGCGGGGTTCCTGCCTTCGCAGGAACGACGGGTGAGTACGGGACGCGGGGGCGGTTCGCGAACCGCCCCTACAACAGGCAACCTGAGAGATCCCTCGGCTTCGCTCGGGATGACACTCGCGCTAGTCCTCCACGATGGCGAGGGCGCCGTCTCGGACGGTGACCTGGTGGCCGGAGAAGTCCATGGACGCCTGGGCGGCGAGGACGTAGCGGTCGCCGACCGAGTCCACCTGCGCCGGTCGCGGGCTCTCGCGGGCCCACTGGGGGCTGTCCTCGGTGACGATGCCGCCGCCACCGCCAGGGATGCCTGCGCCAGTCTCGCGCGCTCGTTCGTCTCCTCCGCCGCTGCCCGGCCCCATGCTGAGCACGCAGATGTTGAACTCCCGCTCCTCCTCGGCGACGAACTTGGCGAACGCCCGGATCGACAGCTTCGAGACTCCGTAGACGCACGTGCCGATGTTCGGCGGGGCGTCCTGCCGAACGCGGAGCGTGCCCTGCCCGAAGTGGATGACGTGCCCGGCGTTGAGCGACTCCATGTACGGAAGCACGTGCTTCGTGCAGAGGAACGTGCCGCCGAGGTTCGTGCGCATCACGCGGTCGAAGAAGGACTCGTCCATGTCGCGGATGCGGGGCCAGCGCGGCGCGCCCTCGTGGAAGTGCGTCACGATGGCGGCGTCGTTGATGAGCACGTCGATGCGCCCGTACTGGCGGTAGACCCGGTCCATCAGCGAGCGCACCTCGTCCTCGACGCAGACGTCGGTGCGCACGGCGAGCGCCTCCGCGCCGAGGGTGCGCACCTCGCCCATCACCGTCTCCATCGGAGCGACGTCGGCGATGGCGAGCCGCGCGCCCTCTTTCGCGAACGTCCTGGCCACCCAACGGCCGATGCCCTTCGCGCCGCCAGTTACGACGACGACCTTTCCTTCGACTGACATGCCGTGCCTCCTATCTGGTGCTGTGCGTTCCCTACCCGGCCTTGATCAACTCGTAGAGCAATATGCGGTTGCCGCACGTGTCGTCGAACAGGGCCTGCGCGCCGCCTGCGGCGTCTATGGGCTTCATCGAGAACACGACGCCCAGCGCCTCAAGGCGTTCGTACTCGGCCTGGATGTCGTCGACGGCGAAGGCCGCGTGCGGGATGCCTTGTTCGAATATCGCCTGCTGGTACGCCTGCGCGGCAGGGTTGTCGTTCGGCTCCAGGAGGAGCTCTGCGCCGTCCGGCGCTTCCGGCGAGACGACCGTCAGATACTTGAATTCCCCCACGGGGAAGTCGTCCTTCTTCACGAAGCCCAGCACGTTGGTATAGAACGCCAGCGCCTTGTCCTGGTCGTCTACGTGGATGCTGGTGAGTTCGATCCGCATACTGGTTCGCTCCTTGTCGGGGATGGGCGGGGAGTGTACTACGGCGGGCGCTCCGCGCGGGGATGCGGGGCGCCCACAAGGGACGCCCCTACACCGGGCACCGCGCCACCTCGCCAGCGCCCCGTGCCCTCACCCGCCGCGCAAGCACGTCGACCTCTCCCTTGCGGGGAGAGGTGAGGGGGATTCCCGCTTTCGCGGGAAGGACGGGTGGGGGGCTGCGAGGTTCCTGCCTTCGCAGGAACGACGGACGAGGACGGGACGCGGGGGCGGTTCGCCAACCGCCCCTACGCCAGGCGAGGTTCCTGCCTGCGCAGGAACGACGGACGCCTTTCTCACAGGAACGACAGAAGAAAGGGGGCGCGGGGTTTGCTATGCTACGCGCCGCCATACGCCACAAATGGCGGGAGAGAACACCTCCCAACAGAGAGCACGTAATCGCACACCACTACGGCAGGAGAGAGAGCATATGACCACCGCACCACGCGTCGTCGGCACACCGGTACCCCGCATCGACGGGCGCGACAAGGTAACCGGCTCGGCCAACTACGGCGCTGACTTCGAGATACCGGGCACGCTCTGGGCGAAGACCCTGCGCAGCCCCTTCCCGCACGCACGCATACGCGGCATCGACGCCTCCGAGGCGCAGGCGCTGCCCGGAGTCCACGCGGTGCTCACGGGCGACGACATCCCAGACAACATGCGCTGGGGACGGCGCATCGTCGACGTGCCCGTGCTGGCGCAGGGCGAGGTGCGATTCGTGGGCGAGCAGGTCGCGGCGGTCGTTGCGGACGACGAGGAGATCGCGCAGCGGGCGCTCGAACTCATCGACGTCGACTACGAGGAGCTTCCTGCGGTCACGGACCCCGAGGAGGCGATGAAGAACGAGATACTCGTGAACCCGGACATGCACGGCTTCAAGGGCCTGCTGTACGAGGTGAACGAGCCTACGAACGTCGTCGTCCACTTCGAGTGGAGCAAGGGCGACGTGGAGGCGGGCCTGCAGCAGGCCGACCTCGTGGTCGAGAACACGTACACGACGCCGTCGCAGCACCAGACGTACATGGAGGCGCACAACGCCACGGTGCGCGTCAACCCGGACGGCACGGCGGAGGTGTGGACGCCGGGCAAGGCGCCGTACGCGGTGCGGACGCAGATCTCGGGGCCGCTGGGCGTCGAGCCGGAGAGCATCGTCTTCCACCCCGTCACCATAGGCGGGGACTTCGGCGGGAAGGGCTCGCCGATGAACGTCGCGCTCGGCTACCTGCTGTCCAAGGCGGCGGGAAACCGTCCGGTGCGGATGGTGTTCGACTACGCGGAGGAGTTCCTGGCCGCGAACCCGCGCCACTACTCCAAGCTGCGGATGCGCACCGGCGTCAAGAAGGACGGTTCCATCACCGCGCACGACGTGTCCATCGTGTTCGACAGCGGGGCGTATGCTGGT
Organism: Dehalococcoidia bacterium; assembly: GCA_034428375.1. GTDB lineage: Bacteria > Chloroflexota > Dehalococcoidia > Lucifugimonadales > Australimonadaceae > Bin16. The sequence goes on along the minus strand of DAOUHT010000086.1, from coordinate 20,212 downwards.
TTCAAGCCAGCCGGGCACCTCGGCGGCGCGAAGGCGGCGGGCGGACCTTACCGAACGGAAAACGCGCGCGTGGTTGAGGACATGGTCTACACGCACAACACGCCGTGCGGCCACATGCGCGGGCCGGGCGAGCCGCAGGCCGTGTTCGCCCTCGAATCGCACATCGACGAGGTCGCCGATGCGCTCGGCATGGACCCCGTGCAGTTCCGCCTGATGAACCTCGTGGAGGACGGCGAGCCGACCGCGCTCGGCGACGTGTTCGTCGAGAACCGCGCGGCCGAGGCGCTCGAAGTTGCGGTCGAGGCCTCGGGCTACAACGCGCCGAAAGCGTCCGGCGTTGGCCGCGGGGTCTCGGTCGGGGAGCGCCCGCCGGGCGGCGGACGCATCAACTCGCAGGTGTCGATGGAGGCGGACGGCTCCGTGCTCATCACCACTCCCCTCTTCGAGCAGGGCGCGGGCGCGTACACGGTGCTGCAGCAGGTCGTGGCCGAGGACCTCGGCCTCCCCGCCGACGCCGTGCGGATGGTCGTCGCCGACACGGGCCTGTTCGACAACGACCAGGGCGTGGGCGGCAGCCGCGTCACGAACCTCGGCACGGTCGCCACGCACGAGGCCGTCGGGCAGGCGCAGGAAGAGCTGTTCAAGCTCGCGGCGGAGCTGCAGAACTGGCCGGAGGAGAAGCTCGTCGTGCAGGGTCAGATGCTCGTGCGGACGGACACCGGCGAGTCGCAGCCGTGGAGCAATCTCATCGCCCGCGTGGGAACGCCCGTCGTCGGGCGCGGCGTCGCCTCCGGCGGCTACGAGAACCCGGTCACCGGCTACTGCGCGCAGATCGCCGAGGTCGAGGTCGACGCGGAGACGGGCCAGATACGGCTGACGAAGCTGACGACCGTCCACGACACCGGCACCATCATCAACCCCATCGGCCACCAGGGGCAGATCAACGGCGGCGCCATGATGGGCATCGGCTTCGGGCTACAAGAGGAGCTGGTGCGGGAGAACGGCTTCATCTCCACGCTCTCGTTCGCGGACTACAAGATACCGAACATCGCCGACATTCCCGAGCTGACGACGGTCGTGCTCGACACGCCGGGCCAGGGAGTCGGCCCGTACAACATCAAGGCCATCGGCGAGAGCCCCAACGCGCCGACCGCGGCGGCCATCGCGAACGCCATCGCCGACGCCTGCGGGGTGCGCGTGCGCGACCTGCCGGCCACCGCGGAGAAGGTGTACGAGGCGTTGCAGGATGCGTAGAGGGCGCGCACAGGGTGTCATGCTGAGCGCAGCCCGCGCTCTCAGCGCGCAGCATCCTCTCGGGGGACGTGGGCGTATGCGGACGCCTGCCCGAGAGATTCCTCGACTCCGCTGCGCTGCGCTCGGAATGACAAGGTGTACGGCCCCAAACCGGGTTCACCCCCAACCTAGCCTTCCCCCATCGAGGGGGAAGGGAGCAGGCGCACGAGAGATTCCTCGACTCCGCTGCGCTGCGCTCGGAAGGCTCCCTGCCCCACGCCGGGGTACCCTCACCCCCGCATCGAGTGCGGGGCAGGCTCTAACTCTCTCCCCTTGCAGGGAGAGGGGATCAGGCACCCCGCTGCCCCACCGGACGGGCTGCGAGGTTCCTGCCTCCGCAGGAACGACTGGAAAGGCGAAGAACGACGGGTAAACGAATGGATGAACTACGACCCATAGGAGAGGTGGCGCGGAGCCTTGGCATCGCTCCGAAGCACCTCATCCCCTTCGGCGACACGAAAGCGAAGGTGTCGCTGGACGCGATGCGGCCGGAGCAGAAGGGCAAGCTCATCGTCGTTACGGGCGTGAACCCCACGCCCGCGGGCGAGGGCAAGACGACCACGTGCGTTGGGCTCACGCAGGGGCTGGGGATGATCGGCAAGAACGTCGTGACGACGCTTCGGGAGCCGTCGCTCGGGCCGATATTCGGCATCAAGGGCGGCGGCACGGGCGGCGGCAGGGCTCGCGTCATCCCGGAGGACGAGATCAACGTCCACTTCACCGGCGACGCCCACGCGGTCTCATCGGCGCACAACCTGCTCGGGGCGCTCGCGGAGAACGTCATCTACCGCGGGCGCATCCCCGGCACGAAGCCGTCCGACATCACCTGGCGGCGCGTGGTCGACATCGAGGACCGGGCGCTGCGCAGCATCGTCTCCGGCCTCGGCGGCTCGGCGAACGCCCCGCTGCGCGAGACCGGGTTCGACATCGTGACCGCGTCCGAAATCATGGCCGTGCTCGCGCTCTCGTCCGGGCTGGACGACCTGCGCGCCCGGCTCGGCAGGATCACGGTTGCAACAGGCAGCGGCGGGGCGCGCGTCACGGCGGAGGACGTGGGAGCGGTCGGCTCGCTCATGGCGCTGCTGCGGCACGCCATCCTCCCGAACATGGTGCAGACCACGGAGGGGCAGCCGTCGTTCGTCCACACCGGACCGTTCGGCAACATCGCGCACGGCTGCAGTTCGGTCGTCGCGGACCGACTGGCGCTCGGCTACGCGGACTACGTCGTGACGGAGGCTGGGTTCGGCGCGGACCTCGGCTTCGAGAAGTTCATGCACATCAAGTGCCGCACGAGCGGCCTGCGCCCGAGCGCGGCGGTGCTCGTCGGCACCGTGCGGGCGATGAAGCACCACGGGGGCGTCGCGATCAAGGACCTGGACTACCCCGACCCGCTCTCCGTGCGCATCGGTTGCGCGAACCTCCAGCACCTCGTCGGCGTCGTGCGCAAGCTCGGCCTGCCGGTCGTGGTTGCCATCAACCACTTCCCGTCCGACACGCCAGAGGAGACGGTGGTGATGCAGGACGCGGCCATCGAGGCGGGAGCGTCGCAGGCGGTCGTCTGCAGCGGCTTCGAGGATGGCGGCGAGGGCGCGGTCGAGCTCGCGGAGGCGGTCGTACGCACGTCGGAGGCCGGACCCGCACGCGCCAGGTGGCTGTACCCGCTCGACGCTCCGCTGCGCGAGAAGGTGCGTGTGCTCGCAGAGACGGTGTACGGCGCGTCGGACGTGCGCTGGAGCGCGCCGGCGTCGCGGCAGCTCGAACGATTCGAGGAGCAGGGGCTCGGTGGGTTCCCCATCTGCATGGCGAAGACGCCGCTCTCCATCTCGCACGATCCGTCGCTGAAGAACCGGCCCACGAACTACACCTTCGAGATATCGGACGTTCGTGCGTCGACCGGCGCGGGATTCGTGTACCCCATCGCGGGCAACATCGTCACGATGCCCGGCCTGCCCGGCACCCCCCGCGCGCTGGACGTGGACAGCAAGGGGAACATCACCGGGCTGTAGGCGCGGCGGTCACCGTCGAAGTTCAACATGACGGAATCGAAATATGCCGAAGGTTAGAGATGCCATCCGACTCGTGGAGCGTGACGGGTGGTACCATGTGAGGACGCGGGGTAGCCACAGGCACTTCCATCATCCTGAGAAGCCAGGAACAGTGACTATCGCCGGCCACCCGGGAGAGGATCTGCCGCCAGGAACGTGGATCGGAATCCAGGAACAAGCGGGGCTTCGCAGGAGGAACCGATGAAGCTGAGATACGCGGTAGTCTTCGAGCAGACCCCAAACAACTACGGCGCTTACGCGCCGGACGTGCCCGGCTGCATCAGCACCGGCAAGACATGGGACGAGATGCAGGAGATGATTCGGGAGGCCCTGACGTCCCACATCGAGGACCTGCTGGAGCAGGGCGAGCCGCTTCCTGAGCCCAAGAGATCCATCGACGAGGCTATCGCATACCACAGTCAAGCGCTCGGAGAATCCGCCCTCAAGAGCTACGCCGAGTACGGCGACCCTATCCCTTCAATCTCGACGACCTTCCAGATGGTCGAGGTCGACGTTGCCGTTCCACAGGCTGTGAAAGCCTAGGTCCTCCCAAGGGCAACATCGCCGGGCTGTGACGCCTCCGCCACTCCCGGCACAGCAGAGAGGGAGGTCGAAGCGCATGGAGCCACAACGGTTCAGCTACCAGCGTCCGGAGAACGACCGGGCGAAGAATCTGACGCCCCTCTGCCAGACGGACAGGCTGTGGGCGGACATGCAGCTCGTGAAAGAAGGCGGCGAGAACAAGCTGCACAGCCACACGGTGAGCGACGGGTTCTTCATGGTGATTCAGGGCGCCGCGAAGTTCTACGGCGAGGGCGACGTCCTGCTCGCCGAGTTGGGGGCGCAGGAAGGGGTCGTCATGCCCCACGGCTTCAAGTACTGGTTCGAGAGTTCGGGGACGGAGCCGCTGCAACTGCTGCACGTTGCCGCCAGCGACCCGAACCTCAGGGACGTGCGCGTCGGGCCCAGCCGGGAGTCGGGGTAGGCGGTTCACCCTCAGCCTGGCCTTCCCCCGTCGAGGGGGAAGGGAGCGGGCAGGCGGGGCGGCGGCTCACCGACGGTTGTGCGCAGGGTTTCCTTTGTATGGAGGGAGGCACCCCGAAGGGCACCCACAAGGGATGCCCCTACACCAGGCCAGCCGAGGTCTCGTCACACCTTGGGGAGGCACTCCTTCCAATCGGCGCCGGTGGGGAGGACCGAGGTGATCATGTAGGGGTAGTCGTGGAACTGGTTCTCTTCGGGGATCCAGGCGAGGCCGGGGGGGTCGCCGCCTTCCGCCATGGTGCGGACGGCCTCGAGCATGAAGCGGCGCATGGCGATGATGTGCATGTCGCTGGCGCCGAGGTTCTCCTGGGTCCTGTCGCTGATGGCGCCCATGCTCTCGGTCACCATCTTGTCCTGCGTGTGGTTGCGAGCGGCGACCCCGCACCAGTAGTCGCCCGACTTCTGCTCCTCGCGGCTGAGCTGGTAGTTGTTGGCGCGGGTGTAGTAGCTCATGAAGTCGGGCCCCACCTCGGCGCGGTCGCTCTGAGCGTACGAGTCGTCGACGCTCTTGTCCCACCAGACCTCGAAGTCGTAGCGCCAGTTGGTGTAGTCGTCGGCGGGCACCTGGTAGATGGTGTGGACGGCCTCGTTGTAGCCGTTGGGGGAGTCGCCGCGCGGCGTGTTGCCGATGCAGGGCATGAGGAAGGTGTTGGTGCGCACCATCTCCTGCGTGTCGTCGTAGGGGTAGATGGTCGCTGCTCGGACGCCCCAGGGCAGCCTGTCGATGGAGACGCGGGCGGGGCGCCGGCGCGCCTGGGCCATGGGGTTGTCCTCGCCGGATATGCGCCGGTGGAGGTACGCGGAGTGGATGCTGTCGTTGTCGCCCTCAAGGGCCTGGAGCCAGTTGCACTCCAGGAAAAGCTTGCTGCCGACGACGACGTGGTCGCGCGGGAGGGTGAACCACGGGAGGTTGGGCACGAGGGGCGTCTTCTCCTTCGGCCCCATGTAGGTGAGCACGACGCCGTTGCGCTCCTCGCACGGGTAGGACGTGTGCCGGATGGTGTCCTTCAGCCGGCTGGTCTCCGGCTCGGCGGGGATGTCCAGCACCGTGCCTTTCACGTCGTACTGCCAGCCGTGATAGATGCACGTGATGCTGCAGTTCTCCACACGTCCGTAGAAGAGCGACGCCCGGCGGTGCGAGCAGTACTCGCCGAGCAGCCCCACCCTGCCGTTGCTGTCGCGGAAGGCGACGAGGTCCTCGTTGAGGAGCTTGACGCGCACCGGAGCGCAGTCCGGCTCCGGCAGCTCCTCGGAGAGCAGCGCCGGTATCCAGTAGCGGCGGAACAGATCGCCCATCGGCGTGCCGGGCCCGACACGGGTCAGGATCTCGTTGTCCTCGGCGATAGACATGGCGCACCTCCGCTGATGCTGCACCGGCGGGCAAACCGGTGGGATGGTGCAACTATAGCCCCGGCGGGATGCGTGTCAACGCAACCGGGTCAGCGGCGTTCGTCCATGATGCGGCTGGCGATGCGCAGGTCCCACATCTGCAGCGGGTTGTAGCCTGCCAGCTCCGGGTACTCATCGACGGCCATGTCGTAGAAGTTGCCTATGGCGTCCGGCATCGGCACCGGCGGGTCCGCGAGCTCGGCGGCGAGGTGGCCGTAAACAACCTCGCGCTCTTCAGGCGTCGCTATCGAGGCGCCGGGGGCTTTCATCAGGCCGTCCGGGATGGAGGTCATCACGTCCAGCACGGCCTGCTTGTCCTGCTTGAACAGCCTCGCAGCATCGAATGCCGCCCGAACGAGGTTCTCCATGTCTTCGGCGCGGCTTTCCAGCAGTTCGACGGACGTGGTGTAGACGACACCACCCAGGAAGCCGAAGGGGCCGATGTCGAGCGGCATGAGGCCCGCCTCCGCCGCAGCGTCCGAAAAGAGGTTGGTGACGATAGCCGCGTCGCAGTCTCCTTCCACGACGCGCTTCCAGGGCGACCAACGGCCCACCTCCGCGTCCGGCGCGAGCTCGACCTCGAACTCCGTCAGCCCCGCGCGGCGCAGCCAGAGGGGGTCGATGAGGTTCGTCGGGCGGGCGTCGCGCACGGCGATGCGTCTGCCGCGCAGTGCGTCGAGGCTCGTTACGCCGGGGCGCACGTAGAGGCGCTCGTTGATGGTGGTGACCGCCGCCGCGATGGATACGAGCGGCATGCCCTTTGCGCGGTTGAGCTGCTGGTTCCAGTAGTTCTCCGCGAGCACCTCCGCCCTGCCGTCGAACAGCAACTCGGCGTACTCACGGCCTTCGGGGCGCTCCAGGACGATCTCCGTTCCGTACGCCGCGGCGGTGCGCTGCACGGTGTAGAGGTACGGCAGGCGGTCGGCGTCGCGCCAGAGTAGTCGAATCGTGCCCATGGTTCCCTCCTTCGACCTTCGTGCAGGCTATCGCGTACAGCCCCTCACCCCAACCCTCTCCCGCCATCGGGAGAGGGAGCAGGCGACCAGGCCCCCATCCCCGGTTCACCCCCATCCTAAGGAACCTCTGAACAAGCGAACGTTCTCCGAGAGGATGTTGCGCGCTAAAGCGCGGACTCCGCCTCCGGCTCCGCTCAACATGACAGGCAGGGGGCGAGGTTCCTGCCTCCGCAGGAACGACGAGGCGGACTTGTTCAGACTATCCCTAACCTTCCCCCATCGAGGGGGAAGGGACCACGCCTACGCCTGAGCGAGGCCCAGCCTGTTCCGCAGGCGGGGGTACGCCTCCAGCGCGTTGCCTTCGAATATCCGGCGCTTCTCGGCCTCGGTGATGCCGGGGACAGCGTCGACGTAGGGCTTGGTGTCGTCGAAGTAGCGGCCTGTCCGTTCGTCGACGCCGCGCACAGCGCCGATCATCTCGGACGCGAAGATGACGTTAGGCGCGCCCATCACCTTCACGAGGAAGTCGATGCCCTCCTGGTGGTAGACGCAGGTGTCGAAGTAGAGGTTGCCGAGCAGCAGTTCGTCGAGGGGCGGCTTGCCCATGTCCTGGGCGATGCCCCGGTAGCGGCCCCAGTGGAACGGGACGGCGCCTCCGCCGTGGGGGAGGACGAACTTCAGACTCGGGAAGTCCGCGAATAGTTCCGAGGTGAGGAACTGCATGAAGGCCGTGGTGTCGCCGTTCAGGTAGTGGGCGCCCGTGCCATGGAAGTTTGGGTTGCACGACATGCTGACGTGGACCATCGCGGGGACTTCCAGTACGACCATGCGCTCGTAGAGGTCGTACCACCAGCGGTCGGTCAGCGGCGGGTCGGTCCAGTAGCCGTCCGTCGGATCGGGGTTGAGGTTGCAGCCGACGAACCCGAGCTCGTTGACGCAGCGGTCGAGCTCGGCGATGCACTCCGCCGGCGATACGCCCGGCGACTGAGGGAGCTGGCAGACGCCGATGAAGTTGTCCGGGAACATGGTGCAGACGCGGTAGACGAGGTCGTTGACGGTGCGGCTCCACTGGATACTGGTTTGAGCGTCGCCGAAGTGATGCCCCATCCCGCCTGCGGTCGGCGAGAAGAGCGCCACGTCCGTGCCGCGGTCGCGCTGCAGCCTGAGCTGGCCGTTCTCGATGGTCTCGCGTATCTCGTCGTCGCTGATCGACAGCGGCTCGGTGAAGGGTCGTCCGGCGCTCTCGATCTGGCGGGCGCGCCATTCGCGCAGCTGGCGCGGGGCGGTCGTGTAGTGTCCGTGGACGTCGATGATCATGGGCTGATTCTACGTCATGGGGTTGGACCTCGCCGGTACCCCTGCCCCACCCACGACGAACTTGCGCATCGTTCGAGGCAAGCGCATGATGGCGCCGCCGGTCCAGCAGCGGGCGCGCTTCTTCGGCGCTCCTGCGGCTGTGGATAGGTCCGCGCAGGGGCGAGATTCCCGCCTGCGCGGGAATGACGGGGAATGCGCGGGAATGACAGGGAATACGCCGGAATGACGGGGAATACGCTGGGATGACGGGCTTGGGGCCTACAGGAGGTGACTCGTGACTCTGCTCATCAACACGGAAGAAGCCCGGCGCGTCCTGACGATGGACGACTGCCTCGACTACCTGGATACCGCGTACAAGGACCTGGCGAACAAGGAGGCGGTCACGGCTCCTCCCGGAGGCCGCTGGGACGTGTGGGTGCCGGTCGGCGACGAGAAGTACTACGTGTTCGGCACACTGCAGGGCGCGAGCCGCCGCCTCGGGGTGTTCGCGATGCGGTTCAAGTCGGACATCATGCACTACCCGTGGGAGGCAGACGGCCAGACGCTCGACAAGTACTGCGTCGAACCGGGCAAGTACTGCGGCATCATCATGCTGTTCAGCGTCTGGGACGGAGAGCCGCTGGCGATCCTGAACGACGGCCACATCCAGCACATGCGCGTCGGCGCCACCGCCGGGGTCGCGGCGAACTACATGGCGCGGGAGGATGCCACGTCGGTCGGCATGTTCGGTTCGGGCGGGATGGCGCGGACGTACCTGGAAGCGTTCGCCAAGGTGCGCAAGATCGACTACTGCAAGGTGTACAGCCCCACAAAGGCACACCGGGAGTCGTACGCTGCGGAGATGAGCGACAAGCTGGACATCAACGTCATCGCGGTGGACAGCCCGGACCAGGTCACCGAGGGGACCGACATCATCGCCGGTTGCACGGACTCGGCGCAGCCCATCATCCACCCACAATACATGGCGCCCGGCATGCACGTAACGCCCGTTCTGCCAAAGGAACTGCCGCGAGAGTCGGTCGACATGTTCGACGTCGTCGTGCGGCATAACAATGGCGGCGCCGAGGGGTTCTTCGTCGGCCAGGACGAGGAGTACGCGGGGTTGCCCGCCGGGCACTTCGACAGCTCCTACCGGGGTGTGGACCGCAGCGACTCCCCGACCCTTGCCGACCTGGTGTCGGGCAAGGCGGCAGGCCGCACGAGCGATGACCAGTTGACCTGCTACTACAACGTGCCGGGCTCCGGGCTGCAGTTCGCCGCGGTCGCCTACCGGACGTACGAGCTGGCGAAGGCGGCAGGTCTGGGGCGGGAACTGCCAACCGAGTGGTTCCTGGAGGACGAGCGAGATTAGACTTCAAAGCAAGCGTGTTCTTCTTGACACGCAGGAGAGCGGTGTCCATCATGAGCGGCCAGCGCCGGACTTGATGGCGAATTCAGGGCAGGAGGGCGTCATGGGAAAGCGAAACAGGATGTGGCGGCTCCTTTCAGGGCTAATCCTCGCCACCGGACTAGTGGCGGTGCTTGCCGCGTGTGGTTCCGACCCGACGGCGACGCCGACGGCGACGCCGACGCCGGTCCCGCCGACGGCTACGCCCACAGCCGCCCCTGCCACAGGAGCGACGGCTGAGCCGAGCGCTCCGGCAACAGCGACACCGGTACCGGCGCCATCGTTCGACGCCGAGGCTTACTTCTCCGGCAAGACGTTGCGCATCGTCGTGGCGTGGGACCCGGGCAACAGCATCGATGCGCATGCTCGCGCAGTGTCCCGAGTGCTGCCCAGGTACATCCCCGGCAACCCGAAGTCCATCGTCGTGAACAAGGACGGCGCAGCCGGCACGGCTGGCGGGAACTGGTGGCACGAGAACGCGCAGGGCGACGGCCTCTGGCTGCTCGCAAACACCGGCGCGAACCCCATCTCCCAGATCCTGCGTCCGGGCGTACGGTATGACTTCCGCGATTACACGTCGATCGGCGGCATCATGCAGCGCACGACGATGTGGATGGCCTCAGGCGACGCTCCTTACAACCGCATACAGGAGGCCTCCGGCGGCACTGAGGAGTTCACCGTGGGGTTGAACACCGAGTCTGAGACCGGCACAGCGAAAGCGCTGGCGCTGGCCCAATGGCTCAACCTGCCGATGAGGCCGCTGTACGGCATCGGATCCGGGTTCGCCGCCTACCTGACGACGTTCGACCGCGGCGACGCCGACAGCTACATCTCCGGCAGCGCGTGGTACCGCACTCCGGGCTCGCGTCCGGGCTGGTTCACCGACGGCGTCGTGGAACCGTTCGCGATGCTGGGTTCGCCGGACGTCTTCGCCAACAACGGCGAGATAGACGTACCCGACGACCTGCCACCGATAACCGAACTGCTGACCGACCAGCAGAAGCTGATCTGGTCCGGCATGAACCTGGAAGACACGGCGTTCTACCGCGGCCTCTTCACGCCCAAGACGGTCGAGCCAGAGGTACTTGCCGTGCTGCGCAAGGCGTTCGACGACATGTTCAACGACCCTGAGTACCAGGAGATCTATGAGAGCCTCGTCGGTCTCCCGGTCGACCAGGGCGGCAGGCTTCCGCCCGAGGTCGTGAACGAGGCCCTGGACAACTGGGCTGCGAACGCTGACGCGATCAAGGCGGTGTACGCGCAGTTCCTTCCGCAGTAGTAGAGACTTCATGAACCGGCCAGCCGTTTCCGATAACAGGGACGGCTGGCCGCTGCCCATCAGCACTTAAAGCCTAAGGAGTCAGGCAGAGTGGCCGAGTACATTGCCGCCCTGGGGTTCCTCGGAGACCCGCTCTACTGGACGATGTTGGTGCTGGCGGTCGTGCTGCTGGGAACGATCGGCCTCATCCCGGGGCTGGGCAGCACGACCATCGCCGCCATCGCCATCCCGTTCCTGCTGTTCAACTTCGGCGACAACCCCACTGCGGGCATCATCTTCCTTGCAGCCCTCGGCGGGCTGAACAACACGCTGGACTCGGTGCCCGCGGTGCTGCTGGGGTACCCGGGCGCCGCCACGCAGGTCACGTTCCTCGAAGGCCACCAGCTCGCCATGCGGGGACGGGCCGCACACACGCTTGGGGCCATCTACGCGGTGTCCGCCATCGGCGGAGTGGTCGGGGCGATAGCGCTGCTCGCCATGATCCCGTTCATGCGCCCCATCCTTGTCCGGTTCTCGTTCCCTGAGATAGCCGCTATGGCGATGTTCGGCGTGCTGATGGTGTCCGTACTGAGCCGCGGCGCGATGATCAAAGGGGTCATCTCCGGCCTGCTCGGTGTTCTGGCCAGCACGATCGGGACGGACGGCATCCAGGGCCTGCCGCGGCTCACGTTCGAGCAGGTCTACCTGCTGGACGGGCTTCCCCTGATACCGACGCTGATCGGGTTCTTCGCGCTCCCTGAGCTGATCGACCTGACCATGACGGGGCGGCCGGTTTCGCAGCCGGGAACGGTCTCGACCAAAGAGGTCTTCTCGGGCGCGCGGTACGGCGCGAGCAAGTGGCGGATAGCGATCCGGCAGAGCATCTTCGGCGTGTTCATGGGAGCGATCCCAGGGATCGGGAGCGCCGTCATCGACTGGCTCTCGTACGCGTTCGGTATGGCGTTATCGAAAGACAAGACCGGGTTCGGCAAGGGGTCGCTGGACGGCGTGCTCTTCGCCGAGGCAGCCCAGAACTCGAAGGAAGGCGGCCAGGCGATCCCCACGCTGGCGTTCGGCATCCCCGGCGGCTCCTCGTGGGCCATCGTGCTCGTCGGACTGCTCTTCTACGGCATCGCCCCCGGACTGGGGATGCTCGACCAGCACCTGGACGTGATGGTCGCCATCGTCGTGACGCTGGCCCTGGGCAACCTGCTCATCACCATGATGGGGATCGTGGCGACCGGTCAGCTCGCGAAGGTGACACTGGTGCCCTACCCGCTGCTGGCGGCAGCCCTGTTCCCGCTGGTGTTCATCGCGGCGTTCCAGTCCACGACGGCGTGGGGCGACATCCTCGTGCTCATCGGAGCGGGCATGCTCGGCCTCGCGATGAAGTGGCTCGGCTGGCCGCGGCCTCCGTTCATCCTCGGCTTCATCCTGGGGCCCATCATCGAGAAGAACCTGTGGACGGCACTGAACGTGTTCGGCCCGGTGGGGATGCTCACGCGGCCGATCTCGATCATCCTCTTCATCTTCGCGGTGCTGAGCGTCATCTACCTGACCAAGGCGATGGCCACGGGGACGGCGATCAGCAAGATCGCTTCAACCGCGGCCCCGCAAGGCGGCGTTCCGCCTGTGCAGGGTGGATCAGGAGACGAGCCGTCCACGGCAGCGACGGCTTCCGGATGGAGCAGGATACTTCCGGGCCATCCCCGCATCAGCTGGACGTGGGAGTCCTCTTTCCCCTTCGCAGTGCTGGCGGTAGTCGTCCTGTTCATCATCGACGTGAGCGCGTTGAGGACCGGGGCTGCGAAGTTCCTGCCGCTCTACCTCAGCATCGCTCTCATCCCGCTCATCCTGTACGAGACATTCCGGATGAACGTGTACCGCACAGAGCGGGTGGACATCATGGACCTGGGGATGCGGACCGGCACAGACCGGATAGCGTTCCGCGCATTCCTGGGGATCTCGGCGTGGCTCGCCGCCATGGTCATCGGCGGCGCCATCGTCGGACTGCAGTACGCCACTGTAGGATTCGCAGTCCTGTTTGGATTCGCAACGCTGAAATGGCGAGGCCGCAAGAGACTCTGGGCGCTGGTGCCCGGTGTGGTCGTGTCTATCGTTGTATTCGGAGTCCTGGACCAGATCATGCACGTCATATGGCCCGACCGCGTTATACTCGACGCGCTTCTCGGGCGGTAAACCGCATCGCGACCGATAAAGGAGGCACCCATGCGCCGCACAATGATCCGACAGACCACAGCCGCAGCCATCATCGTGGCGCTTGGACTGGCGTTACTCGTCGCCCTGTTGCCGGGAGTCACGCCGTTCGGCTCCGAGGCCCGAGGGCAGGACGCCGATTCCGCGCCGAGCGTCGTTGTCTGGCCGGGCGTCGGGGAGCTGCACAGCGGCAGCAGCTTCGCGATCATGGGCACCGGGTTCGAGCCCGGGCAGGAGATCCACGTGCTGCTGCAGACGAGCATCGGGCGAGGCTTCGCCGGCACCGTCACCAACGAGATCACCGGAAACGTACAGCCGCCGATCGAGGCGGCGGACGAGTCGGGGAACTTCGCCGCACGCTTCGACATGGGGCGGTTCGAGCGCGTGATGTCGGAAGGCATCGCGGGCATCACCGTAACCGACGCCGACTTCAACGTGCTGGCGTCGACCCCGGTAGCGATGTGCGACCCACAAGGGCGGTCGCGGGTCGAGGTGTACCCGCGCGGCGCACCCGACTACGAAGCCAACCCGGACGACCCGCGTCCGACCACGTACTGCGCCGGCTTCTTCGAGTACCCCGAGCGTCCCGAGGCAGGCTAGGGCGCGCAAGCATACGGCAAGGAAGGGCCGGCTCCCGCCGGCCCTTCTGTGTGCGTGAGGATAGCTTCAGTTCACCTATCGTCGGTCTGTCTATACGGACTAGGGCATCACAACAGTGAGAGTGCCCTTCATGCCGTCTTCGTAGTGCGTTCCCTCGTCCACGAAGCAGCCGATCTCCCAAGTGCCCGCTTTGTCCGCCGGAATCTCAACCACAACAATAGTGCCACCGGTCGCTGCCGCTTGGGAAATCATGAACCCGTGGTCAGCGTCCATAGCCATCCCTTCGCCGTGGTCTTCCTCTTCGGCCATACCGTTGTCCATAGCCATCCCTTCGCCGTGGTCTTCCTCCTCGGCCATACCGTTGTCCATGGCCATCCCTTCGCCGTGGTCTTCCTCCTCGGCCATACCGTTGTCCATAGCCATCCCTTCGCCGTGGTCTTCCTCCATCACCATCTCGCCGTCCCGAGTGAGCATGGCCTCACCGCCCATCACCATTATCGGGTCCCCAATGACATCCACTTTCACGCCGTGGAAGAAGTCCGTCTCAAAGGTGTCCGGGTAGCCAGGTGCCCGAGAGACGGTCCTGCCAATCATGAACTCGTGCTCCTCGGCACCCACGTTGTTCAACACAAACCGCACGGTAGTGCCTGCCACCACCTCAATATTGTTGGGGACGAAGGACGATTCATTCAACTCGATCGTTACGGTACTACTGGAGTCGGGCTTGGCAGCGCCTCCTCCGCAGCCCACAACCAGCAGGATCGTCAAAACGGCCGCCAAGCCTATCACTAAGTACCGCATGCCTCATTCCTCCTCTTGTCTTGTTTCGATGGACCTGTTCCTACACCAGATAGAGGGTTGGGAAGACGATCAGCCATACAAGGTCAACGAAGTGCCAATAGCGGACCACGCCGGTGACGCCCCAATGCGCATCTGCGTCGTAATGGCCTCGCTGGCCTTGAACCCAGACGAGAAGCAGTGCCAACAGCCCCGTGACCATGTGTGTTGCGTGCAGTCCGGTGAGCGAGAAGAAGACGGTGCCGTACAGGTTTGGCGGAGCGAAAGAATGTGCTGCCTCCCGCCACTCCAGACCCACGCCGACCAGGAAAACCACGCCCAGCACAATGGCTGCCAGCGTGAATCTCAAGAAGAGCTGCCGGTCTCCCTTGGCAATCCCTCGTTCCGCCAAGTACGCGCACAGGCTGCTGGTCAACAGGACAGCTGTGATGCCATACCCAAGCCTGATGTTTAATTCAGCTGGCTGGTCCGTCCCCGTCAGGTAGTAGCGACCAAAGATGAAAGCGGAGAAGAGGGCAAGTTCAGACGTCAGGAACAGCCACAGCCCCAGGCTGTTGATTGGGCGACTGGTGTCTGATATATGAGTGATTGACGCCATTCTCTACTCACTCCCTCCGTCGGCGCCAGCGGGGGCGAATATCGCGTGGGTGGCCCCGGCGACTCCGTAGTCGTATGGGTGTCCCACCACATGCGGCGGCGTCTCGAAGTTCTCTACCGGTGGCGGCGAAGTGGTCTGCCACTCCAGTGTCCGGGCCTGCCACGGGTTCGCTGTGGCGACCGGCCCGCGTATCCACGACCACACGATGTTCACGAGGAACACCAGGAAGCCCAGGCCCAGGAAAAAGCCGCCCAGGCTCGCAAACAGGTTCACCGATTCCAACTCGGCCGGGTACACCGCGATCCGCCGGTTCATCCCGTTCAGCCCCACCCAAAACATAGGCAGGAAGGTCAGGTTGAAGCCCAAGAACATCCACCAGAAGTGCACCTTCCCCCAAAGCTCGGAGAGAGTTCGGCCAGTGATCTTGGGGAACCAGTAGTAGATGCCCGCAAAGAGGCCGAATATGCCCGCACCCACTATGGTGTAGTGGAAGTGCGCAACGACAAAGAAGGTGTCCTGCAGGTGAATGTCTGTGAAAACGTCGGCTAAGAATATGCCGGAAAGTCCACCAATGAGGAAGTTGAAGATCACGGCCAACGCAAATAGCATGGGGGTCCTGAGCCAAAGTTGCCCTCTCCATATCGTTCCCAGGGCACCTAGAAATATGAGGCCCGTCGGTATTGAGATAAGTTCAGTCGTAGTCAGGAAGAAGAACAACTCCGCATTGCTGAGCCCTGCGGTGAACATATGGTGTGCCCAAACCACTGCGCTCAGTGCGGTGATGCCCAGAACCCCCCCCACGACCCACCGATAGGCAAACAGCGGCTTGCGAGAGAAATGGGTGATGACCTCCAAGGCCAGCGCCAAGCCGGGTATGCCCATGATGTACACGGCTGGGTGGGAGTAGAACCAGAAGATGTGTTGATACAGGAGCGGATCGCCGCCACCCGCAGCGTCGAAGAATGCCATCCCGAATATTCGGTCCAACAGCGTCATCAGCATGGCCGCTGCGACGTACTGGGTGAAGAAGAACCCCAGGAGCGACATAGCAAAGACGCCCCACACAAAGATGGGCAGCCGTCCGAAGGACAGTCCCTCTGCCCGTAGCTTTGTCACCGTCACGATGAAATTAATGGACCCCGCAATGGACGACAGGCCAAGAGTAATGAACGCCAGGTTGAAGAGGACCTGACCATCGCGATTCTCAATGGCCAGTGGTGGGTAGGCGGTCCATCCAGCATCGAACCCACCGGCGAAGAACGTCGCTATCAGCAACACCGGGACCGGCGCCGCGAGCCAGTAGCTGAGGGCATTCAACCGCGGATAGGCCATGTCTGCCGCCCCAATCATGATTGGAAGGGCGTAGTTTCCGAACCCCCCAATGACAGCAGCCACCGCTACAAAGATCATCGTGATCCCGTGGAGGCTCATGACGTAGTTGTACTGGGCGGGAGAGAAGAGCACCTGTCCAGCGCTCATATGCTCTATGCGCATGAGCATAGCCAGGAGTCCCGCCAGGAAAAACATCGCAAGGAAGGTGACCAGGTACTGGACGCCGATGACCTTATGGTCTGTAGTGAAGTCGAAGTACCGCTTCCATCCCGTACGCATCGACCGGTCTACCGGCAGCCCCAGCCACTCTCGCGCCCATGTCCGCCATACGCCCACACCCAGCAGCCAACCAGCCAGTCCGAACCAGTACCCGCCGAAGACCACTGGCCCAAAGGCGATGGCATCGGCGCCCGCTAAGGCGCGTACCCCTGCGGTGAAGCCGGCTCCCAAGGAAAAACCCACCAAGCCCGTCAGAAGCCCCCACAAAATGGGGCTAAAGGCCCGATCCTGAGTCCTTCCAATCAACGCCGTTGCTGCCATGCCCGTGCCTCCGGCTATCCTCTCTGCTGCTCAGACAGCCACGCTTCGAACTCGGCGTACTCCACCACCTCTACCCGCACCCGCATGCGCGGGTGCCCGGTTCCACACAGCTCTGCGCACTGCACGAGCACGTTTGCGTTTTCGTCATAGGAAATTGCCTCCTCCGTATTGACGTAGACGCTGTTGACGCGGCCTGGCACTGCGTCGATCTTCATCCGATACATGGGCAACCAGAAGGAATGCACTACATCCCGAGACGTCAAATCAAACCGGATTCTTGTGTTTGCCGGCAGCTTCAAGTCGGTCACTTTTTCTATCTCTGGCTGGCCCGGAAACGTGAAATTCCAGCTCCATTGGGCGGCCTGAACGCCCACGGCGATGTCCTCGTGCCGGTCTTGCCGCAGTTCCAGCAGCCCCGTATACCCGGGGTGGATCATGATCAGAATCGTCAGGCTGGAGGTTACCGCAAGCCATCCCCAAACCGCACCGCGGTGAGAGTGGATGGGCAGGCCGTCTTCTGCCGGTTCCCCTTTCCGCCGAAAGCGCAAGAGGCTGTACCCCATGATGGTGACCACAAAAGTGAAAACCGGGACTGCCAGCACCATAAGCAGTCGAAAGGCGTCGTCTACGTCTTGGGCGAATTCGTTACCGGCAAAGGGGTAGATGTTGACGCGGAGCACGAAGACTTCACCAAGGGCGGTGAGCGCCAACCAGATCGCAACGACGATGTACGCGTCCCGGACCGTAGCCATGCTGCGCACCTCGGCCGTTTACTCGTCCCGATATCAGATACTTAGCCGCCACAAACTCTAGCGATTCCGATGTTACGTATGGGTAACTGCACGCCCGAGTTTAGTTACATACTGGTAACTTTTGGGCGAATCTGCTATATTTGGCCCTGATTGGGCCTTCTGCCTCCTATCCAATCTGCCCGACCAGCCTGGGTCAGACGGCTTTATCCGACGGGGTGCATGAGCGCCGCGACGGGGGGAAGGCGATGAAGGACAAGCTGAACGAAAAGCACCTCGACGGGATAGGGAGGGACCGCCTCTCCCGCCTGAGCGAGGCCAGCCTCCGCATCAGCGAGAGCCTCGACGTGGACACTGTGCTGCAGGAGGTCCTGGACAACGCACGGTCCCTGACCGATGCCCGATACTCCCTCATCACCACCCTCGACGAGTCGGGACAAGTCGAGGATCTCCTGGCCTCCGGCCTCAGCTCTGAAGAGTCCCAGCGTTTGAGGGGGATACTGGAGGATTCGGGATACCTGGAGTACGTGAACTACAATCCCGGGCCGCTCAGGGTCGGCGACCTTGCCGTTTACGCGAGGTCTCTTGGTCTCCCTGAGTTTCGTCCGCCCGCTCCTGTCAGTTCCCTCTTGGCCGTCCCCATCCGCCACCAAGGAGAGAGAGTAGGCAACATCCACCTGGCAAAGAGCGAACCCGGAGCCGAGTTCAGCCTCGCGGATGAGGAGATCCTGGCCATGTTTGCTTCCCTAGCAGCGCTGGCCATAATCAACTCCCGCAGGCATCGGGACGAGCAGAAGGCGAGGGCCGACCTAGAAACCCTGGTGAACACCTCTCCGGTGGGCATAGTAGTGTTCAACGCCGTGACAGGAGCCGCGCTATCGTTCAACCGGGAGGCGAGACGGATCGTAGGCCACTTGCTGGATCCGGGCCAGTCGCCGGAGCGGCTGCTTGAGGTGGTCAGCTTCAAGCGCGCCGACGGGAGGGAGGTCTCCCTAGACGAGTTCCCCCTGGCCCAGGCCCTCAGCACGGAGGAGACGGTGCGGGCAGAGGAGATCGTCATCCAGGTGCCCGACGGACGCAGCATAACCACCCTGGTCAACGCCACGCCCGTCCGCTCGGAGAATGGGGAGGTTGAGACGGTAATCATCACCCTCCAGGACATGACGCAGATGGAAGAACTGGAGCGGCTGCGCGCCGAGTTCCTCAGCGTGGTGAGCCACGAACTCCGCGTCCCCCTGACCTCCATCAAAGGCTCGGTCGCCGCGCTGCTGAAGGCGGGGGCCGACCTGGACCCCGCCGAGATGCGCCAGTTTCACCGGATCATCGACCAGCAGGCCGATACGTTGCAGGAGATGGCAGGCGAGCTCCTGGACGTGGGCCGCATCGAAACGGGAACCCTGCATGTCGCCCCCGAACCCACAGAAATAACCGTGCTGGTGGACCGCGCCAGGAACACCTTCCAGAGCGGCGGCAGGCACAATCTGGACATCGACCTTGAGCCCGACCTTCCCCTGGTGATGGTGGACCGCAGACGCATCGTCCAGGTGCTGGGCAACCTGCTGTCCAATGCGGCCAGGCACTCGCCGGAGTGGTCCGTCATACGGGTATCCGCAGGGCGGGAGGGTCTCCACGTTGCGATCTCCGTCGCCGACAAGGGGAGTGGGATAGCCGCCGACCGCCTGCCTCACCTTTTCAGGAAGGCTTCCCCGGCCGGCGAGGACGGGGAACAGCAGACTGTGGAACGGGGTTTAGGCCTTTCCATCTGCAAAGGGATAGTGGAGGCTCACGGGGGTCGTATCAGGGTCGAGAGCGACGGGCCAGGCCGTGGGGCGAAGTTCACCTTCACTATACCTGTGGCCGATGAGACCGCCGCGGAACTCTCTCGTTTATCTCCCCGCTCGCGCAGGGGAGAGAAGGAACAGACCCGCATTCTGGTGGTAGACGACGACCCCCGGACCCTGCGGTACGTCCGGGACACGCTCACTGAGGCGGGCTACGAGCCGACAGTGACTGCGGAGCCGGAGGAGGCCCTGCTCTTGATGGAGGAGAACCGCCCCGGTCTAGTCCTGCTGGACTTGATGCTGCCAGGCGCCGACGGCATCGAGCTGATGGTGGACATCCTGAGGGTTGCAGACGTGCCGGTGGTCTTCCTGTCCGTCTATGGCAACGACCAGGTCATAGCCAGGGCCTTCGAGCAAGGGGCCTCCGATTACATCGTCAAACCCTTCTCGCCAACGGAGCTTGTGGCGAGGGTCGGGGCAGCGATGCGAAAGCTGGCGCTGCCGCAACGGACCGAGCCTGCCGAACCCTACGTCCTGGGAGACCTGAGGATAGACTACGCCGAGCGCCGCGTGACCGTGGCCGGCCGCCCTGTGGAGCTGACCCCTACCGAGTATGACCTGCTCATCGAGCTGTCAATCAGCGGCGGTCGGGTGGTGCCCCACGACCATCTGCGGCACCGGGTGTGGGGACCTCGGAAGTCCGGTGGCCTGCGGACTCTGTACACCCACCTGGCGAGGCTCCGACGGAAGCTGGGAGACGATGCGGAGAACCCTACCTACATCTTCGTCGAACCGCGGGTCGGCTACCGGATGCCGAAGGGGGACGGAGAGCCGCCGGGGGCTAACTGAAAGGCCGCCGGCGGCGGCGCCAGAACTCTACCGTCTGACCGACCACGCCCTGGGAGAGG
>DAOUHT010000085.1:0-4957 GCA_034428375.1 Dehalococcoidia bacterium | reverse complement strand
CTGGTCGAACAGGTGATGGACGGCTGGCCTCAGGCCGAAGTGGCACGCTTGTTCCGCGTCTCCCGCGCGACCGTCTCCAAGTGGGTACGGCGGTTCCGTGAAGGCGGGGCAGACGCGCTCCTTGACCGATCCAGCCGCCCCCTACGCAGCCCCCGCAAGACCGCTCAGCTCCAGGAAGCAACCATCTGTGCTGCTCGGCGCATGCTTGCCTGGGGACCGCACCGCATCGGGTGGAAGTTGGGCATCGCCCGCTCCACCGTCTACGCCGTCCTACGCCGCGCCGGGATTCACCGCCTCGCGTGGCTCCACCGCACCACACGGGAGGTCGTTCGCTACGAGCATCCCCGTCCCGGCGCGCTGGTCCACTTGGACATCAAGAAACTCGGGCGTATCCCGCAGGGTGGCGGCAAGCGCATCCTGCCCGGGTTCGCAGAGACTCAGAGTGGCCCTAAGCGCGGCCCTCGCCTCGGATTCGACTTCGTTCATGTAGCCGTGGACGACCACTCCCGCTATGCCTACGCCGAGGCCTTGCCAGACGAACGCGGCGCGACTGCTGCTGCCTTCCTGGTCCGGGCTTTGGCCCACTTCGAGTGCCAGAGCATCGCCGTCAAGCGCATCCTGACCGACAACGGCGCCTGCTACGTGAGTCGCATCTTCACCGACACGGCGGCAGGCAGAAATATACGGCTGAAGCGCACCCGGCCTTTCCGGCCTCAGACCAACGGCAAGGCGGAGGCGTTCAACAAGATCCTGCAAGCCGAGTGGGCCTACCAGCGACCGTATACCTCCAACCGCGAGCGGCTCGACACGCTGCCGGCCTTCCTTGCGTATTACAATCACCGGCGTCCACACGGCGGCATCGGCGGGATCACTCCCGCCTCGCGCATGTAAACAACGTCCCTGGGAACTACATCTAGTTGGCGTTTCTCAGCGCGCTCTCGTCGATCCGCCCACGCAGCATCCGCAGGTAGTTCGCAGTCGTGGCCTCGGCGACGGCATCGACGTCGATGTGCTTGAGCTCGGCGACCTTCTCTGCGACCTGCGGGAGGTGCCACGGCTCCGTGCGGCGGATGGGGTTCTTCTTGAATGGCTGCGGGTACGAGTCGGTCTCAATGACGATGCGGTCGAGCGGGATGTGCTCAACCGCCGCCTGCAGCTCCGGGATGCGGAGCAGGGGCTTCGCGAGGGAGATGTAGAAACCGAGATCGATGACGCGTTCGGCCAGCGCCAGATCGCCCTGGAAGTAGTGCCACGCGCCGCCCACCTCGCCCGCGCCCTCCTCGCTGAGCAGGCGGACGGTGTCGTCGTCGGCCTCTCGGGAGTGGGTGACGAGCGGCAGGCCGAACTCCCGCGCGATGCGTATCTGCTGGCGGAACGCGTCCTGCTGCACGTCGTAGGCGGGCGAGTGGGGCATGTAGTCGAGCCCCGTCTCGCTCCACTCGACGACCCTCGGATGGCTGGCGAGCCGCCGCAGTTCGGCGGCAGTGCGGTCGTCCACCCAGCCGGTGAGGTCGGCGGGGTGCAGGCCAACGCCCGCGTAGACGACGGGGTGAGCATCGGCGAGCATCTGCAAGCGCCGGCAGGAGTCCAGGGTGACCCCCGCTGCTATAATCAGCCCCACGTTGGCCTCTCGTGCCCTGTCGAGCAGCGGGCCGATATCTTCGGCAGCGAACTGGTCTATGTGCGTGTGCCCGTCGATCAGCGGGCGGTCGCTCCGGGAATCCTGGGTTGCGGATGCCTGCATGGACGGATTGTAGACGATGAAGGCTGAGGGAGGAGAACGGTCTTCATGCCTTCGTGGGCACAGGCAGCGTTACGACTTTCCAGGAACAAGTGGGCGCAAGCCACGTTCGGCGTCGTCGCGAGCGGCTCGCTCGCATACCTCGTCGCTCACAACATCGTCTGGAAAGAAGTCACGGACGCATTCCTCGCGTTTCCGCCTGAACTCGCGCTCCTCGCTCTCGTCCCGCTCGCAGCCGCTATCGCTCTTCGCGCGTCGCGCTGGCATGTCCTGCTGCACCGGGAGCGCGTCACCTTCTGGCAGGTGCTGCTGACGCAGAACACCGGCCTCGGCATCAACAACCTGTCGCCCGTGCGCATGGTGAGCGAGCCGGTGCAGCTGGCGATGATCAACCGGCGCTACGGCGTGCCGTTCCCGCAGGCGTTCGCGACGCTCGTGGGGGAGAACGTGCTCGACATCTTCGCGACCGCGCTGATGATGGGGCTCGGCGTCCTCCTCAGCCCGGGCATCCGCGCAAGCAACGCGAACATCCAACTCATCGGCGCGATCATCATGTTCATCGTCAGTGCGCTGATACTTATCGCCGTCGTTCGCGGGGCGGTGCCGTGGCAGGACAGGTTCGCCTTCTTAGAGCGGATCGTTCGAGGTTTCACCGAACTCAAAGAGCAACCCCTGCGGCTCTTTCTCTCTCTGGGCGTGAACATCGTTCACTGGCTGCTGATGGGCGTTTGCGGGTGGGTGCTCGGGACAGGCCTGGGGATGGACGTACACCCCGTAACGATGGCGACCATCCTCGTCGCTGCGACCTTCTTCACGTCCGCCGTGCCGTCTGTGCCGTCCGGCCTCGGGACGTACCATTTCGCTGTGATAACGATGCTCACCGAGTCCGGGACGGAGCAGGCCGCCGCATTGAACTTCGCGCTGATGATGCACTTGCTGGTGGTGCTGCCACCAACGGCCATCGCGCTGATTATGACCGGCAGGATGAGCCTGGGCACGCTGCGTGACCCCTCCGGCGCCTCGCAGGGCGGGTCAGGGAATTAGCGTTGAGTATCGCTCTCTATGTACGCGGAGGGACGCTTTTCGCCGCTGCAACTCTGCTGGTGCTCTGCGCTGCCTGCAGCAGTTCCACGCCCACGCCAGATCCCACTGCCACACCAACGGCACCTCCTATCATTGACTCCACGCCGCTTCCGCCTCCCGAGGGCACACTGCGCGTGGGCGTCACCGGCGCGGCGCCGCACAAGGACATGCACGCGATGCTCTCCGAATGGGCGGCGCTGTTCGGCCCCGGCCCCAGCCACGGACGGCTCATGCGTTTCGTGCTCGATGCGGACGGACCGCCGACACTGGAGGTGGAGTGCGACCTCTGCGAGTCGTGGAGATTCGTGGATGACCTGACCGCCGAGTTCCGCTTGGACCCGGAGGCGCGCTGGCAGCCTGCCGAAGGGTTCGAATCGAGGCTGGTAACGTCACAGGACGTGGCATTCAGCATGAACCGCCTGCGAATGCCCGGCCTCCCGCACGCTTCGCTGCTCGATGCTGTCGAGAGCATCGAGCCGGTGAGCGAGGATGTCGTGCGTTTCAACCTGCACTACCCGGACCCCGACCTGCCCATCAAACTGGCGAGTCCCTACGCGGTCATACTGGCGCCAGATTCCTTGGATGGCGTTGACGTCCGCGTGAGCGGCGCGCCCGGTGCAGGCCCCTGGCTGTACGAACGGGGCAGAACCGGCCAGGTGACGCTCAACGCGTGGGATGGCCACAGCACAGGGACGAAGGTCGAGCACAT
Source organism: Dehalococcoidia bacterium (assembly GCA_034428375.1). GTDB lineage: Bacteria > Chloroflexota > Dehalococcoidia > Lucifugimonadales > Australimonadaceae > Bin16. The sequence continues at coordinate 1,424 of DAOUHT010000085.1, read as the reverse complement.
CGTGTTCCACCCAGCGTCCACGCCGGACCTCGTGACGCGCTTGCTTCAACAGGGACGCGTGGACCTCGCGCAGGTGCATGAGTCCGAGTGGCAGGAGCTCGAAGTGGAGGGGTTCTCATCGGAGGTCGTGCACCGTTCAGGCAGAGGCGTGTTGTTCGGTCTGAACTCGGCGCGGCCTCCGTTCGACGACCGCGACGTGCGTCGCGCGGCGTTCTTGGCGCTTTCGCCCCACGATGCGTTGCGGGAGACATTCGGCATCGGTTCGGTCTCCACGGGGTTGCCACTAGCCAACGAGGCATGGACTATCCCGCTGGCCGAGGTGAATGGCGTTTTCGACGATCAGGCGCAGGCGCGAGCCGTGCTCGGCGCCGTCGGCTCGCAGATGTCGATCACGCTCATCGTCGCCAACTTCGGCGAGACGCACGTGGAGCACGGCCGCCTGCTTGCGGAGCAGCTTGAGGATGCGGGACTCGGCGTTACGGTCGAGGTGCTGAGCCGCGCCGCGTACCTTCGCCGGGTGTGGAAGGAGCGGGACTTCGATGCGTTCGTGGGGCCGATGCCGCCGACGGATACCCCGAACGCGTTCCTGCTGGGGCTCGTGCACTCAGACGGCGCATTCAACGTGACAGGCGGCATTATGGGGCTCGACGTACTCATCGAGCAGCAAGCGGCGGAACTGGAGGGTGCGACCCGAGCGGAGCTCGCACGGGAGATACAGCTGGAGATGCTCAGCGAGGCGCTCTTCTTCATTGCGGCAGGCGCCGCGGAGCGGTGGGCGTTCAGCGATCGGGTGACAGGGTTCGTTCTGCAAATGCCGATGGGAGCTGGCGACCTGTGGGCCGTGGTGGGCGTTGCGGACGACGGGGCGGGCTGATGGGTCGTCGTTGGGGTATACTGACAACAGGTGCATGAGAAACCAATCTGGACGTACAGCGGCGCTCACGCCCTGGCGCAAGTGAACGGAGGTTCTGAGATGGCCAAGCCCCAGCCCGTAACCGATGCCGATTTCGCCACGACCGTGCTCGAGAGCGACCAGCCGATACTGGTCGACTTCTGGGCGGACTGGTGCGGCCCCTGCAAGATGATTGCGCCCGTGGTGGACGAACTCGCCGAGGAGTACGAGGGCCGCTTCGCATTCGCCAAGCTGGACGTGGACTCCAACCCGCAGACAGCGATGCAGTTCGGCATCCGCAGCATCCCGGCGCTGTTGCTGTTCAAAGACGGCAAGGTGGCTGAGAACGTCATCGGCGCGGTGCCGAAGGCAGTCCTCAAGAAGAAGATCGACAAGGTGCTCGAGGACTAAGAACCTCCGCTCTCAACTCGATGAGTACACGGGCGGCGTCTCTTCTTCCGTGAGGGGCGCCGCCTGCGCTGTTAACCGACTCCCACGCCAGCCAAGCGGGTTAGGCAGCCCTTATACTGCG
>DAOUHT010000084.1:0-31156 GCA_034428375.1 Dehalococcoidia bacterium | reverse complement strand
GCCGAAGGGACGTTGAGGCCGGGGACGCGGGCATACGATGTGGAGGCCCCTCGCTCCGGTGTGCTCTGTTACCCCGGCAAGGTGCTCGCCGACCCGGTCGGAGAGCGGCTGTTCATCGCTGACTCAGGCCATCACCGCGTGCTCGTTACCGACCCGGACGGTGAGATACAGACGGTCATCGGCACTGGGGACGAGGGTTTGGCGGACGGCGTACCGGAAGGCGCACGCTTCAGCAATCCGCAGGGCATGGCGCTGGCGGGTGAGGTGCTCTACGTTGCCGATACAGGCAACCACGCCATCCGTGCGGTAGATCTTGAGATGGCAGTGGTCGAGACGGTGGTGGGGACGGGCGAACGCGGGGTTGGGAGGGTCGATGGCGGCCCCGGTCAAACCGTTCCGCTACGTTCGCCGTGGGACGTGGCGCTCGCCGGGAGACGGCTGTTCATCGCGATGGCAGGCAGTCATCAGTTGTGGATGTATGACCTCGAGAATGGCCTGGTGCAGGCGGTGGCAGGCACGGGAGGAGAGGGCATCGTTGACGGTCCACCCGAGGATGCGCTGCTTGCGCAGCCCAGCGGCATCGCCGCTGATGAGGATGGAGTACTCTTCTTTGCGGATAGCGAGACGAGCGCGATACGCCAGGCCGACCTCATCACCGCGTACCAAGTAACGACGCTGGTGGGTGCGGGCCTGTTCGACTTCGGCGATGTGGATGGGGCGACCTCGTCGGCACGGATGCAGCATCCGTTGGGCGTAGCGGTCGAAGGCGGGATCGTGTACGTCGCGGATACGTACAACAACAAGATCAAGCGTGTCGGAACGGAGACGTTGACGGTCGCGACGATGGCAGGAACAGGAGAACCAGGCTATGAAGACGGCCCGTTTCTAGCGTCGCGTTTCCATGAACCAGGCGGATTGAGCATTCTGGGCGGGAAGATATACGTGGCAGATACGAACAATCATGCGGTGCGCGTACTCAATGCTGCCACCGGAACGGTGTCGACACTACAGGTCGATTTCTAGTCGAGCGGAGACATCGCTGGAAGCACGAATGGCATGCCGGCCGTACCGGTGCGCTAGCCATCTGGGGGTGAGAACCGCTTCCGCAGCCAGAGAACGGAGCCCAGGAGCGCGAGTACGATAGCTGTCTGGAGCACGATGGTCGTCACAGTGCCAAGCGTGCTCTGGAAGCTGAAGTACACGACCATGAGCAGAGCGAAGAGACCTATGAAGACGAATCCAGGGCGCATGGACCACCTTTCGTGCTGGTAAGGCATAATCGCCTGATTGTACGGTCCGTTAATGATAGTACAGTGTTTATAAATTCCACAAGATATAGCTTCGTACTGAAGCAAGCCCATTATCCCGTGTGTATGCCACCGGTTCTGCGGCAGGACGCTGTGCCATGCAGAAAGGTCATTAACGAGTGCGAGGAGGCTTCGCCAGCAGCACAATAACTCCCGATGCTCCCCATGCCAGCGCGGCGGTGAGGAATGCGAGCGTGTAGCCGCCCTGTAGATCATAGAGCGCGCCGAACAGGATCGGCCCCGCCGCGCCCGTGCCCATGACGATTGGCCTGAAGAGACTGTTCACCGCGCCAAGGTGCGCTCTGCCGAAGTAGTTGGCGGTCAGCAGAGCACGCAGGATGAGGTAGCCGCCCATGACGAAACCGGCCATGAACATGACAGGTATCAGCGCAGCCATCCCGCGCACGTTCAGAAAAACCATGATGACTATGGCGGTCGCGACGGAGACACCCCCCAGTAGATAGCGCGCAGGGTAGCGCTCGCCGAGCAGCCCCCAGCCGGGCCGCACCAGCCCAGATACGAGTCCGTAGATAGCGATGCCGAACGACGCCTCTGCGGGGCCGAACCCCGTCTCCACGAGGAAGGGGTGCCAGTTGCTCTGGAAGCCGGTTATGCCGAGTCCGACCAGGCTGAACGCCGCAAGCAGCAGCCAGAACGCCGGTGTCCGTATCGCCTCCCGTCGAGTCAACGAACGCTCCTCAGTCGTTACAGGGGCCTCGGGTTCCCCACCTCTGCGGGTTGTTGTGCCGCCGTCCGGCCGCAGCCCCGCGTCTTCTGGCGTCGTGCGCAGGAGCAACGCAAGCACGAATGCGATGCTGCCGATGCCCACGCCGAACCACAGCCACGCGCCGCGCCAGCCCACTGCCTCGATGAGCATGGAGATTGCGGTGGGGAACACGAGCGCTCCCAGTCCGACGCCCATGATGGAGACACCGAGCGCGCGTCCGCGCTTTCGCACGAACCACTTGGGCACCAGCGCCTGGGAGATGAAGAAACCGCCCCCCAGTTCCGCTACCCCGCCCAGCGCGCCGAAGAGGGCGATGAACTGCCACAGTTCCGTGACATTCCGGATTAGCGCCATCGAGAGACCGAGCAGCACCGCGCCTGCCAGCGCGAGTACCCGCGGCCCGTGTTTGGTGTCGTACATCGGCCCGACCAGCGGCGCGGCCAGGCCGATGATCAGCTCGCGAACCAGGAACGCCGAGAAGAACTCAGCCCGTGACCATCCGAGTTCTCCGGTCATCGGGAGGAGCAGCACGCTCGGCCCCCAGATCGCCGCTCCGGAACCGATGCCGGAGGAGACGAATGCGACCCCGACTATGACCCAGCCGTAGAAGAACGGCCAGCGCTCAGGCCTCACGAGGGATTCAGGACGTCCACCAGGAGTCGGGAGGGAAGACGTTGGTGCACATGTGGCGCACGGTCTCTTCGGCGTAGATGTCCGCCGTCGCCTCCCTGTACTTCAGGAAGTGCGGCATGCCGCGATGCGCCTCCAGCGCCGCCTCGTCCTTGTACACCTCGAACAGGAAGAAGTGGTCGGGGTCGTTCTGATCGCGGACGCAGCTGAATTGGAAGTTGCCCTCCTCGTTCGCGTGCGTCCCCTCTCCGTCCGCCTGAACCGCGGCTATGTAATCGTCCGCGCGTCCTGATCTTACCTTCACACTCACTACGAGAACGAGCATCGCCCTGCCTCCGGAAGATGGATGTAGGCGGGGATTGTACCTTGCGACGGACTATGGGGCAGGCTTGGTGCGGGTCGGCTATGCCGCAACCGCGCTCAGGGCGACCACCGCCGCGACGGTGACGCCCGCGCCGACCCATTGCAGCGAACGCGGACGCTCGCGGAGCAGGACGATGGCGAGAGCGACCGTCACGACGGGGTGTGCGGCCACGATCGGCGCGACGACGGGCACCGGGGCAGCATCGATGCCCAGGTTGTAGGTGACGTAGCCTCCGGCGTCCAGCAGCGCCGCTCCGAGCAGGAGACGTTTCCCATCCCATCCCTGCGGCAGGCGGATGACCTCGCCGCGCGACCGGATGAAGAGATACGCAGGAATCACGGAGAGGGCCCTGACGATGAGCACCGAGAGCATCGGGCTGGACGCTTCGGTGACGCGGTCCAGCACGGCGAGCGCGAGCCCGAGGGCGAACATCGCGCCAAGTCCCCAGACCAGCCCTGTGCTGCTGCCGGAGCGGGTGGACGGCTGTGCGGAGAGCATGAGGATGCCGCCCAGCACGACGCCCATCAGCAGGGCCTGCGGCAGCGAGATGTGTTCTCCGAACAGGAAGACCGTGACGGTGACCGTCACTGCGAGCCAGGCGGACGCCGCGCTCGAGACGACTGAGACAGAGCCGCGCTGCAGGCCGGTGTAGTAGCAGAGATAACCGGCGCCGAGGCATGCTCCGCACAGGGGCGCCCAGATCGCCATCGCTCCCCAGTCCACAGCGAGGCCGTTGGCGGCAAGCTCGGGGATGACGAACGGCAGCGGCAGAGCGAGTCCGAACACCTGGACGAGGATGGCCGTGCTGAGGCTACCGACGCGCACCGAGACGGAACGCGCGAGATAGTCTGCGATACCCCAGGAGAGGAGGCCGAGGCTGCCCCAGAAGATGCCATTCAGCGGGTCGATGTGAGCTCCTCCGAGTGGGCGCTGCGTTCAGGGTACCCGGAGGGCACTCGTCAAAAGACCGTTACGCAGCCTAGATCAGGTAGATGCGCTCTTGCAGGCGGCGGTCTTCCAATGCGCGGATGGCGCGTGCCTGAGAGATGAACTCCGCGAGGGGAACGCTGGAGAGGAGTCCGGTATCCGTCAGTAGTGCGTGGAGAGCGGGGAAGAACCTGTCCGCCGTGGGGTCGACGTTCAGGAAGTCCCCGGCGAAGTGGTAGGGGAGGAAGTATGGGGTGAAGTAGGCGAAATTCTCCCGCAGGATGTCCCGTTCGGTGTCTTTGGCGACCGCGCAACGCGCCTCGACGTACGCCATCGTCAGCGGCGGCGAGAAGTCCACATAAGCGAGGTCTGCATCCTCACCGACGAAGTTCTTGATGTGCGGGTCTATGGCGAGCCCGGCGTCGATGGCGCGCTTGATGATGCTGATGGCACTGGTCAGCACGTCCGCGCGTCCGTTGGTCAGCAGCTCCGGCTGCTCGTACTGCTCGACCAGGTTGAGACCACCGTCCTCGCAGAGGTAGACGATGCTGTCGTCCGTGACGTGGCTGTCGGCGATGCGCGGCATCGGGACGCCCGCAGCGGTCAGCTGCTCGCGGTACGAGTCCATCTCCGCCTTGAGTTCTGCGGAGGTTACGTCCAGCGGCGCGTTGCGGCTGATCGTCTTCTCGACGAGTGATTCGCCGTTGACAGTTAGCCTGCGTACACGCGTGTTGTTGACCGAAAAGGGGTTGGCGCCAGCCATGGTGGGTATGTTAACCGACATAAGGACGGAAGGTAACCGACAGGTGCTGGTCTCACGTTTGCGGGCTGCCTAGAGCAGGCAGCCCGCAAAGGTAACGTCTCGTTTGACGAGTGCTCGTCAGCTTCCGGCTCCGACGAGCGAGCCGACAGGCTGTAGCTGTGCGACAAACTTCTTGGTGGAGGCCATGTGCCGGGAGAGGCCCAGTTCCTTGGGGTCGAGGCCGATGGCGAGGCCGACGATCTGCGGCAGGTGGAGGATGGGCAGATCGAATTGGCGGCCTGTCGCCTTCTCCACCTCGCTCTGCTCACCGTCCATCTCCAAGTGGCAGAGTGGGCAGGGGACGACCATGGCGTCGGCGCCCTTGCTGACCGCCTCGCCGAGGTGCTTCGCGGTCATGGCGAAGGCGTTCTCCTCGTTGGCAGTGAGCGACGGGAAGCCGCAGCACTTGCCCTTGCCGCTGATGTCCACGTTCGTGCCGCCCAGCGCCTCGGTCACCTGCTCCAGGTAGAGCTTCCGCTCAGGACGCTGGATGACGTCGATGGGGCGGCGGAGGTAGCAGCCGTAGAAGGGGGAGAAGCCGAGACCGTCCAGCGGGCGCTTGATCTTGCTCTGGACGACGTCCAGTCCCACGTCCTCGACGAGCGCCCAGAGGAAGTGCTTCACGTCCGTCGTGCCCTTGTATTCGAGCCCCTGGTCGGCCAGGTGCTCGCGGTTGATGCGGGCGCGATAGGCCGGGTCGGTCAGCCGGAGCGCGCTCCCGCCGATGACACCCTGGCAGGTGCTGCAGATGGTGAGCAGGGAGAGGCCCATCGCCTCCGCCTTGGCGAGCGTGCGAGCGTTGATGGGGTCGGATATCTCAGCCGGGATGAGTCCCGCGCCGCTGCACCCGACGTCCTTCAACTCTTCCACTTCGATGTCGAACTCGGCTGCGACCCGAACGAACGAGTCGTAGAGTTCCGGGCAGAAGCCCTTGGAAACGCATCCGGGGTAGAAGGCGAACCGGTGGCTCATCGCTGCTTCTCCTTTCGCAGCCCCGCGTTGTCGCGGTTGTATCGGTCGAAAATCCTCCTGATGTGCTCAGCCCCCGGCCGTTTGTAGTGCGGCTTCAGGGTTGCCTTGCCCTTCCGGAGGGCGCGGAGGCCGAGGGGGAGTGTCTTGATTCCGCCCTTGATGAGGCCGCCGTAGGTTTGGAGCGCGACGGAGCGCTCGTCGAGCCAGCCCTTGCGGGAGATGGACTCCTCGAACGCGTCGTAGTGACGCTCCAGCATCTTGTTGCCGTAGCCGGACTTGATGCCGTGAGCGACAGCCCGGTCCCGCGTGTCCATGATGAGGTGCGTGGGCTCCAGTCCGAACGGACAGTGCTCCGTCGCCTCCCAGCAGTGGACGCAGTCCCAGATGCCGTGGACCTCACTGCCCTCACGCAGGCGCTCGGAGGTGATGCTGTCGCGGGGGTCGAACGCGAACCGGTACAGTTTGGTGAGTGCGGCGGGGCCGTAGAAGTCGAGGTTCACGTCTATCACCGTGCATCCCTCGTCGCAGAGGCCGCAGGTGGTGCAGCGCATAGCCTTGCGGACGGGACGGAGCTCCTCGTCAGTGACGGGGTGGCTGCCGTTGGGAACGACGCCGCGAGCAAAGACATCCACCTTGTCCCAGAGGAACTTGCGCATGTCGTGCATCACGTCCTTCTCCACCGGTGCATACCGGATCGGCTGAACGGTGATGACGCCATCCTTCTGGGTCTTGCCGACGTTGATGAGGCAGGTGACTTTCTGCGCGCCGTTGACGCTGAGGGTACAGTCACCACAGAAGCCGACGGAGCAGTTGCCCCTGAAGGCGAGCGTGCCGTCCTGGGTCTCGCGCACAGCCACGAGCGCATCGAAGACCGTCATCTCAGGCGGCACGTCTATCTGGTAGTCGACGTATTCGGGCTGCGCCCGCGTGCCCCCGCGCTGGAACTTGAAGGTGATCTCCATCTGCGCGACTCCTCTCTGCGAATCTCTACGCTTGCTGCGTCTCTTCTATGCGGGAGCGGTCTCCCTGCTCACCTGTGCTCCGCTCTCGCCCTTCGTGACCCGAAGGCGAGTGCTCTGCTTGTCGTCCTGTGCCGGATGGTCGGTGCGCTTGTGGACGCCCCGGCTCTCGGTGCGTTCCGAGGCGCCGACGGCAATGGCTTCCGCGACGTCCAGCAGCGCTCCCAGTTCGAGGTACTGGACGAGACCGAAGTTGTAGTCGCGGGCACTGGAGCCCGCGCCGAGTTGGGCGTGCTCCTCGCGCATCGCACGGATGCGCTGGATGGCCTCATTCAGACCACCGGCGTTCCGGCTCTCGCCGACCTTCTCATGCATGAGCGACGCCAACTCGCTTCGCAGGGCGGCGACGGGCGCCCCACCGGGGCGGCCCAACGCAGCGTCCAACTCCGAGCGCACCACGCCCGCGGCCTGCTCGCCAACGGCGCTGTCGCCGAAGGGACGCACCTGCGCCGCCGCTGCCAAACCGGCGCTCTTGCCGGAGGCGATCGACGCGAGGAGGAAGTTGCCGTCCAGCCCTTGTGCGCCGTGGAAGCCGTTGCCCGCGCATTCACCGGCTGCGAAGAGGCCTGCCACGGAGGACTCTCCCTGTACGGTTACGTCGATACCGCCGAGCAGCCTGGACATCGCGGAGTGCACCGGTGCCGGGTCCTCGAGCAGGTTCACGCCGGCGAGCGCATCCACGCGGAGCAGCGTGTCGGGGAAGCGTGCCTCCACCTGCGCGTTGTCCAGAGCGCCGTTCAGCCGGAGGTTGCCGTCCTCCAGCACCGCGCCCGCTCCGAGCAGCAGCGGGGAGAGAGCCAGGCGGCTGCCGCTCAACACCGCGGGGTAGTACTGGACGAACTCCATGTCCGCGAGCGCTGCACCGGCCCCGTACGCGAGTGCGATGCCGGAGCCGCTGCACAGCAGGGATGCGGTGCTGGGCTCGAATGCGCGGCGCGGCCCGCCCGTAGCGAGCACGATGCCCTTCGCGCGGAACGGCTCCACCTCGCCGGTTGCGAGTTGGAGCGCGACGACGCCCGCACAGTCTCCGTTCTCTATGACCAGCGAGAGAGCGATCCACTCTTCGTAGATGTCAACGCCCGCGCCGATGGCCTGTTCCCAGAGGGTCTGCGTGACGGCGAGGCCCGTGATGTCGTTGACGTATGCGGTCCGGGATTGACCGCCGCCGGAGACGCTGGCACGGTCTATGACCGAGCCGACGCGGTTGAAGGGCACGCCCATCCGGTCGAGCTCCTCGACGAGGCCTGCCGCCTCGCGGCAGACGCTTTCGACCACCGATGCGACGTTCAGTCCCGCGCCCGCTGCGAGCGTTTCGCTGACGTGGCTGTCGCGCCCATCGGCGCTGTCCGGCGCGTTGATGCCGTCCTGTACGGTAACTGAGTAACTGCGGGTGGGGTGCGACTGGGTGATCAGCGCCACCGATGCGCCTGCTCCCTTCGCCGCCACCGCGGCGCGGAGCCCGGCTATCCCGCCGCCAACGACGAGCACGTCATACATGTGCTCTCCCTCCGTGTATGTCTTGATGATGCGGGAAGCTCGCCCATCGCGGCCTCACTCGAATCATGGCGCATCGCACTCGGAGCCTCCGGCTCCACGTTGGGAAGCGCCCTCTCGTCCGCAACTTTACCACATCCTTCGCCCAACCTAGATTAACCGGAGTTGACGGCGTACGGCGCGCATCAAGAATGCCAACCCCGCCGAAATCTGGCACCCTTGATCGGCGGTTTACGAGTAAACCGGCCATGCCGTTTGGCCTCCTTGAGATCCTTGATCGGAGCGTTTTCGTGGCCGTGGCCTGCTTCCCAGGCTTCGGAGCATCAAGAATCTCAAGAAGGCCAATGTTTTCAAAAGTTCGAGCCCGAGTCATAGGCGCTGTCGATGGGTGCGCTTGCCAGCCATAGACGGAGTCTATAGGTCGGGCCAGAGGGTCAGTCATACAGACAGCGTAGCGGAGGCAGGGGCAACCGGGTAAGGGGCGGATGTCACGGTAGGTGGTTCCTGATGGGAACCGGGGCGGGCTATCATCTATGCGCATGAATGGATTTCCGCGCCACACCAAGATCGTCGCCACGCTTGGGCCTGCGGTCGCCTCGGATGAGCACCTGCGACAGGCCATCGCCGCAGGTGTGGACGTCTTCCGTCTCAACTTCTCGCACGCCACGCACGAGGAGTTGGAGCAGACCGTTCCCCGCATCAAGGCTGTCAGCCGTGAGATCGGGCGCACCGTCGCCCTGATGCAGGACATCCAGGGGCCGCGTCTGCGCACAAGCGTCGTGGAGGACCCCGACGGCGTCCGGCTGACAGCGGGGGAGACGGTGCGCGTCGTGTGCGACGACGTGTCAACCACGCAGGGCTCGGTCGCGATCCCGTACCCCCGGCTCGCGAGCGACGTCAGCGTAGGAGACCGCATCCTCATCGCGGACGGGAACCTCGTGTTGCGCCTCACCGAGGTGAAGGGCGGCGACATGTGCGCTTCCGTCATCTCGGGCGGCGTGCTGACGTCGCACAAGGGGGTCAACCTGCCGGACTCCAGGGTCACGGCGGACCCGCTGACCGAGAAGGACCGGCAAGACCTGGCCTACGGCGTGTTCATCGGCGTGGACTACGTTGCGATGAGTTTCGTCCGCAGCGGCGACGACGTGCGCTCCTGCCGGGAGCTGCTGCAGAGGATGGGCTCGGCGTCGCCCATCATCTCGAAGATCGAGCATCCGCTGGCGATCGAGTTCCTCGATGAGATTATCGAAGAATCGGACGGCATCATGGTCGCGCGGGGCGACCTCGGCGTGGAGGTCTCACCGGAGCGGGTGCCACTGTTGCAGAAGCTCATCATCAGCAAGGCGAACGAGGCAGGGAAGCCCGTCATCACGGCTACGCAGATGCTGGGGTCCATGATGGACAGTCCAATTCCCACTAGGGCGGAGGCCAGTGACATCGCCAATGCGATCCTGGACGGCACGGACGCGGTGATGCTCTCCGAGGAGACGGCTGTCGGGCAGTACCCCGTGGAAGCCATCGCGACGATGGGGCGTATCGCGCTGCAGGCGGAGATGGCGGAAACGCCTTTCCACGTCAAGCATCCGCACGACGAGTCGCACGCGATGGCCGAGGCCGCGCGTTTCGTGGCGGAGCGGCTGCAGGCCGAGGCGCTGGTGGTGTTCACGCAGTCCGGCCACACAGCGAAGACGATCTCCCACCTGCGGCCAAAGGCCCCTGTCTACGCGTTCACGCCCGACCCTGCGGTCTGCAACGGGCTGGCGCTCTGCTATGGAGTGCGCCCTATCCATGCGGACCTCTCCGACCGCACCGAGACGCGCGTGCTACAGGCGTTCTCCATGCTCCGCGAACGGGGCGCAGTCGCATCCGGGGACCGTGTCGTCGTCTTCGGAGCGACGCGCATCGGCGCGGGCGGCATACCGAACGACATCAACATCCGCACGGTCGGGGACCAGTGATCCGGGGGCAAGGGCGGTTGACGCACGAGGCTGCGTCTGTACACTCTGCGCATGGCCGAAAGCCCTGAAACCGGTTATCTCCGCCTCTTTCCTCTGCAGGCCGTCGTTCTGTACCCGGGGATGGAGCTGCCGCTCGTCGTGTTCGAGCCGCGGTACCTCCAACTGACCGACGAGTGCCTGTCGAACGACGAACCGTTCGGCGTGCTGCTGCTCAAGGAGGGCGGCGAGGTGGGAACGAACGAGGTAACGCCGTTCGAGACCGGCACGACCGCACACATCATGACGACGAGCGAGGCCGGGGGCGGACGGTTGAGCGTCGTTGCGGTGGGCGGCCGGCGCTTCAAGGTGCGGGAGTTCCTGCGCGACAACGCCTACCTCGCTGCCGAGGTGGAGTACCTGGCAGACGACAGCCACGAGATGGTGGACCCGTCGCTGGTCGAGAACGTTCGCTTCGACGCGGCCTCGTTCGTGCGGCAGTTGGTCGCCTCGCGCGGCGGCTACGTGCGGGAGGTCAACTTTCCGGAGGACCCTGAGGTGCTCTCCTACCAGGTGGCGCAGATATTCCAGGGCAACCTCGGAGTGCAGCAGAAGCTGCTGGAGCAGCCTGCGTTCGACCGGCTGTGGGACGAGTTGGAGCTGCTGAAGGACGCCCGCAAGCAGTTGGAGCGGCGCAGTCGACGCCGACCTTCGCACGGGTTCTCGGAGAACTAGTGGCCGCCTGGCGGGCGTAGTCTTTCCACCCACCCGCCCAGGGTGCTTGTTGGGGGACACCCCCACGCCCCCGGCAGCGGGGCTTCGCCCCTCTGCACTCCCCGGACAGGGCACCCACAAGAGGTGCCCCTACACCAGAACTCCCCATACCTCCCTGCCGGTCACCGCCATCCTTTCTTATCAAGGGAGAAGGGATCCTGCCTTCATCACGCATCACGTGGGGCGAGCGGTTGCAGCGCTGGGCTGCGCCGCCTATACTTCCGGTGCGGTGTTGCACCGCAACCGACCTTTAAATCCAGTCCCGTGAGGCTGGCAAGGTTAGGTAGCGTAAGACTCGGGACGGGTCACGTCCCGGTGTATGAGACGAGACCTCTTGCCAGCGGGCAAGAGGTTTTTTCTTGGCTGAAGGACGGCTCATCCTCACCGGCGAGGAGATGCGGCGAGCGCTGACGCGCATCGCGCATGAGATCGTTGAGTCCAACAAGGGACTCGACGGGCTGACATTGGTGGGGATCCGGCGCAGGGGCGTGCCCCTTGCGCGGCGCATCGCCGACGCCATCGCCTCGTTCGAGGATGCGAGCGTTCCGGTCGGCGCGCTGGACATCAACCTGTACCGCGACGATCTGACGAGCCGTCCGCAGCCCCTCGTGCGTCCCACCGAGATGCCCTCCGGCATCGAGGGCAAGGCGGTGGTGCTGGTGGACGACGTGTTGTTCACCGGGCGCACAACCCGCGCCGCGCTCAATGCCCTGATGGACCTCGGGAGGCCGCGCATCGTGCAGCTCGCCGTCCTGGTGGACCGCGGGCACCACGAGATACCCATCCGGGCCGACTACGTGGGGAAGAACGTTCCCACGTCGCTCGACGAGATAGTGGAAGTGCGGGTCAGCGAGATCGACGGCGTGGAAGAGGTGGGGATCGTCGAGCGCACGAAGGCGGTGTCGACATGATGACGCACGCACAGGAACAGAGCGCGGTCGTGGCTCAGGCAGAGACACCGCATCGCCGCAGGCACGTGCTGGACCTGGACGACTTCTCGCGTGACGAGATAACAGCGCTGCTGGACTCGGCGGAAGCGATGCGTGAACTGCTGAGCAGGAGCATCAAGAAGGCGCCGTCGCTGCGAGGGAAGGTCGTGCTGACGCTCTTCCTGGAGCCGAGCACCCGGACGCGCGTGTCGTTCGAGCAGGCCGGGAAGATGCTGAGCGCGGACGTCATCAACATCAGCGGCTCCGGCAGCAGCGCGGAGAAGGGCGAATCGCTGCTGAACACGGCGCTCACGCTGCAGGCGATGCGCGCGGACCTCATCGTCATACGCAGCCCGCACTCCGGGGCGCCGTACTTCCTGGCGCGGAACCTCCAGCGGATGGGCGTCGTGAACGCTGGCGACGGACGCCACGCTCACCCCACGCAGGCGCTGCTCGACCTGATGACGATGCGCCACCACATCGGCGGACTCGAGGGCAAGCGTGTCGTCATCGTGGGTGACGTGCTGCACAGCCGCGTTGCGCGGTCGGACGTGTTCGGCCTGCAAGCGCTCGGCGCGTCGGTCGTGCTGTGCGGTCCGCCGACACTCATCCCGCTCGACCTGCTGCGCGGCGGGGAAGGGGAGAGCCTGCAGGGCGTCAGCGTCGAGCACGACCTCGACCGTGCGATGGAAGACGCAGACGCGGTGATAGCGCTGCGCATCCAGCAGGAACGGCAGGGCGCGGGCATGCTGCCGAGCATGCGCGAGTACACGCGCCGGTGGCAGGTCACCGAGGCTCGCTATCGCAAGGCGAAGCCTGGCGCGCTGCTCATGCACCCGGGGCCGATGAACGAGGGCGTGGAGATAGCGTCGTCGCTCGCGCACGGGCCGGGCTCGCAGATCGAGGAGCAGGTGACGAACGGAGTCGCCGTGCGGATGGCGCTGCTGTACCAGTTGCTCACCGGCGGGCAGGAAGAGGCGGCGGAGTGAGCAGGCCGATCCTCATCACCGGCGCTCGGATCATCGACCCGGTGTCGGGCTCAGATGGTACGGGCGATCTGTTCATGCGGGACGGCGTCATCGCAGATGCGCCGGAGACGGCTCCCGCGGACGCGCTCGTAATCGATGGGAAGGGGCTGGTGGCCGCGCCGGGGTTCATCGACCTGCACACGCACCTTCGAGAGCCGGGTTTCGAGGACAGGGAGTCCATCGAGACCGGCACTGCGGCTGCCGCAGCCGGAGGATTCACGACGGTCTGCGCGATGCCGAATACGTCCCCGGCGATAGACACGGCGGCGGTTGTCGACTTCATCGCGCACCGTGCGAAAGAGGCCGGGCCCGTGCGAGTGCTGGCGTTCGGCGCGGTTTCGAGGGGTCGCAAGGGCGTCGAGTTGACGGACATGGAGGAGCTTGCACGGGCGGGAGTCGTCGGGTTCACGGACGACGGGAGCCCGGTCGCAACGGGTCTGCTCATGGAGCATGCGCTCCTGTACGCGGGCGAACTTGGCCTGCCGGTGATGGACCACTGCGAGGACCACTCCATCACGGCGGGGTTGGGCATGCACGAGGGGGCGGTCGCCTCGCGGCTGGGGCTCGCGGGGTATCCGTCGGCTGCGGAGGAATCGCTCGTCGCGCGGGACATCGCACTGCTCGGCCTGACCGGCGGGCACTTCCACGTTGCGCACGTCAGCACGGCGGGCGGCGTCGAGATGGTGCGTATGGCCAAACGTCGCGGGTTGCGCGTCACGGCCGAGGTAACGCCCAATCACCTGACGATGACAGACGAGTGGGTGCTTGGCGTGAACGGCTCGGCGGACGGCATAGCCGGATCGCTCACGCTTGCCGCGTATGAAACGCGGGCCAAGGTCAGTCCTCCGCTGCGGTCGCGCACCGACCGCGAAGCTCTGGTGGAAGGGCTGTGCGACGGCACGATAGACGCCGTGGCGACCGACCACGCTCCTCATACGTTCGGGGACAAGGCGACGCCGTTCGACGAGGCGGCCGTCGGCATCTCCACGCTCGAAACGGCGTTCGGTTCGCTGATGAGCATCGTGCAATCGGGCGCGATAGACCTGTCGACGCTCGTTGCGCGGCTCACGGTGGGGCCAGCGTCGGTGCTGGGTGAGCGTTTCGCGAACCTGGCCTCGCTGGCTGCCGGTACGCCCGCGGACGTCGTGCTGTTCGACCCGGAGGAGCGCTGGACGGTTGACGTGAGCCGGTTCGCGTCCAAGGGGAAGAATACGCCGCTGGCCGGACAAACACTGCAGGGCAGGGTGAGGATGACCATCGCGGGCGGACAGATCGCCTTCGGGGAGGCGGGGCAGTGACGGCGGCATATCTCGTGCTGAGCGACGGGACGGTGTACGAGGGCTATGCGTTCGGTGCCGAGCGCGACGCGTTTGGGGAGGTAGTCTTCAATACGAGCATGTCCGGCTACCAGGAGATGCTCACCGACCCTTCCTATGCGGGACAGATCCTCGTGCCGACGTATCCGATGCAGGGGAACTACGGCATCAACGGTTCGGACTCGGAATCGAAGGACATCAAGGTTGCGGCGTTCGTGGTGCGCGAGCACTCGTCGACGCCGAGCCACTACGACTCGACGCGCACGCTGCACACGTATCTTGCCGACGAGGGCGTCCCAGGCATCTGGGGCGTGGACACGCGGGCCATCACCCGGCGCATCCGCTCTCACGGCGTCATGATGGGCGTGGTGACTACTCGCGACCCCCAGGCGGCGCTCCGTGAACTGGCGTCGCTGCCTTCCTACGACACGGTGAACTTCGTCGACCGCGTGACGGTGGACGAGGCGTATGAGTGGAGCGGCGAGGGCGGCAGGCGCATCGCGGTGGTGGACTGTGGCGTGAAGTACAACATCCTGCGGCTGTTGACGCAGCGCGGATGCCGGGTGCGCGTGCACCCCGCGGCTGCAACGGCGGACGAGATACTGCGCGACAACCCGGCCGGGGTCGTCTTCTCGCCGGGGCCGGGCGACCCGGTGCACAACGCGCCTACCGTCGAGACGGCGCGCGCGGTCATCGAGCGCGTGCCTGCGCTCGGCATCTGCCTGGGGCACCAGATCATCGCCCGCGCTCTTGGGGCGGAGACGTACAAACTGAAGTTCGGTCACCGCGGGGGAAACCATCCGGTGCAGGACATCGCCACCGGGCGGGTCTACATCACCGCGCAGAACCACGGGTTCGCCGTGTCCGACGACGCGCTGCCGGGCGCCATCGAGGTGACGCACCGGAACCTGAACGACGGGACGATAGAGGGCATCCGGCATCGCGAGTTGCCGGTGCTCACCATCCAGTACCACTCGGAGGCATCGCCGGGACCGCTCGACAACGAGTATATCTTCGACCGCTTCCTGGACATGGTGAAATGATGTGGTATTCTGATGCGTGATATTGGTGCGCCGCATTGATTCATTGAACATAGGAGACGCGAAATGCGGACAACACTCGACATAGATGAGCGGCTCCTCCGCGAGGTGGTTGAGCGTACCGGAGAGAAGAACCGGAGCAGGGCAGCGAACAAGGCGTTTCAAGCGTACCTTCGGTCCGAGGCTGTCAGGGAACTCATCGCACTTGCGGGTCAGATAGACATCGTGGATGACAGAGAGGAGCGGCGGAGGATGGCCACTGAGCGGCAGGAGCGGCTCCACGGCATAGGCCGACGGTCGGCAAGAACCGGTCAATGAGAGGGAAGCTGCATGGTTATCGCGGACAGCTCAGTATGGATGGAGTACTTTCGCTCCAAGAATTCTCCCGTTCAGGACGTCCTCAGAAATCTGTTGGAAGGGGACGAGGTGATAATGACCGGGGTGGTTCTCGCTGAGGTGCTCCGCGGCGTGCGGTCCGACCGCGAATACCACCTGCTGGCTGGACTCATGAGTGAACTCCCGTACGTGGAGGTAACGAAGGAGACCTGGATGAACTGCGGCAACATCGAGAGACAGTTGCGCGCGAAGGGGACCACCGTCCACATGGCAGACGCCCTGATCGCCACTCTTGCTATTGAGGGCGGACACGAAGTGTACACACGGGACAGCGACTTCGACTGCATCCCGGGGATACGCCTGTATCAACCTGGACGGCTTGCCTCGTGAGCGCTACCCACGGACTCCACAAAGTGCTCGTCATCGGCAGCGGGCCTATCGTCATCGGGCAGGCGGCCGAGTTCGACTATGCGGGAACGCAGGCGTGCAAGGCGCTGCGCGAGGAAGGCATCTCCGTCGTCCTAGTCAACTCCAATCCTGCGACCATCATGACGGACGATGGTGTTGCAGACGCGGTCTACATCGAGCCGCTGACGGTTGAGGTCATCGAGCGCATCATCGCGCGGGAACGCCCTGACGGACTGCTGCCGACGCTTGGAGGCCAGACGGGGCTGAACCTGGCTGTCGCCCTGCACGAGGCGGGCGTACTCGACCGGTACGACGTCAGGCTGCTCGGCACCTCCATCGAGACGATCAAGACGGCAGAGGACCGTGAACTCTTCCGAGACCTGCTGAACCGGCTGGGGGAACCCACGCCGCCGAGCGAGATTGCGAACTCCATCGAGGAAGGGATGCGGGTGGGCCGTGAGCTGGGCCTGCCTCTGGTGGTGCGGCCGGCGTATACGCTGGGCGGCACGGGCGGGGGATTCGCCACGACGATGGAGGAGTTGGAGACGGTGGTCACGAGCGGACTTGCCGCCAGCCCCATCCACCAGGTGCTGGTGGAGCGCTCGATGCGCGGCTGGCGCGAGGTCGAGTACGAAGTGATGCGCGACGCTGCCGACACCTGCATCACGATATGCAACATGGAAAACCTGGACGCGATGGGCGTCCACACCGGAGACAGCATCGTCATCGCGCCGAGCCAGACGCTCTCGGACAAGGAATACCAGATGCTCCGCTCCGCGAGCATCCGCATCATCCGCGCGCTCGGCATCGAGGGTGGGTGCAACATCCAGTTCGGGTTGTCGCCACATCCGGTCATCGGCGAGGTGCTGCCGGGCGGCGTTCCCGATCCGATGCAGTACTTCGTCATCGAGGTGAACCCGCGCGTGAGCCGGTCGTCCGCTCTGGCATCCAAAGCGACGGGCTACCCGATCGCACGGGTTGCGGCCAAGATCGCGGTCGGACGGAGGCTGGACGAGATACCGAACGCGGTGACGCAGCGCACGAAAGCCGCGTTCGAGCCTGCACTGGACTACTGCGTCATCAAGTCGCCCCGCTGGCCGTTCGACAAGTTCTCTCGCGGCGACCGTGCCATCGGCACGCAGATGAAGGCGACGGGCGAGGTGATGTCGATAGACCGCGGCTTCGAGGCTGCGCTGCAGAAGGCGGTGCGCTCGATAGAGCTCGGGGGCCGCACGCTGCTGTGGGAGTCGCCGGAGTGGGACGGGCTTGCAGCCGAGGATCTTCCGCTCGATCCGACGGATGAGCGGCTGTGGGCTATGGCCGCCGCGCTCCGCAGAGGTATGACGCCGGACGCGCTGGCGCAGGCGACCCACGTCGACCCGTGGTTCCTGCATGGCCTCTTGCGCATCATCGAGATGGAGGAGCGGCTGCGCTCCGAAACGCTCTCGCGCGACCTGCTGTGGGATGCCAAGCGTCTGGGGATGCCGGACGAGGTCATCGCCACGCTCATAGGCCGTACGCACGAGGAAGTGCGGTCGCTCAGGCAGGAGTTCGGTCTGCGTCCGGTCTACAAGATGGTGGACACCTGCGCCGCCGAATTCGAGGCGGTGACGCCGTACTTCTACAGCACTTACGAACAGGAGAACGAGGCGGAGCCGCTTCAGGGAGACAAGGCCGTGGTCATCGGCAGCGGGCCGATACGCATCGGACAGGGCATCGAGTTCGACTACTGCTCGGTCCACGCGGCGTGGGCGTTGGATGACGCGGGCGTCAACTCCATCATGGTCAACTCCAACCCGGAGACAGTCTCGACCGACTTCGACACGAGCGACCGCCTCTATTTCGAACCGCTCGACGAGGAGAGCGTCCGCGACATCATCGAGAACGAGGGCGTAGGCGGGGAGTACCCGCCGTCGGTCGTGCAGTTCGGCGGGCAGACCGCTATCAACCTGAGCCAGTCGATCGGCGCGGCGGGGTTGCCAATCCTCGGCTCGTCCGCGGATGCGATAGACATCGCCTCCGACCGCGAGCGGTTCGGCAACCTCATGGAGAGCCTCGGCATACCGCAGCCGATGGGCGACACGGCGACCTCGCTCGACGAGGGGAATGGGATAGCGGAGCGGCTCGGCTTTCCGCTGGTGGTGAGGCCGAGCTACGTGCTCGGCGGTCGGGCGATGGAGATCGTGGACAACATGACGGAGTTCCGGCGCTACCTGTCGCGCGCGTTCGAGGCCGCGCCGGGCCACCCCATCCTGATCGACAAATACCTGCAGGGACGTGAGGTGGAAGTTGACGCTGTCGTGGACGGCGAGCAGGTGCTGATCCCCGGCATCATGGAGCATATCGAGCGCGCGGGCGTCCACTCCGGCGACTCGATGGCGGTCTACCCCGCGGAAGGGATATCGGAGCACGAACGGGACGTGCTGGTCGATTACACCGCACGCATCGGCCTTGCCATAGGGGTGCGCGGCCTGATGAACATCCAGTACGTCATCGTGGACGAGAGCAGACCGTTCGGCTTGACGGTTGCCGCCGACAGCGGGCTGTCGTCGGTGTACGTCATCGAGGTCAATCCCCGGTCGAGCCGCACGGTGCCGTTCATCTCGAAGGTCACCGGCATCCCGATGGTGCAGCTGGCCACGAACGTGATGCTCGGGCACTCGATAGCAGAGCAGGGCTACCCCGGTGGCCTGCAGCCGGACCCGCCCATGACCAGCGTGAAAGCGCCGGTCTTCTCGATGTCCAAGCTCGCGGGAGTGGACACGTACCTTGGCCCTGAGATGAAGTCCACGGGCGAAGTGATGGGTATAGACGTGAGCGTCCGGCCTGCGGTCGCGAAAGCGCTGATGGCGGCGGGGCTCATGCTGCCGCCCTCCGGTCGCATCCTCATCACCATCGCGGACAGGGACAAATCTGACGCCGTTGCGTGGTTGAAGATGCTTGGTGCGATGGACTATGAACTGTATGCCACGCACGGCACAGCGGCGCTGATGCGCGGGCTGGGGCTGACAGTCAACGAAGTGAACAAAGTGGCCGAGCCTCATCCCAACGCCTACTCCGTTGTGGCGGATGGGACGGTGGATGCCGTGCTGAACACGGTTGAGGAGGTCGCGCAGGCGTTGCGCGACGGCTTCGAGATACGCAGGGCGGCAACGGAGCGCAGGATACCGTGCTATACCTCCATGGACACGGCCCGGGCAGCAGTTGAGGCGCTGGTGCTGGGCGGCTCGGACTTCAACGTCGCAACGACGGCGGAGTACGTACGCGGCGCACTACGGGTGGAAGAGCAGCACTCCACGCTATGAATCTGACAAACCTGGAACGAGAGGTCTGACGAGATGGTGCAGGATCCCCAGCAGGCAGACCCCCCCGAGGACCCGGAACCGCGCCCTCGACGGCGCAGGGCCACAAGTGGGCGTACAGCGGACGCCACAACCGAAAACGCGCCTTCGACCGATGCGGTGAACGAATCATCGGCCGCTTCGGAAGAACCTCAGCGCGCACCCACGCGGCGTCGCGGGCGTCGTTCACCTGGCATCGCTGCCGCGCAGCCGTCCGATGAAGCAAGCGAATCGTCTGCGCAGGACGACACTGCACCCGAGGAACTACAGCGGGCTGCAACGCGTCGGCGCGGACGTCGTTCGCCCGGCATAGCTGGAGCACCTGTTTCGGAGGAAGCGAGGGAAGCGCCTGCAGACGATGCTGCTGTCGTGGAACCGCAGCGCGCACCTACGCGCCGCCGTGGGCGTCGTTCGCCGGGAATCGCTGCTGCACCTGTTTCTGAGGAAGTGAACGAAGCGCCTGCAGAGGACGCTCCTGCTGAGGAAGCGCAGCGCGCACCTATGCGCCGCCGTGGGCGTCGTTCACCCGGGATAGCTGGCGCGCCTCCGTCCGATGAGGCAAGCGAAGCGCCTGCGCAGGACGCGGCTTCTGAGGAGCCGCAGCGGGCATCGACACGTCGTCGGGGGCGCCGTTCGCCTGGCATCGCTGCCGCGCAGCCAGCCGAGGAGCTGAGCGAGCCTCCAGCGGAGGATGCTGGTCCTGGCGAAGCGCAACGAACCCCATCACGTCGTCGTGGCCGGGGCAGGCAGACTGCGGAGCGCGCAGCGCTTGGAATGCCTCCTCCATCGAATGAACCGCGAGCGACTGAACGGGACCGGGACGCAGGCGGAGCGAGGAGAGGGCGTCGTGGCAGCCGTCGTGACACGGACGACGTGGCTCCCACCAAGGCCTTCATGCACCCGAGCGAGAAGGAATTCGCTGACCTCCTCGACTATTACCACATCAACTACCTCTACGAGCCGCGCTCCTTCCCGCTTCGGTGGGACGGGAGCCGTGTCGTGGAGATGTTCACGCCGGACTTCTACCTGCCGGAGTACGACCAGTACTTCGAGCTGACCACGATGAAGCAGAACCTCGTCACCCAGAAGAACCGGAAGCTCCGGCACGTGCGGGAGATGTATCCGGAAGTGAACGTGCAGTTGCTCTACCGGCGGGACCTGATGCGGCTGATGGGCAAGTACGGCTTCGGGCCACTCTCGGAGGTGTCGGTCGAGGGGACGGAGCGTGTGCTGTTCGACGAGGCCACCGTGCAGAGGCGCGTACGGGAATTGGGCGCTCAGATCACTGAGGACTACGCAGGGGAAGAGCCGGTGCTCATCGGTATCCTTCGAGGAGTGGTCGTCTTCATGGCGGACCTCATGCGCGCAATGAACCTGCCCCTGCAGGTCGAGTTCATGGAGATCACGCACTACGGTGAGGAGCGGGAGAAGAGCATCGACGTTATCCGCGACGTGATGACGGAGCTCAAGGGGCGGCACGTGATCATCGTCGAGGACATCGTGGACACCGGGCTCACACTGCGCTATCTGCTGGAGTACCTGCAGGCGAAGGGCCCCGCGAGTGTGCGCGTCTGCACGATGCTCGACAAGTCCGTGCGCCGCATGGCGGACATACCCATAGACTACGTGGGCTTCGAGGTGCCGGACGAGTTCGTCATCGGCTATGGGCTGGACTACGGCGGGCGCTACCGCAACCTGCCGTACATCGGGGTACTGCAGCCCGTGGAGCCGAAGGCCGTTCCCCAGCGATGATGCAGCTTAGAGCCCGAAGAGGCGCTTCCCGTTGTCGTACGTGATCTTCCGGAGGCTCGCTGCAGAGATGTCCTGTCGAGACTCGAGGTATTCGAGGTTCTCGGGGAACCGGGCATCCCAGTGGGGAACGTCGGATGCGAACAGGAAGTGGTCGTCTCCGAGGTGTTCGAGGGTCTGGGGGAGCAACGTCTCCTCCGGCTCCACGCTCACGTAGATCTCGTGCTCGCGGAAGACGTCCGTTGGCCGTTTCGTGACGTACGGCAACTCCACCGCGCCACGGAGTTCCCAGTGCTCGTCCAGGCGGTCCAGCCAGTAGGGCAACCACGTCGCGCCGACCTCCAGGAAGGCGAGCTTCAGCTTCGGGAAGCGCTCAAGCACCCCGTTCGCCATGACGCTGACGAAGTGCAGGGTGACGGACGCCGGGAACACGTAGGTGTGCACCTCGGCGAACGTCTTGAACCGGTCTCCGCCTACCTCCTCCGGCTTGGAGCGCGTGCCGTGTATGCAAAGCGGCACGCCCAGACGTTCGGCCTCCGCGAAGATGGGGTCATAGAAAGGGTCGCCGAACCCCATCGTAAGCCCTTGCGAGAGGATCTCGAAGCTGACCAGCCCCAGCTCCGTAACGGCCCGTCGGAGCTCTTCCGCTGCTGCATGCGGGTCGCGCATGGGCAGGACGCCCACAGGGCGGAGGCGCGGCGATGCTGCGCCGTAATCAGTCGCGAAGTGGGTGTTGGTAGCGCGTGAGACCGCAATCGCCCACTCGGGCTCGGGGATGTAAGCGACGTGTCCGGAGCCGGTGGGGAAGAGGACCGCCGTCTCGATGTTCTCCCGGTCAGCGATGCGGAGCCACGTCTCTACCTGGCGCTCGGGCTCCAGACCTCCGTCCTTGTAATCGTGGTTGGTCAGCGTCCCGGCAAGCTCGGCATCCCACGGGTGACCTCCCTGCCAGAGGCCTCCACCACGTTTATCGAATGGCGGCTCGATGTACCGCCATACATCCTGGGCTCGTTCCAGGATATGGCCGTCCGCGTCGATCACTGGACCTCGTGTCATGTTGACCTCCTCGGTGGTTGTCCTGGCTGGCCTCCGCCAGCCGGATGCCGGGGCTATCCCCTTGAACGGAGTCCCCACATAGGGAGATTCTCCATAGCGCGCCACCAGGATAGTAACCCCACCGACTTCAATCGCCAACCTCTGGGGACGAAGGACAGCATGGGTGCCAAGGCGGATTTTTCTAGATTCCTGTTGCTTTCTGTTGCCTCAGGCGTATTCGCTCCGTGATTCCGGCCTTTCCCTGCAACGATCGGGCTGCGCTCTGCACCGGTGATAAGGACGGAAAGCAACGGCAGAGCAACGGCAATGCGACGATCTGCGACAGGGTCTTCCGTGGGGCGCAAAGGCGGGGGTCGGAAACCCCGGGAACAGGGTACGCAGGGGCGTTTCGCTCGCACAACGGGCAGATGGCACTGTTCTTACGCAGGGTGCAGGGGGCACGCGCCCATCACCTCCATCCTATCCTTCCCCCATCAAGGGGGAAGGGATCAAACATCGAAGGGGAAGGAACCGATGCCCTCACCCTCGTCTTGCAGCTGTCCAGTGCAGACCGTCACCTGTTCAGGATATGTGTGGGTGTTACTCGGTCTGCGGAACCGGAGGCGGTTCCCCAGCGGTGACGGGCGGAGTGCTACACTCCTCTCTGTCGTATGTGCGGGATATTCGGATACACCGGCCCTCGTGACGCCTCCAGCATCCTGCTGGATGGGCTCACGCGTCTCTCCTACCGCGGGTACGATAGCGCGGGCGTCGCCGTTGTGGACGATTTCGGGCACCTCTCCATCAGGCGGGCAGCGGGGAAGCTGGACAATCTGCGCCGGCTCGTGGAGAACGAACCGGTCACCGGACGGCAGGGCATCGGCCACACGCGCTGGGCCACGCACGGCCCGGCCTCCAACGTCAACGCGCACCCGCACACGGACGGCACCGGCGAGGTCGTGGTCGTCCACAACGGCATCGTGGAGAACTACGCCGAGCTCAAGGCCCGGCTGACCGCGAACGGCCATCAGTTCCTTTCACAGACGGACACCGAGATCATCCCCCACACGATCGAGGAGCTGCTGGCGGACGGGCTGCCGTTCGAGGAAGCGGTGCGCGTCGCCGCGGGACGGCTGCGGGGCGCACACGCGATCGCTTGCATGCACGCAAGTACGCCGGAGACGATCGTCGTCGCGCGCATCGGCAATGCGGGCGGCATCGCCGTGGGCTCGGGCGACGGCGAGATGCTCATCGCAAGCGACCTGCCCGCGCTGACGCCTTATACGTCAACCGCGATCTTCCTGGAGCCGGGCGAGTCGGCAGTGGTGCGGCCGGAGGGTTTCGAGCTTCGGACATTGGGCGGTCGCCCGTCCACGCGCGCGCTGCGCCCGGTGGGTGTGAGTGGCGGGGCTGCTGCCAAGGGCGGCTACAAGCACTTCACGCTGAAGGAGATACACGAGCAGCCGGAGTCCGCGATGAGCGCGCTGCACGGACGCATCGCATTCTCACAGGGTGAAGCGCAGCTGGACGAAATGCTGCTGCCCTTCACCGACGCAGAGGCGATGGCGCTGACCCGTGTGATGTTCGTGGGCATGGGCACGAGCGTCCATGCGGGGATGGTCGGCGCACGCTACGCGGAGACACTCGCCCGCATCCCGGCGTGGGCAGAGAACGCCGCTGAGTTCCTCCACCGCGACCCGGTGCTGGACCGCCACACGCTGGTGGTGGGCGTTACGCAGTCCGGCGAGACGGCGGACACGCTGCAGGCGCTGCATGAGGCGCGGATGCGCGGGGCGCGGACCGCGGTCATCACCAACGTTCCGGAGAGCGAGGCCACCCGCGCCGTGGAGTATCCGCTGCTCATGCACGCGGGTCACGAGGTTGGCGTCGCGTCGACGAAGACGATGGTCAATTCTATGGTCGTGATGTACCTCGCGGCCTGCGCGCTGGGGCAGCAGCGTGACACGCTGAACGCAGAGAGCGCGGCGCGTTCCGTGGAGGAGATCACGCGCCTGCCAGCCTTGCTCGGAGCCGCGCTCGAGATGGCGGAACGGGACGTGGAGGAGGTCGCGCGGCGTTACATGAACGCACGGCGGTTCCTCTTCCTTGGACGCGGGCTCATGGAGCCCATCGCGCGCGAGGGCGCGTACAAGATGAAGGAGACGAGCTACATCCACGCGGAGGGCATGCCCGCCGCGGAGATCAAGCACGGCCCCATCGCGCTCATCGACGAGGAGACGC
This sequence comes from Dehalococcoidia bacterium, assembly GCA_034428375.1. Classification (GTDB taxonomy): domain Bacteria; phylum Chloroflexota; class Dehalococcoidia; order Lucifugimonadales; family Australimonadaceae; genus Bin16. The sequence continues at coordinate 6,783 of DAOUHT010000084.1, read as the reverse complement.
CGGTGGTCGCGGTCGCGCCGCGCAACGTGCTGTACGAGAAGATGCTCATCAGTATGTCGCAGGTGCGCGCTCGCGGGGGGAATGTCATTGCCGCGGCAACGGCCGGGAGCGCCGAGACTACGGCGTACGCGGACGACGTGCTGTGGATGCCGGAGTGTCCAACTCTGCTACAGCCGATGGTGGCGGTCGTACCCCTGCAGTTGTTCGCCTACCGGATGGCGGACCTGCTGGGCAACGACGTCGACCAGCCGCGTAACCTGGCGAAGAGCGTCACCGTCGAGTAGCGCGGGGCCGCGCGTATGCAACTGGGCGTCACGTATCTCGGCAACCGGTTCGTCCGGCATTACGCGGAACGGGACCTTCTGGAGATCGTCGAAGCCGGGTGTGACTACGTCGTCCATACCTTCAGCGAGTACGACCTCGCCTTCCACTCCGGCGAGATCAGCGCCCTGGTGGATGCCACTCACGAGGCCGGACTCGAGGCTTGGCTGGACTGCTGGGGGCTTGGCGGCCTATTCGCAGGCGAGGCGTTCAGCGATCTCCTGCTCCGGCATCCCGAAGCCTGGCGGGTCCGACCTGATGGGAGGCGAATCCCCGTAGCCTGTCCCAACGCGCCCGCCTTCCGTGAGTTGCTTCAGACCTGGGTCGAGGCGGCAGCGCGAGCAGGCGCCGACGCTGTGTTCTTCGACGACCCGCTGGTTCCCGCTCAGGAGGCATGCGTCTGCGATGGCTGCCAGGAAGCGCAATCTGTCTTTTCCACAGCGGATGAGCCGGGGGGTGCAGGCCGGGTGGACGGACGGACAACCCTGCAGCGGGGTCTTGTCCGCTTGATAGAGGACGCGTGCGGCAGCGCCCGTGGTCTTGGACTGCGCACTGCGGTTGGCGTGCTCCCCGGGGCAAGCCTTCCGGAGCAGATGACGGCTGCCCGGGCGGCTGACGTTGTCGCAGTGTCGCCCTTGTGGCGAGCGCACGGGCAGCCCGTCTCTCCATACGTGTACGACTCATGCACAGCGGTCGCCGCCGCATGCGGCGAATCCGGGCAGGAGTCCATGGCCTGGCTCCAGGCGTTCTCGATACCGGCGGGGCAGGAGTACGAGATCACCGAGGCTGCAGAGGCGATGGCCGCAGCGGGGATGGCCAACGTATCGACGTGGTGCTATCGCGCGGGTGAGCAGATGACTGCGATCCGCTCAGAGCGGGCGCAGGTGGCGTGGGAGGCGGTGGTGGCGGCGTACCGCCGCTTGAAGTCGGCGTCCGTCGGCGGGTGACGCCGGATCACGGTCGGGCCAGCACCAGCGCAAACATCTCGTCGGGGTCTGTGAACCAGCGGACGTTGCCGAAGCCTGCGTCGTGCAGCGCCCCAGCGAAGCTGTCCTTCGTGAACTTGTAGGAGCTCTCGGTCCAGATCGTTTCTCCCGTCCGGATGCGAACCACGTCGCCGGTTGCCGGCAGGGTGAACGCTACGTCGGCCTCGGCCTGCAGATGCATCTCGATCCGAGAGTGCTCGGCGTTGAAGAAGGCGCGGTGTCTGAACAGGTTGATGTCGATCTCCGTGCCCAGCAGATCGTTGACCGCCTTCAGAGAGTTGAGGTTGAACAGGGCCGTTATGCCCCTGGCGTCGTTGTAGGCCGCCTCGATGATGCGTGTGTCTTTGACGAGGTCCGCACCCACGAGGAATGCGTCCTCGGTCCGGGGCATCAGTGCTCGGACCTCCTTGAGGAAGCGGCTCCGTTCGTCCGGGTGCAGGTTTCCGATCGTGGACCCCAGGAAAGCGATGAGTCGTGTTCCCTGCGGATCGGGTATGGCGGGGAGGTGGCGCTCGAAATCGCCGACGACGGCGGTGATCTCACCGAGGTCCGGGTATGCATCGAACAGCGCTTGCGCGCCCTCACGGACCGCTAGTTCACTGATGTCGAAAGGGATGTAGCGCTTCAAGGTTTCGGCTTGCAGGGCGGGACCGAGAAGCGTTCCGCTCTTGGCGCTGTTGCCGGGCCCCAACTCGACGATCTCGTGGGGTTGGACATCGTGAACTATCCCGGCGCCGAAGCCATCGAGCAACGAACGCTCGATGCGGGTGGGGTAGTACTCATCCAGATGCGTGATCTCATCGAAGAGCTCGGAGCCGTCCTCGTGATAGAGGAACTTGGGACTTAGCGTCTTTGGTTCAGCGGTCAGGCCTCGAACGATCTCCTGCACTGCCAACATGCGCTCTTCGTCCGCGGAAGTGCAGACCGTGACACTGAACCGGCCGGTCATTGCAGTAACCCCTGTTCTATCGTCTCGCGCCCCTTTGCGAAGCGGGTCAACACCCAATCTCCGAAGGCCTGGGCGACGGAGGAATCGAGCGAGGTCCGTTTGACCATGTACAAGGTTCGCGTCGTGTCGAGGCCGGTCAGGCGCGCCGGGTAGACCTGGTCGAACTCGTGCTCGTGGACCGCGAGCGACGACACGATGCTGAACCCGAAGCCGTTGTTGACGGCTGCCAGTGTCGCGTGTGTTGAGTTAACGACCATGACCGGGATGTATCCGGGCTCCTTGATTCCCGCTCTTTCCAACGCGCCGCGAAGACCGGTCCAGGTGCCCGACCCGGGCTCCCGTTCGATGAACGGCAGACCGTTCAGCTCGGTCACGTCAACCGAAGTCCTGCCAGCGAATGGGTGCCTTCCGGGCACCGCAAGGACCAACTCGTCTTCAGCGACCGCCGTCCATTCTAGGGACGGATGCGCCACCTTCATTCCGACGAAGCCCAGTGCGGACTGGCCATCCATGACCTGTGCGGTCGCCGATGCTGAGTCAGTGACGGCGACGTGTGGCCGAACCCGGGGGTATATCTCGGTGAACTGCGATAGCAGGCCCGGCAGCAGGTATTCGCCCGGCGCGGTGCTGGCCGCGATGCGGAGCTCTCCTTCGACCGCCGCATCATCCCGCGCGAGCGACTCGATGATGCGGTCGTGTGCAGCAAGGCTGTCCACGGCGTAAGCGAAGAGCCTGCTGCCCGCGGCGGTTGGCACCACGCGCTTCCGATGGCGGGCCAGCAGGATCACTCCAAGCTCTGACTCGAGCCGTTGCACGTGCCGGCTCACGCCTGGCTGACTGACATGCCGCTCACGGGCTGCCTCCCGAAAGCTGCCGGAACGGCATACGGCCACGAAGCTCCTCAGCGCGCTCACGTCCATCGTTCGATGATAATTCGTAATCGTTTCTCATACAAGCCATCACGAGACGGTATCATACCTGCGCCTCATCACAATACCGACGGAGAGTTACAAAGAATCATGGGAAAGATCGTAGTTGTGTTGGCCGCTGCCTTACTGGCAGTGATGGTTGCATGTTCGAGTGAAGAGGAGCAGGAGCTGCTTATCGCCGGCATCCCCGATCAGGATGTGAGCTTGCTGGAAGCGCGTTTCAACAACCTGGCCGAGTACCTCTCCGAGGAAACGGGCCTGAAAGTGCGCTACGTGCCGCAGGCGGACTACGCCGCCGTCGTCACCTCCTTCAAGCAGGGCGACCTCCATCTCGTGTGGTACGGCGCACTCACCGGCGTGCAGGCACGAATCAACGTCCCCGAGGCCGATGCGATCGCGCACCGCCCGCGCGACGGCGAGTTCCATTCCGTCTTCGTCGCGGCGCCCGGCTCGGGCATCAGCAGCCTCGAAGACCTGCGCGGCAAGACGGTGACGTTCGGCTCCGAGAGCTCCACCTCCGGGCACCTGATGCCCCGCTACTACCTGAGCCAGGCGGGAGTCGACACGGAGACGGAGCTGGGCGCCCTCAGTTTCAGCGGTTCACACGACACCACGTGGAAGCTCGTGGAGGCTGGCTCGTTTGACGCCGGCGCGCTCAGCGAGGCCGTGTGGGAGAGACGCGTCGCGAACGGCGAGGTCGACACGTCCAAGGTCGACGTGTTCTACCGAACGCCGGCGTACGTCAACTACCACTGGGTGGCGCACCCCTCGATCGGCGACGACTTCGGCGAGGACGCGTTGGAGAACATCACCGACGCGCTGCTCACCGTGGACGTTGACCGGGGCGGACAGGCGAAGGAGATCGCCGAGTCCTTCAATGGCGAACGGTTCGTTCGCACGAGCAACGACAGGTACCAAGCGATTGAGGATGCTGCACGCGAATTCGGCATTATCGAATAGCGAGACGTCCGTCGCGGCGACGGCGGTCCCCGCCGTCCGCTTCGACGGCGCCTCGATGCGCTACGGCCAAACGACCGTGCTGGCGCCGCTGGAATTCGCCGTCGAGCGCGGCACCCGGGTGGCCGTGATCGGGCCGAGCGGCGCCGGAAAGACGACGCTCCTGCGCCTCATGGCGGGCGCCGCCGCCCCGACGACCGGCGTTGTCGAGCTCTGCGGGCGTGACCTCGCCAACCTCCGTCCTGGCCGCAAACTCGCCCGCCTCGTTGGCATGATCGCGCAGCAGTTCGACCTCGTCCCAAACCTGTCTGTGCTGCACAACGTGCTGGCCGGCAGGCTCGGCGAGTGGAGTTTCGGCAGGTCATTGCTCTCGCTGGTCTGGCCCCGCGAGCAGCGGCTGGCGTTCGACGCGCTCGAGCGCGTCGGCGTCACGCACCTTGCGCACCAGCGCGCCGGACACCTCTCCGGAGGCGAACAGCAGCGGGTCGCGATAGCCCGCGTTCTCGTCCAGCGCCCCACCGTCGTCCTCGCGGACGAGCCCGTGGCCTCGCTCGACCCCGCGCGAGCGAGAGAGGTGGTCCGCCTGCTCACCGACGTAACCGAGGAGCAGGGCGAAACGCTCGTCGCCAGCATCCACTCGATCGAACTCGCGCGCGAGTTCTTCGACCGCATCGTGGGACTGCGGAACGGGCTCGTGCAGTTCGATGTGCCCGCGTTCAGCATCCGTGACCACGTGCTCGATGAGCTGTACGAGATCGAGGGGCTCCGGAGTGAGGTCTGAGCCGCCCGCATCCCGGGGGCGTCCGCGAGCGATCGAGAGCCGGCGAGCCATCACCCTCATCCTCATCGGCGCGTTTGCGCTAAGCCTGGCCGGGGTCGACTGGAGCGATGGAGTGTTCAGGCCGCGGGGCCTGATCGCGATCGTAGAGACGCTCGGTGCGCTCTTCCGTCCCGACCTCTCGCCCGAACTCCTCAGGAAAGCCGCAGCTGCCGCGTGGCAGACGCTGGTCTATGCGGTCGCCGGGCTGACGGTCGCCCTGCTCATCGGTGTCCCGCTGGGAGTGATCGCATCCGGCGCCATTGCGCGCTCGCGCTTGGGGGCCGTCACCCAGATCGGTGCCGCACGCGCCGTCCTCGCCTTCTTCCGGGCCATCCATGAGCTCGTCTGGGCGCTCCTATTCGTTGCCGCCATAGGCCTCTCACCGATGGCTGCGGTACTGGCACTGGGCATTCCCTATGGAGGAATCCTGGGCCGCATCTACTCAGAGCTGCTGCAGGACGTGCCGCAGGCGCCACTCGATGCGCTGCGTCGCTCCGGAGCGTCGGAGTGGCGGGTGTTCCTCTTCGGGCGGCTGCCGATGGCGCTCCCGGACATGGTCTCGTACACGTTCTACCGGTTGGAGTGCGGCATACGGTCGGCGGCAGTGCTCGGCTGGGTCGGACTCGGCGGGCTCGGGTTCCAGGTGCAGATCGCGCTCGAAGACCTTGCCTACTCGCGCGTCTGGACGTTCCTCTGGGTGCTGGTGGGCATGGTCGTGCTTGTGGACCTGTGGAGCTCCCAGGTAAGGCGGAGGCTCGCACCGTGAGCGCGACGCCGACCACCACCCAGGCTCCTGAGAGCAGCCCGTTGAGGCTGACGTTCGTGTCGGGCTCCGTGTTGGCGATGTTCGTTCTCATCATCTGCTCGTGGACGTACATCATCTTTGGGCAGTCTTGGCCGAGCCATGGATTCTTCTCCGGAGAGACGGCTTCGCGGGCATGGTCGTTCCTTGGTGACCTCGCAGGCAAAGGCCGTGAAGGAACGCCTGCCTATCTGGACGGAGCAGCGTGGGCGGAGGCCGGACGGCTGGCGCTGGCGACCCTCGCCATGAGCGTGCTCGCAGCAGGAATCGCCGCCGTCGGGGCACTGCTCACGTTCATGTTCGCGGCGCGCAACGTCATGTCCGGCGAGCTTGCGCCGTACCGGAGCCCGATCTGGGTCGCGTGGCTCGGGATCGTACGGCTCTTCTACGCGCTGAGCCGATCCGTGCCGGAGCTGATATGGGCGATGCTGCTGGTGTTCATCTTCTCTCCGGGCATCCTTCCCGGAGCGCTGGCGCTCGCGATCCACAACTTCGGGATCCTCGGCAAGCTGTCTGCGGAGGTGGTGGAGGGACTAGACACTCGGCCGGCACGCGCTCTCAGGACGTCGGGCGCGGGATGGTTCCAGGTGATCGCCTACGCCATCCTACCCGCGGCGCTGCCGCGGTTCATCACGTACCTCTTCTACCGCTGGGAGGTCATTATCCGGACGACCCTCGTCGTCGGACTCGTCGCGGCAGGCGGGCTGGGCATGGAGTTCCGGCTCGCCCTGAGCCACTTCCACTACACGACCGTGACCCTGCTCCTCATCTGGTACCTGTTGCTGGTGCTGGGGGTCGATATCGTGTCAGCCGCGATGCGGCGACTGGCGCGCTAGCTGTAGTTCCCATAGAGGTTGTTGACAAGTGAGAGGCCTCACTGTTGCTGTTGTGTAACGCAACCCAGCAGTAACAGGAGGCCCCTCATGACTCATCGTAACGCACGCTTGACCCCGGTGACTCGCGCTGAGCTGGTCGAACAGGTGATGGACGGCTGGCCTCAGGCCGAAGTGGCACGCTTG
>DAOUHT010000083.1:0-3538 GCA_034428375.1 Dehalococcoidia bacterium | reverse complement strand
GCCGTCCCCGGACGCTACCTCGCGCTGCATCCCCCGAACCAGTTCATGGGTATGTCCGAGTCCGTGCAGGACCTCTCGCGCGACCAGATCGAGTACCCGGACGAGGAGCCCTGGATACGCGAGTACTTCGAGAACCAGCTGGCCGAGCGCGGCATCGAGTCGCAGATGCCTGACGAGGCGTACCGCGACCCCAACTACCGCTGGGACTACACAGGCGTGGAGAATCACTAGCCCTCCCGCCCATCGCATAGAAAACCGAAAGGAAGACCAGCTCTCATGCACGACGAGCCCTGGGCGCACATCCACGACCCCGACGAAGAGCGCCTCGCCAAACTCAGCATCGAACTGAACAACCCCGACCACGACTACTACCACTACGAGGTCATCGAGCTCACGACGGTCGGCATCGACATCGGATCCTCGACGTCGCACCTCATGTTTTCCAGCATCACGCTCCAGCGCGTGCAGGAGATGCACTCCAGCCGGTACGTCGTCGTGGACAGGCAGACGCTCTACAAGTCGCCCATCCTGCTCACGCCCTACACGCATGACAACCTCATCAATACGGAGCAGTTGGAACGGTTCGTCGCCGAGTCATATGCAGAGGCGGGATTCGAGCCGCAGGACGTGGACAGCGGCGCCATCATCCTCACGGGGGAGGCGATCAAGCGCCGCAACGCTCACGCCATAGCCGACATCTTCGCCGATCAGGCGGGCAAGTTCGTCTGCGCCTCCGCAGGTCACAACCTGGAGTCCGTGCTCGCGGCCAATGGCTCGGGCTCAGTGAAACTGTCGCGTAACCCGCGCCAGACCGTGCTGAACGTGGACATCGGCGGAGGCACCACGAAGTTCGCGCTCGTGCACGGAGGACGAATCCAGCACACCGCCGCCCTCAACGTCGGCGGGCGGCTCGTCGCCACGGATGACGACGGTACGATAACGCGCATCGAGGACGCCGCGCACACCGCAGCAGACAGCATCGGCGTACCGCTCGTGCTCGGGGAACCCTTGCCGGACGAGCACCGGACTGCCATCGCAGACGCGCTCGCCGAGTGCCTGCTCGACGTGATACAGGGCCGCCCGCGCTCCGAGTTGACGCAGGCGCTGCTGCTGACCGCCGACATCCCGCTCGATGCAACCTTCGACGCGCTCGTCTTCTCCGGTGGCGTCTCCGAGTACGTCTACAACAACGAGACGCAGGAGTTCGGCGACCTGGCGGTCGCCCTCGCGGCAGCCGTTCGGCGCAAGATGGAGGAACACGCCCTGCCCGCGCCGGTGCAGCCCGCGGCGGAGCGCATCCGCGCCACGGTCATCGGCGCGTCGCAGTTCACCGTGCAGCTGAGCGGGAACACGCTCTCCATATCGGACCCGTCGCTCCTGCCTTATCGGAACGTCCCTGTGCTCATCTCGCGGCTGCCGGAGGACCACGAAGTGCAGCCGGAGGAGGTCGCCGCGCTCGTTGGGGAGGCGTTCGAGCGGCAGGACCTCGTGGAGGGCGAGCAGCAGGTCGCGCTCGCGTTCGAGTGGGACGGCCTGCCGCGCTACGCCCAGATACGGAAGATCGCGGACGGGATTGTAGCGGCGGCGCCTCGCTCGCTGGCGAACGGCGCGCCGCTCATGCTCGTCTTCACCGGCGACTTCGCCAAGCTCATCGGCGAGACCATCACGAAGGACATGGGCATAACAAACCCGGTCATCTCCATCGACAACCTCTTCCTGCAGGAGTTCGATTTCATCGACATCGGGGAGATGATCTACCCGGCGCGTGTTGTACCGGTGGTCGTGAAGTCGCTGCTCTTCCCGGAGATCGAGAAGCAGACCGCCGAGGTGCTGGACTAGCGCCCTGGCTGTGGGGGCGCGACCGTACCGGCGCTCAGTCCTCGTCGTTCGACATAGGAGCTTGTCCGGCAATGTCAGGACGCCGCAGTTTCCGGTACAGCGGTGACGTGAACCAGAGCCACAGCAGGGCGAATATCCCCAGCGCGATGCCGCCCCAGAAGAGCCCCGCCGCCAGCTGTCCGCCCGGTGTCGGGCCCCGCCACGTGCGCGACGGCTCGGCAGAGTCGAACGTGACCAGTACTTCGTCGCCGTTCACGTAGTAGCCAACGCACTCATCGGTCAGGCGCGAGAAGTTCTTGCACTCGGTCCACGCAGGGATCGTTACTGTCTGGCCTGCCTGCGTCGTATACGTCAGGCGGCTGTCCTCGTAGACCGCAACCGCCTGCTCCGTCCGCTCCGCCAGCTCTCCCACTCCGCCAAGCAACACCCATCCCGCGAAGACTGCAATCGCGGCCACGACGAGGCCGGCGAAGGATATCCGCATATTGATCTTCATGTCAGGGGGCGGTCACCCCGGGAAGCGGCTCTCTCCGGAGGCCACCCATTTCGGCGCGAGCCACCGAAGCAGGAGGAACAGCCCTACGTACACGATGATGAGGGTGACGCCCACGATGGCGTAGCCGACCGAGCCCATCTCGCCGCCTACCAGCGGCTTGAGCACTTCGATGAGGAAGTAGACCCCTATGAGTGCTACAGCGCCCGCGCCCAGCGCGCCGACCGTGTTCCACACAGCACGGGCTCTCGTTCCGTTTCCATCATTCTGCACGCCTGGGCTCCTTCCTTCGGTCCGCTGCTAGCTCAACCAGTCCAGGATGAACGGAGTTGGCCAGATGACAGCCAGCGCAAAGTCGAAGAACAGCAGGTTCAGGATGAGGATGGTGACGCCCGCAACGATGCCTCCAATCACTCCTGTCCTGTTCTGCATCATCAACATGGGGCCGAGCGTGGCGATGACTACGGCGCCCCACTTCAGTCCCTCATCCATCAGCCCGGTCATCAAGAGCATGGAAAGCAGCATGATGAGGAATATGAGTCCGGCTGAGCGGGCTCCTTCCATCCCACGGCTGCGTATGCCGATGTCCATGATCTCGCCCGTCCTGGCGCCCAGCCCCTCGCGAATGAATTGGACGGAGCAGAGTCCCAAGCCCGCAATCGCCAAGCTCAGCGGGAACCGCTTGCTGACAGTCGAAAAGCCCGGCTCCTCCCACGCGCCGAACGAGAAGCCGATGGCCTCCGCAATGGCGTATGCGAGCAGGACTATCGCGCCCAGCGTGAAGATATGCTCCTCTCGCCAGCCCCAGCGCCATCGGCGGACAGGAGCGTCCGGCGCTTCGCCTGCCGGAGGGACAAGTCCCGTGCGCATAGCTTCATCGTCGGAAGTGGTGGTCATGCCTCCGCTCATGAACTTGGTGAAGAGCGCCCCCATCACGATCGCCAGCACGAGGAGTACGATGAATAGCGGGCGTGTGAAAGTACCCACCCAGTCGTAACGGGCGAGGGAGTCCGTGAGGTTCTTCTCGATGATGGGGCCGAGAATGAACCCGATGAGCAGGGGCGGACGCGGCCAGCGGTACCGCTTCATGAGCATCCCGAGGGTCGCGCCGCCCAGAACAATAGCAATCGCGCTCACGTCTCGCGTGTCCTGGAAGGCTGCAAGCAGCGATATGGGGATTATGAGGAAGCCCAGCACCGGGTACGG
>DAOUHT010000082.1:0-6226 GCA_034428375.1 Dehalococcoidia bacterium | reverse complement strand
CTGAACGCATGGGGGTTCGATGCCAACGTCTACAACGTCCCGGACCTGAAGGCCTTTCTGAAGACGGCGCTTCTCCTGCCCCGGTCGATCACATCCGACTTCAACTTCCCGCAGTGGCACTACTTCGGCAGGGGCTCAGGCCAGGAAGGCAAGTACCACGAGTATTCCATCAAGACCTGAGCGGCCCTGACCCGGGCGGCGCCTCACCGCGCGCTGAGGCGTGTTCTCCGCCGTTCTGGTTAGGCGTCGAACACCTCGCTCTCGAGGTTGAAAGGAGGAACGTGGACCAGGAGGACCGTAACCGTGGCGTCGCCCTGGTTCTCGTATCCGAACCACTCGCCCTTGGGGATCACGAGGAGGTCGAAGGGCTCCATCTCTATCGGAGTGCCATCCACGGTGAACGACAGCGTGCCGCTGACACACACGTACAGTTTGTCACTCTCAACGGACTTGGCCCTGGGATGCGACGCTCCCGGCGGGACGTCGATCAGCGCAACCGAAGCCGAGGTCAGCGAAGCCAGGGCAGGGTCTCGAATAACCAGCCCGCCGAAATCCAACGGGGCCACGTTCTTCAGCTTGACATGGTCCATCTACCGTTCCGCCCCGTTCGGTTCACCCAGCACGCGCTTCATGAAGCTCTCCGCTATCTCCAGCCCGCGAGGGTCGATGCTGTGGCCGAGGCCCGGCAGCAGGTACGCCTCCACCGGAAAGCCGAGCTCCGCCAACGTCTGCCCCGCCTTCGCCGTCGACTCGGGCGGCAGCACCGGGTCCTGCTCGCCGTGCACGAGGACGATGGGCGGCTTCTGCCGGACCTCGTCCGCCAGCCACTCCGGAAAGAGCAGCGCCCCGCTGAGCCCGACAACGCCCGCCACCTGCCGCTCCATGCGCGGCGCGGTGTACAGCGAGGTCATGCACCCCTGCGAGAAGCCGATGAGCACGCACCGGTCGGGCGTCAGCTTGTACTCGTCCAGCAGTTCGCCCACGTACGCCTCGACGATGCGTCCCGCCTCTCGCAGCCCATCCGAGCGAGCGTCGGGCGGATCGAGTGGGAACCAGCGCCGGCCGAAACCGGCCTCCACGTACGGGTTCGGCGCGTTCGGCGAGTGGAATGCCATGTGCGGGAAGCGCGGCCCGAGCGCCATCGTGAGCCCGATGAGGTCGTTTCCGTCCGCCCCGAGGCCGTGCAGCAGTACCCCGAGCGAGTCCGGCGCGCCCCCTGCGTACGGTTGGCGGGACGGGCCGTTGAGTATGGGCATGTGCGTCTCTTTTCCTTCCGGTCGTTCCCGCGAAGGCGGAGACTTCGCAGCCGGTGTGGCGCTGCGGCGCGGGCGTTGTGAGATAATACCCGCATGACGACACGGACACGAAACCGCCCGACAGGCTCCACGCGCATCTCTCATACGGCGGAGAACTACCTGCTCTCGCTCGCCATCCTCCAGGAGGACGGCCTGAAGCCGCACATGAGCGAACTCGCCTCCTACCTGCGCCGCATCCCGGAGGGCGAGGAGGTCGGCACGACGCTCGCCTCCGTCTCCGGCATGGTGCAGCGCATGGCGAAGGACGGGCTGCTCCAGGTGAACCGCGAGAAGCGGATCGACCTTACCCCCGCGGGGTTCGCCCGTGCCCGCGACGTGGTGCGCCGCCACCGCCTCGCCGAGCGGCTGCTCGTCGACGTGCTCGGCGTGCCGCTGGAGCTCGCGGAGGCCGAGGCGCACAGCCTGGAGCACGGCATCTCGCCCCTCCTGATCGCGCGCATCGAGGAGCGGCTCGGCCACCCGGACACCTGCCCCTACGGACGCCCTATCTACAAGGCGGACGATACCGCGCTCCGCACGTCCGATCCCGGTACGTTCCGCCTGAGCGAGGCGAAGAAGGGCCCCACCTACGTCGTGACCCGCATCCCGGACGAGGACTACCCGCTGCTCTCCTACCTCGTCAAGAGCGACGTGCTCCCCGGCAGGCGCATCGTCATCGAGGAGGTCGCGGACTACCGGGGCGTCGTCGACGTCAGCCGCGACGGCCAGCAGGTCTCGCTCGGCATGGACGTCGCCGCCCGCATCTGGGTGCGACCCGCCTAGCGGGGCTGTGCCTTGTCATCAAGATCGTCTTTTCCTACAATCGAGTCACCCCTGCGTACACTATGAGGGTGAACAATTGCAGTTCGTAGTCTTTCTAAACTCCTATCAGCAGCAGGGGATTCCTTCATTGAGTCCCGTATGGAAGCAATTTCGGTCAGAGGAAGGCGAGACAGCGCACGCAGAATAGGTACGATAGTGGTTAGCCTGGAAGAACCTGTACCTATCGGGATAGCATGGTTTCGAGCAAAACGTCGAATCTCCGCCATAGACTGAAGCGTGGTACTCGACAATAGTTGCCCTCTAATCTCAGAGAGCAATGAATACTTTTCTGGGTCAGATAAGGCTATTCCTCTAAGGACGTTTGCTCCAACGCTATCAACATTCTGCTTCCTAGTTGTCCGGGGTCTTGTGCTAATCCTCTTCGAAGCAGGACGAGTGGCCGCGTATTCCAAAACCCTTGCGAGTTCTTCTGAGTGAACGGGATCCCTAATCAAATTGGCGAGTCGAGAGACTGCGTCAGGGCCAAATCGAACCACTATTCGATGAATCTCAGCGAGCATTGCTATGTCATGGTCTTCAATCATATGCCTACTCGCTGTGCGAATTCCCGAGCAAAACTATGGAAGTTGGCCTTAACGTTCGTGCGGGCATAGGAGGTTCCGAAAATTGGCTCTCCTTCTCTAGCACCCTTGGGAAATGACCTCGAGTAGGCGACTTCCTGCTCGAATACCGGCCAGCCGTTTCTGCCTGCAATCTGGCGAACTGAAGTCCTAGAGGTTATTTCCTCTGGGGAGTACTCAGAGATCGCGTTGAATGCGATTCCGAGGATGTCGGGTGATTCGCCTGGGTGTAGCAAGGCGAATTCATTTAGTGATCTCTCCAAGAGAGGCAATCCTATAGTGGAAAGGAACTCTGGCCGAACCGGAATTAGAATATAATCTGCTACCAGATATGCCGATTCAGTGAGAACTGACTCAGTCGGAGCGCAATCAATTATGACGACGTCGTAGACTTCCTCAAGTTGGCCTATGGCATCCTTGAGTAGGTGCTCTTTGCCATTTGGGTTGCGCAGAGACTGCGATAGTTCTAATCGGGAAGGAATAAGGTCGATTGATCCTGCCATGCGTGGGTTAAAAACCTGCACGATAGTGCTGGCAGGGTCGAGAGATTGGCCAGGTCTGCCAGGCACAGAAGTATGTTGCTCTAGAATGTCCCACACCGTGGGGTGGTCCTCGGTTACTATATTCTCGATACCCTCAACACCCACAAGATATTGACTACAGTTAAACTGGGGGTCCAAGTCGACAACCAATACATCCTTATACCAAGGATAGGTTGCCATCTCCCATGCTAGATTTACAGCAAGTGTGGACTTACCCACACCACCTTTCATGTTGATTAATGCTATCTTGTGTGCCATGTACGAGTCCTTAGTGGGGTCGGTTAGCTTTTCTCGTAGGATACGCTGAATTGGCCTGTATTGCTAGCGAGGCTGCATCAGCACGTCCACGACGGCAGGCTTGCCGGAGCGCACGACCGCAATCGCCTCGTCCAGCACGGCGCCGAGCGCATCCGGCTCAGACACCGGCCCGAACCCGGCGATGTCGAACGCCCGCGCGAGCGTCGCGAAGTCCGGAGCGGGGTCGGTGATCTGGATGCCGATGCCCTTGTTCTCGACGGGCCGGTCGCGCCAGCGGGCGATGCGTTCCTGGTGCTCCTCGTCGTTGTAGTACGAGCGGTTGTTGAACACGACGACGAGCAGCGGGATGCCGCTGTGGGCCGCCGTCCAGAGCGCGTTGGAGGTCATCAGGAAGTCGCCGTCGCCGACGACGCTGATGCAGAGCCGCCCCGTGTCCTTGTACGCCAGCGCCGCGCCGACCGACGACGGCAGGCCGTAGCCGACACCGGCGCCCCGTCCGCCGCCCAGTTCATGGGCGTGGTTCGTGATCTCGAGCACGTCGCGCACCCGCCGTCCGTGCGAGTTGACCATCGCCCACTCGACGCCCTTCACCCGCTCCGCGATCTCGCCGTAGAGCCGCGCCGCGGAGATAGGAGCCGCGTCCCAGTTGTCGCTCACCCACTTCGCGGCCGCGGCGCGCGCCTCCTCGTGCATCGCCGCCACGCGCGCCCGGCGCTCCTCGACCGCCGCGTTGCCGGCGAGCCGCTCCCGCAGCCCAGCGGTCAGCAGCGGGACCGCCTGCGCGGTGTCCGCCGCGATGGGCACCTCCACCGGCAGCAGCCACTGGTTGTCCGTCACCCAGTTCTGCCGCTCCTGGTCCAGCAGCGTGACGTGGATGAGCCGCGTCCCCTGCGGCACCGCGAGCTGCAACGCTCCGCGCTCGCGCACCGACGGCCCCAGCGGCACGCCGAGGCTCGGCACGTCCAACGCGAGCACCACGTCGGCATCGGCCAGCGCGCGCTCGCGGACGCTGGTGAGGTCGAGCGGGTGCGTGTTCGGGAAGCCGAAGCGTCCCTCCGCATCGACCACGGCGCATGCCAGCGTGTCCGCAAGCTCGACGACGGCAGGCAGCGCCGCCGGATTGCGTCCCACCTCTCCGACGATCATCACCGGCCACGATGCTCCGGCGAGCACGTCCACCGCCTTCGCCAGCGCGTCGGGGTTCGGGGCGGGCGGGGCAGGGGGACGGAAGAGCGATACGTCCGGCACGGGCAGCGCCTCGTCCATGCGCTGCTCCTGGATGGTGCTGTCGAGGCAGATGTACACCGGCCCCTTCGGGTCGGTCATCGCGGTGCGCATGGCGCGCAGCAGTGACTCGGGCATCGCCTCGATGCTCGCGGGCTGGTCGTCGAACTTCACGTAGTCGCGGACGGCGTTGCCCTGGACGAGCGCGGTGTGCACCCAGTCGGTGGAGCGTCGCTGGTTGGCGTCCTGCGGCCCGCCGCCGCCGAGGTTGAGGATGGCGGAGCGGTCGCACCATGCGTTGAAGATGGCCATGGAGGCGTGCTGCAGGCCGACGACGTTGTGGAGTCCCGTGGCGATAGGCTCGCCGGTCACACGGAAGTAGCCGTTGGCCACGGCGACAGCGATCTCCTCGTGCGTGCAGAGGACCATCTCCGGGCCGCCGGAGCCGAAGTTGACGATGGAGTCGTGCAAGCCGCGGTAGCTGGCGCCTGGGTTGAGAGCGATGTACTTCACGCCGAGTGCGCGCAGCACCTCGACCATGTAGTCGGAGCCGTAGACGGCGTTGCTGGGCGTGCTGCCGCCGCTCATCGGGGTGTTCGCTTTGGTCGTCGTCATGCGTTCTTCTCCATTACGCGTCGCGGTGCAGGAGCGCGTTTCGGGGTCTTACAGGCGCAGGAGGCGTTCGGCGTTGCCGTGGTAGATCGCCTCGCGTTCGTCGTCCGTGCAGTCGAGGCGGTCGACCATGCCGATGTGGTGGCCGTCGCCGAACGGGTGGTCGGTGCCGAGGAGCAACCGGTCTGCGCCGACGACGCTGTAGCAGTAGGCGAGGGCGTCGTCGTTGTGGGCGACGGTGTCGACGTAGATGCGTGGGAAGTAGTCGCTCACCGGCTTCAGGTTGCCTTTGACGTTCGCGCGGATGCGTCCGCCCAGGTAGGGCAGCACGCCGCCGATGTGCGGCACGATGAGCTCGAATCCGGGCTCGTCGTCGAAGATGCCGGACTGGATGAGGCGCACGGTGGCCAGTGAGGTGTCGTAGATGAAGCCCATGCCGGGCATGAGCGTGCCGTCGATCGTGGCCGTGTTCAGTGGGGAGGTGGGGTGCAGGTTCAGCGGGACGCCGAGGCTGGCGATGCGGCGGTAGACCGGCAGAAACTCCGGAGTGTCGAGTGGCTTTGCGTACGTGTTCGAGAAGAGCTGAAAGCCCTTGAAGCCGAGGTCGTTAACGCAGCGCTCGGCCTCCGCGATGGTCCGGTCAGGGTCGCCGAACCCCAGGCTTCCCATCGCCGTGAACTTGCCCGGGTACTGCTCGACGACACGGGCGAGGAAATCGTTGATGCGGATGGCCCAATCGTCGGCCTCGGCGCCGCCGAGGAGTTCGGGGCCGGGGATGCCGTGGGTGAGCACTGAGAAGTCGACGCCCATGGCGTCCATCGCCGTGAGCTTGGCCTCGATCTCGCGGTGTCCTGGCGGAGAGACGATGCTGTACGCCGGAGAGCACGAGGTG
>DAOUHT010000081.1:0-34599 GCA_034428375.1 Dehalococcoidia bacterium | reverse complement strand
CTCGGCGGGACGTGCGGCGCGCGGTCGCAGTTCGGCACGGTCAAGCTGTGCGTGGGCGGCAGGACGATGGACCTCGCCACCGCCCGCGCCGAGGTCTACCCCTACCCTGCATCGCTGCCGGTCATCCTGGCTGGCGGCGCTGACATCGCCGCCGACCTCGCCCGGCGCGACTTCGGCATCAACGCTATGGCGGCCTCGCTGCACCCCCGACGATTCGGCGAACTGCTGGACACGCAGGGCGGCGTGGCCGATCTCAGCGCAGGCGTCGTGCGCGTGCTGCACCGGGCGTCGTTCCGCGACGACCCCACCCGTATCTTCCGCGCGGCGCGCTACGTCTCACGGCTGGGCTTCCGGCTCGATGCTGCAACGCGCAGGCAGTTGCGGAACAATCTCCGGCACGTCGACGCCCTCTCCGCCGCACGGGTCCGCCGCGAGATCGACCGCCTGCTGACGGAGCAGGACGCGGCACACGCCGTGCTGATGGCATTGCGGCTCGGCGTCCTCCCCGCGGTCGAGGCAGGACTCGCCTCTCCGGACGTCCGCGCCGCTTGTCGGCGCGCCGGCGCACGCGGCCTGCACGGTTTGGCGCTGCTCGGCGTGCTCGCCTATCCCCTGCCCGCCGAACGCGCCGACGCCTTCCGCCAGCGCATCGGCGCGGGTAAGCGACAGGCGCAGGTCATGCCGGCCGTCGTGCGCTTGCGCGAGGCTGAACCGAGGCTGGCCTCAGCGACGCGGGTCAGCAGGGCTGCCGCCATCGTGGGCGCAGCGCCCCGCGAGGCGGTGGAGGCTGCGTCAGCCGCAGCCGCGAGCGCGGCGGCGCGCCGCAACCTCACGCGCTACCTCGACGCATCGCGTCGCCGCTTCCCGTTGGACGGCCACGACCTTCTCGCGCTGGGAGTGCCGCCCGGCCCTGCCGTCGGCGCGATGCTGACTTCGCTCCGCAACGCTGTTCTGGACGGCGACGTGCGGGGTCGCGCCCAGGCGGAGCGCTTCGTGCGGGAGCGGCTTGCTGCTCAGAAGTAGCCCGGCATGACGTCCATCGGCGAGCTCAACGAACGGTCGCTGCACCGGGCATTGAAGGAGTGCTACGCCGTTGCCGGGAGCGAGACCGAGCAGGTCATCGACGGTTTCGTGACGGACGTCGTCGCAGATGGCCGCATCGTCGAGATACAGACCGGCAGCTTCGGGTCGCTCAGGAGCAAGCTGACGCACCTGCTCGATGCGCATCCCATCACGCTCGTGCATCCCATCGCCAGGGACAGATACCTCGTCAGAGTGCCGGCCGACCCTGCCCTGCCGTCGACACGGCGCAGGTCGCCGAAGCACGGCTCGGTGTTCGGCGTCTTCCCGGCGCTGGTCAGCATCCCGGCGTTGCTCGCGCACCCCAACCTGACGCTGGAGGTCGTGATGACCATCGAGGAGGAGGTCCGCGCCCCGAGCGAGCGCCGGGGACGATGGCGGCGCGACTTTACGCGCGTCGACCGCCGGCTCGTGGACGTCGTCGAGACCCACACCATCGCGTCGATGGCTGACCTCTTCGCCCTGGTCGACGCACGTCTCCCCGAGACGTTCACGACGACTGACATCGCGGCGGCCATGCAATCAACGCGGAGCCTCGCTCAGCAGGCCGCGTACTGCTTCCGCGAGGGCGGCGTCATCGAGATCTGCGGCAAGGACGGGAACGCGCTCGTCTATCGACGCGTCACCTGATTGTCATTCCGAGCGAAGTGCAGCGGAGCCGAGGGATCTCTCAGGGAACGCAACGCACGCACAACGCTCCCCCGAGAGGATGTTGCGCGCTAAAGCGCGGGCTCCGCTCAACATGACAAGGAAGGCGCTGAGGCCTCGCTCAACGTGAGTCCCCTACACCCTCTCCCCACCCCGTGTGCCCTGTTCGGGCACGCTGGGTTCCCGCCTTCGCGGGAATGACGAGCTAAGGGCTACGCGTACTCGTCGTAGATGCTCTCGAACTTGCCGAGCTTGAACTTCGCCATGTTGCGGCAGACGGCGCGGACGCGCTCCTGCTCCTCGTCCGTGACCGCGAGTTGCGCTATCGCGTTCGCGGCGCGCTCCGTGTGCTCGATGTCCGCGCCCATATGAACGACGAAGAACTCCATCGCTTCCTCAGGTATGCCGTAGGAATGGAGGTGGTTGTAGAACTCGGTCGCATAGCGCTGCACCATCGTCTCGTTGGAGAGGGCGTTGGCACGCATCTGCGCGGGGGTGGCGAGGTACATGTCGTGGAGGCAGGCGGCGGTGTGCGCGAGGCAGCCGTAAGCGGGCAGCGCGTTCTCGAACTCGTCGTCGCTGAGGCCGAGCGCGAACCCGAACTTCTTGCACATGTCCGGATGGGTGATCTCCTCGTTCAGCCCGCCCGCGTAGACGCGGAAGAGGTCGTTGCGGGGCGCCGCCTGCACCGCGAGCAGCGCGAAACCCTTGAGGATGGCCATGTTGTGCCGGTAGTGCTGGATGGCGAACCCCTGCATGCGGCGCTTCGTGAGCGTGCCCGCGCGCAGGTCCGCGAAGTAGCGGCTCTCCAGCAGCCGCTCGACGCCGGGCTCGATGATGTCGTTGATCACCTCGTCGACGAATCTCTGCGCGGGAGCGTCGGTGCTCATGGCCTGCCTCCTGCCTGCCGGTGGGCGTTCGCCCGTATTGTGCTGGCGTCGGGGCGAGGGGTCAACACGCGCGCGCAGGCGACGCTCACTCCTTGCGCGGCGGGCGCACGCTCCCGTACCGTTCGGGGGATGACCGAGTCCACCTACCGCATGCGGCTGCTGAGCGTGCACCCGCTCGACGCTCCGGTCGTCGCGCTGGCCGCGAGCATGACCGCGCCCGCGCGCCCTGACAGGCGCGGGCGACTCACCGCCGTCGGCGCCGTGAAGTGCCACGGCAACCGCGAGCTCGACTCCTTCCATGCCGCCGACGCCAGTGCGATGGTCGCGCTCGCCGACTTCGCGAGCGGCGCCCCCATCGTGGCGCACGGCCTGGCAGACGCCCTTGGCGAAGACGCGGCGTCCGCGATGAGCGCAGGCGTCTGGGACGTGCGTGAATTCGCTGAGCTGCTCATGCCCGCGAGCGCCGACGACTCGCTCGCCCAGTTGGCGGCGCGCCTCGGCGTGGACACACCCGACAACGGCGGCGCAGACCAGCCCGCCGTTTCAGACGCACGCCTCACCTACGCCGTCTACCTCGCGCTGGTCGAGCGGGCGCAGGGTCTCGGGGCCGGGTTGCTGCGACGCCTTGCCGACCTGCTGGCACGGGCGCATAGCCCGCTGGCCGACCTCGTATTCGCGCTCGCTGAGTCACCCGCTGCCGGGGGTGCCGGGCCCATCGGCGGCATCGACCCGCAGGAGATCGCGCGGAGGCTGGAGCGTCCGCGCAGCCTCGGCATGCCGAAGCCTACGAAACCGGTGACGCCCGACGAAGTGCGCCAACTGCTGTCGAACGACGGCCCGTTCGCGCAGCGCTTCCGCCGCTACGAGGCGCGAGGCGAGCAGGCGGAGATGGCGGAAGCCGTCGCGCGGGCGTTCGGCTCGTCGAACGCGGACGCGGAGCCGCACCACCTGCTCGTGGAAGGCGGCACCGGCATCGGCAAGTCCGTCGCCTACCTGCTCCCCGCCGTGCTGTTCGCGCTGCGCAACAACGTGCGCGTCGTCGTCTCCACGAACACCATCAACCTGCAGGAGCAGTTGATCAGCAAGGACATCCCGGACCTGCTGGACGTGCTGCGCGGCGTTCCAGGGCTGGACGTCTCCAACTTCCGGTACGCCCAGTTCAAGGGGAAGGCGAACTACCTCTGCCTGCGACGCTGGGAGGCGGCGGCGAACAGCGACATGACGTCGCCCGACGACGCCCGCACGCTGGCGAAGACGCTCGCGTGGCTCCGCGAGACACGCACCGGCGACCGCTCGGAGCTGCGGCTGTCCGGCTCGGAACTCTTCTCGTGGGACCGCATGAGCGCGAGCGGGTTCGCGGTCTGCACCGGCGCACGGGAGGGCGCATGTTTCTACCGCCACGCCCGCGACGAGGCGGCCTCCTCGCACCTGCTCGTCGTCAACCACTCGCTGCTGCTCTCCAACCTCCAGGTCGGCGGCTCGCTGCTGCCCGACTACGACTACCTCATCGTCGACGAGGCGCACAACCTCGAGGCCGAGGCGACGCGGCAGTTCGGCTTCCGCGTCTCGCAGGCGACGGTCGAGAACCTCGTCGAGCGGCTCGGCACCGTGATCCATGGCTTCGGGACGGTCGTCCGCGCGAGCGCTATCGAGGAGTCGCGCAAGGAGAGCGCCGAGCTGCGCCGCGACGAGGCGCAGATGCCGCTGTACAAGGTGCGCGACGAGTGGGCACAACTCACGGCGGGACTCGCGCAGTTCACGGCGGAGCAGCGCGAGTCCGACGAGGGCGAGATACGCATCACGACGGCTGAGCGAGCGCAGCCCGCGTGGTCGGCGCTCGACATCGCGTGGGACGGCTTCGAGCGCAGCGCCGCCGAGGCCAGCGAGCGCGCCGACGCCCTGCTGCGCGAGATGGAGGACCTGCCGCCGGAGACCGCGCCCATACTGGAGCAGCTGAAGGGCGAACTCACCGAGTGGATGGTCGACCAGGCCGAGGCGCGGCAGAAGATTCGCAGCTTCGTCTCCGAGCCGGACGCCGACACCGTCTACTGGGTGGGACGCGGCGACAACCTCTCGCTGAACGGCGCGCCGCTCGACGTCGCCCCGCGCCTGCACGAGGAGCTGTTCGCGCCGAAGCAGACCGTCGTCCTCACGAGCGCGACGCTCACCGTGGCGGGCGGCTTTGCACACGTCCGCACCCGGCTCGGCGTCGAGGAGCCCGGCGAGGTCTGCCTCGGCTCGCCGTTCGACTACCGGAACGCCGCCCTGCTCTGCCTGCCGACAGACATGCCGGAGCCGAACGACCCACGCTACACCGACGCCGTCGCGAGCGTGCTGGAGCGCCTCGCTCACATTGCCGAGGGCCGTACGATGGCGCTCTTCACGTCGCACGCCGCCATCCGCGCAACCGCAGCAAAACTCCGCCGGGTGCTGCCGAAGCGCGGCATCGGCGTGCTCGCGCAGGGCGTCGACGGCACGCCGCAGCAACTGCTCGCGCGCTTCCGCGCCCAGCGCAGCGCCGTCCTGCTCGGCACCGCGTCGTTCTGGGAGGGCGTCGACGTCGGCAACGAGACGCTCAAGGTGCTCGTCGTTGCCCGGCTCCCCTTCAACGTGCCGACGGAGCCGATCTTCGCGGCGCGCTCCAGCCAGTACGAGCAGCCGTTCATGCAGTACGCAGTGCCGCAGGCTGTGCTCCGCTTCCGCCAGGGGTTCGGGCGCCTCATCCGCAGCAAGGGCGACCGGGGCGTCGCCGTCGTGCTGGACAGCCGCATCACGTCCAAGGCGTACGGGCGCACGTTCCTCAACTCGATGCCGCCCGCCACCATCGTCAAGGGACGCTTCGACGAGCTCGCCCCGGCAGTGGGCCGCTGGCTGGCGCTGGAATCGTGACCGCGACCGTCACGATGCGCGTCGAGGAGCCGCTCGACCTTCAGAGCTCGCTCACGTCCGGCCAGTGCTTCCGATGGCGCGTCGACGCCGACGGACGCTGGACCGGCGTGCTGAGCGGCAGCATCGTCCGCCTGGAACGCACGCGCGACGGCCTGCGCGTCGCGAGCGCCCCCGCTCCGCCGGACGAGACCGCGCACGCTCTTCGTACGTACTTCCGGCTCGGCGACGACCTCCGCGCCGTGCAGCAGCGCATCCAATGGGACGACAACGTGCGCGAGGGCATCGCCATGTACCCCGGCATGCGCATCCTCCGGCAGGAGCCGTGGGAGACGCTCGCCGCGTTCATCCTGTCGTCCACGTCCAACATGCCGCGCATCAGCCGAACCGTCGAACTGCTCGCAACCACGTTCGGCGAGTGGCTGACGCTCGACGGCGCGGAACGCTCCGCGTTCCCGAAGGCGGCGCAGCTCGCCGAGGCGGGCGAGGCGCGGCTGCGCGAGCTCGGCTGCGGTTTCCGCGCGCCCTACCTGGCGCAGGCCGCGGAGGCCGTCGCCGACGGCCGGCTCGCGCTCGATGCCCTGCGAAAGGCATCCTACGACGACGCTCTTGCCGCGCTCACGTCGCTGCACGGCGTCGGCGAGAAGATCGCCGACTGCGCGATGCTCTTCTCGCTGGAAAAGCCGCAGGCCTTCCCAGCCGACCGCTGGGTGCTGAAAGTGCTGCGTGAGTGGTACGATCTGCCCGTGAACGCCAAGTACGCAACGGCGCGCGAGTGGGCATGGCAACGCTTCGGCGCGGACGCCGGCTACGCGAACCAGTACCTCTTCTGGCGCATCCGCCAGTCCACCCGCCCCCTCCGCTCCATCGCGTCGCTATGAGTAAGATTGACGCGCATTACTCAGCGTTGCCAGGTTGGCTGCATGTCCTCCCGGACCGAAGCGAGCATCAATCTATCGGGGACACTACTCGAGCGCACCGCATGACGGGTCGCGGAGTGCGTGCCATGCTCCGTATCGGTGGTCTGCTCCTTCTTCTGGTAGTCCTCGTTTCTTGCGACGTTTCTACTTCGGTCTCAACGCCAACGGATGAATCGTCCACGCCAACCGCTGACCCGGCGTGGTTGCCATTCGGTCATGATCCCTACCTGGACGGCCAGCCTCCGCGTTTCCTGTGGCACTATCCGCCGCCGCCTGAAGGACTGATAGCAACACCGCTCCAGGAAGACGGCGTCATGCTCGAATGGGAACCCGTGCGCGAAGCCGCCGGATACGATGTCTTGCACTATCCCTATGCCGAAGGTGTCGTCCTTACCCCCGAGAACATTGAAGACGACTCTCTGCGTTCCAGCACGTATGCCTACATAGGTGACCTGCTCACTACGCAGACGTCCCAGCAGGTATCAGACCTTGACTGTGAACAAACGTATCTGTTCGAGGTCCGGGCCATAGGAGCCGGACTTCTGGAAGGCCCATCAAGGGGTCCGAACCAGAGGGACTACGGACCGCCCTCCAGGGTAATCATCTCCCCCTGCGATGCGGGACCCGCGATGTCGTACGCGCATGCCGGACTATGCCCGGGAGAAGGAACGGACTGCCTGGAACGGTCGCACTGGCCACCGTTCCAGGCGGTCTACTCGTCCCTACGCCGTGAGACTAGGACGCATGATTGTCCCGATGGGCAGTACTACGAGTCCCGATTCCAGGTAAAGCACCTGGACTACAGGGCGACTTTCGATCGTCGGACAACGGTGATCGCGGACTTTGAATGGGCGTATCCCGACATACACTGCAGCGGTAGTGGCGTCGGCCTGCTGGAGGGCATAGGAGGGTACGAGGAACAGAGAGGGCTGATCCAAACGACCTACAATGCCTCTCGGGACTGGGGTGATGTCGAGCGCAGTACGGCACTTTCCAATCGACTCGGTGACTTCACTACCAATCGATACTATCTTGAGCTCATCTATGGCCAGAATCATCCGGCGGCGCTCGTTTTCTCGGGCATACAGCAGGGTGAGGACCCGCAGAGACCCAGAGGTTTCGCCGAAGACTACGAGGGCGTTTGCTACCGGAATGTCTGCGAATCGGAGAACGCAGCAGTACGGTATGGCGACGACCTGGTAACCAACGATGCATACGAGATCCCGTTGGTGTTGGCCACTCTGGACGGAGCAGGTGAATCGCTGAGGGTGCACAGGCTCTGGATAGACGCCGACCGGACTCCCTGATCTGCTCGCTCGAAGATGGAACGGCGGGAGGAGGGCGCACCTCT
The DNA here is from genome assembly GCA_034428375.1 of Dehalococcoidia bacterium. Taxonomy (GTDB): domain Bacteria; phylum Chloroflexota; class Dehalococcoidia; order Lucifugimonadales; family Australimonadaceae; genus Bin16. Next base: position 26,824 of record DAOUHT010000081.1, on the reverse strand, counting down.
TCGATGCGGGGGGTGAGGGTTGCCGCATGCTAGACTCACGCCCATGACCACCCCTGACCTCACCGGACAGGTCGCCCTCGTGACCGGCGGCAGCCGCGGCATCGGACGACAGCTCGCCCTCGCGATGGCGCGCCACGGCGCTACCGTCGTCGTCACCGCGCGCAACCTCGACTCCTCGCCCGGTAGCGGCGGCACGCTGCGCGGGACCGCGGATGAGATCGTGGCCGCAGGCGGCACGGCGCACGCCATCCCCGCGACGATCACCGACTCTGCGGACGCGGCGCGCCTCGTCGACGAGACCGTCGAGCGCGCCGGACGGCTGGACATCCTCCTGAACAACGCCGGCGTCTACCCGGAGGCGCGCATCGCCGATATGTCCGACGAGGACTGGCACGACAACATGGACGTGAACATGAACGCCGTCTTCTACGTGACGCGCGCAGCGCTGCCGGTCATGGCGCAGCAGGGCGGCGGACGCGTCTACAACGTGTCGAGCGACCTCGCGATCCGCTTCGCGGTGGGGCGCGTCGCCTACTCGGCGGCGAAGGCTGCGCTCGACATCTTCTCGCAGGCGCTCGCCCTCGAAGTGCGCGAGCAGAACATCGAGGTCGTCTCATGGACGCCCGGCCACGTCCTCACCGACATGAGCTGGCCCCGTGCGAAGGAGAGCGTCGAGACTGTGGAACCGTCGTTCCTCTGGATGCTCGCCCAGCCCCCGATGGCCCTCACCGGCCTCATCCTCCGCAAGAACGACTTCGGCATCACCTGGGGCGAGGGCGTGTGAGCCTCACAGTCATCCCCCTTCCGTCGTTCCTGCGCAGGCAGGAACCTCGCAGCCGGTGTGCCCTGTCAAGCAGCCCCTCCACCCGTCATTCCCGTGAAAACGGGAATCCAGAGGCAACACTTCCACAGCTATCGTGCTAGGTACTGGTGCCGCATCAGTCCAGGATTCCCTTGGCTTTCAGTTCCTCCGCGTACACAGGCTTCCACCGCACGGCTGCGACACAGTCCCGGCACCAGTCGTACTTCCAATCGCGCGGGTTCGCGATGATGATCGAGCAGAAGCGGTCTCTCTCACGTACGACTTCCCTTCCACACACGGCGTTGCAGAACTCTTCCTTGTGCTTCTTGTGTCTGTGGAACCTGCCGGTCTCGTAGCACGGGACCACACGTGTGTTGTACGGGATGTCGGAAATGATGTGAAACCTGGCGATGGTGTTCTCTGCCACGGCGCGCCTCCGGCTGAAGATATGCCTCCATTGGCGCACGGGGACGCGCCGCCAAGCAAGGGGCAGGTGTCGCACAACAGAGGGGGAAGCCCCGCCCTTCCTCCTGGGCGATCGCGCAGCCCCCAATGGCGCTCACCGGCCTCATCCTCCGCAAGAACGACTCCGGGGCATCACCCGGGGCGAGGGGGTGTGACACGAGCCCATTGCAAAGGCACAGCAGCAGTGCATAGGGTAGATGCATGCCCAGAGAAGTCGGCCCGTGGACGAAAGACAAACTCAAAGTGGTTGAGGACTATCTCTCCCCCTACCTGACGGCAACACAGAGAGCCACAGAACGTGTCTACATAGACGCATTCGCAGGTCCGGGTACGAATATCCTTGAGCGAACCGGAGAAATCATTGATGGCTCGCCGCTGATTGCCCTTTCGGCAAAGGGCAAGGACGGTCGAGGCTTCGACCGCTTGTTCTTCATAGACGACGATGCCGACGCAGTCACGGAGTTGCGATCTCATATAGCAAGGCTTGGTGAGAACCATCGAGCTGAAGTCGTCTATGGAGACGTCAATGTCGCACTCCCTCGGCTGATGACCAGAATCAACCAGAGATCACCCACCTTTGTCTTGCTGGATACGGAAGGAATCGAACCTCGTTGGGAGACAGTCCAATCACTAGCGGCATGGCAGACTGAGTTACTCATCAACTTCCCATTGGGTATGTCCATAAACAGGAACGCAGAATCTGCGAAGACTGAAGCGTACTTCGGAACATCCGAGTGGCGAAGGTACTGGAATGGAGGCCGGTTGTCTCGCACTTCAGGGCTGATTCGCTTTTACCTGAACCGATTAGCCGACTTAGGCTGGGACCAACAGCCAGACCACTCCCGCCTAGTCAAGGGGGACGGCAACAAGCATTTGTACTACTTACTCTTTGCCAGCAAACATCCAGGAGGCCGAAACATCATGAAGTGGGCGTTTGACCAGCCCGATGCGACAGGCCAAGGCCGGCTGCCTCTATGACGCCACAGCCACCGGCATCCCGTCCCACACTCGGCCATCGAGGTCCCTGCCCGCCTTCTTCTTCCCGACGCGCCTGCCGTCGGCGTCGAACGCGCCCCACTGCTTGAAGAAGAAGCCGACCTCGGCCTCGGCGCACTGGTCGCGGATGGATCGGAACCACTCCGGCTTCGGACGCCGCGCTCCGGGGCCGCTCTCGCCGCCCGCGATCACCCAGTGGACGCCAGTCAGGTTGAGGTCATTGAGCGGACCGAGCAGCGGCTCACACGAGAGGAAACGCACGGCGGCGGGCACCTCGCGCAGCGAGTCGATGCGCCGCGTCCAGTACCTGTTCTCGACCGACACGCCGAGCCAGACGTTGGACGGCCACGGCAACGTCGGCGCGAGTTGCCGCGCGCGCTCGGCACGCTTCGTGAGCACCTGGAACGTGTGCTGTCCGGCTTCCTCCATCACGTCGAATATCTGCCTGATGTACTCCTCCGGAACCTCCTCGTGGAACAGGTCGGACATGGAGTTGACGAAGATGCGGCGCGGCTTCTCCCATTCGAGGGGCTGGCGCAGGCGCTCTGGGCGCAGTTGCAGGTCGAACCCCTGCTCGTACGGATGTCCGGGCACGCCGCGGAACCGGTTGGCAAAGCGCATCGCGTAGCAGTGCGCGCACCCCGGCGATATCTGCGTGCAGCCCGTCACGGGGTTCCACGTGGCTTCCGTCCATTCGATCTTTGAGTTGTCGCTCATGGCCGCGTCATTATCTCCGCGTGGTTCGTCCAGCGCACCGGTACAATCCTGTTTCCTTTGACCATTGCACCGAACGCATTCCAACCGCGCAATGGGCAGATGGCACACGCCACACGTCCCCATTGTGACACGCGCCCATTGCGCCATCGATACCGCGCTTCCTACCATGTCCCATAGGCGCCTTGCCCGCTCCTCCGGCGGAGGAAGGGGCCGGGGCGAGGATCGACGGAGGAGGTTCAGAATGGCTCAACAGGGCTCAGACTTTGGCGGAATTGAGCCCGCATAGGCCCCTGAAGGGCTCACCGGAGCAGCCGGTTCTACGAGTGAATTCCTGAAAATGAGCCGAAATGAGCCGGTTTTCGCGAAAAAACGCATGTGCCCTGGAGAACCTCTGAGCAAGCGAACGTTCCCCGAGAGATGTTTCGACTCCGCCTCCGGCTCCGCTCAACATGACAGGCAAGGGGCGAGGTTCCTGCCTCCGCAGGAACGACGGAGGAGGACTTGTTCAGACTATCCCTGGAGGCGCGCACTCAGCCGTCGGTCAGCCGGGGCCTGCGCGCGAGGAGGACGAGCGTCCCGCCGACTGCGCTCAGCACGGCGCTGAGCGTGAAGACGAGCATGTAGCTGCCCGTCAGGTCGTGCGACCACGCCGCCGCCAGCGGGCCCATCGAATTGCTGAACATGTGCACCGGCGACACCATCCCCCGGATGCCGCCGATGGAGGCCCGCCCGAAGTAGTCCGCCCAGATGATGTTCATCACCGTGAAGAGGATGCCCGTCGCCGTGCCGAACAGCAGCCCGAACGCGTACGACAGCAGCGCGTTGTCCGTGAACAGGAACAGGACGATGCTCGCCGCCATGAAGTAGTAGCTCACCGCCATCAGCCGCTGCACCGGCACCCGCTCGGCGGCCAGCCCCGCCGCGATGGAAACCGGCATCGAGATCAGCGGCGAGAGCGACAGCGAGATGACCGCAGCCTCGCTGGAGACGCCCACGTCGGTGAGGTAGGAGTACCAGTGGAAGTGGATGCTCGTGGTCACGAAACTCTGGATGCTCACGGCGGCCGCGATGAGGTAGAACGCGGCCGAGCGCAGCGCCATCCGGCGGTCGAACGCGACCTCGACGGGCGGAGCGCGCCTCCCCTGCCGCCCGGCGTCTCGGATGTCCACGCCGTCCGGCAGCAGCCCGTGGTCCTCGGGCTGCCGTCGCAGGAAGAGCAGCGCGGGCAGCAGCGACGATGCCCAGACCGTGATGCCCATCGCCACCCACGCCGTCCGCCACGAGCCGGAGACGAGGATGCGCTCCACCATGACCGGGAACGCGATCTGTCCCAGCCGCTGGCCGAGGTTCGAAAGCGCTCCCGCCCTGCCACGCATGACGATGAACCACTTGGGGATGACGACCCCGATGACCATGAAGAACGTGGACGCGATGACGGTGCGCCCGAGTATCTGCAGCGCGAAATGGTGCCACAGCTCCTGCACCGCCCCCATCAGCACAAAGGTCAGCCCCATGATGGCGATGGCCACGGTCATGATGATGCGCGAGCCGTACCGGTCCATCAGCGGCCCCACGATCAGCGAGGCAATCCCGCCCATGAACGAGCCGATCGACATTGGGAGCGTGTAGAGCGCACGGCTCCAGCCGAACTCCTCCGTCATCGGCCCCTGGAAAACGCCGAGCACCGGGTTCGTCTCGACGCCCCCCGCGAACGATATGACCGAGAGGACGATGACGATGGTCCACCCGTAGAACCACGGCTTGCGCCGTCGCGTGGGAGGCCGGTAACCCTCAGTCTCTTGCATTGCTTTGGGAGCGTCTTAATGGGGAATGCGGAGGGGCGGTGCCCCTCTGCCGGGGGCGCGGGGGTGTCCCTCGCAAGCGTTCGGGCGGGCGGGTGGGAAGAACGACGCTCGCCAAGGAGAACCGGTAGGGCGAGGGCGCTCGGCAGAGGCTCATCAGGGCACGACGATGATGAACTTGCCGAAGTGCTCCGACTTCTCCATCTCCTCGTGCGCGGTTGCGGTCCCTGCCAGTGGAACACTGGCCTGGATGGCCGTGCCTATCTGCCCCCTGGAGGCGGCATCGACGATGCGCCGCAGTTCGTCCGTCGAACCCATAAACGTGCCGAACAGCCGCAGTTGCTTGCTGAACAACTGGCCCAGGTGTATCTGGGCCTGGTAGCCCGCCGTAACGCCGCAGATGCCGTACCTGCCGCCGCGCGCCAGCGACGCGTACGCGTCCTCGAAGAACGCCGCGCCGGTGCTGTCCACCACGAGGTCGACGCCGCGTCCGCCGGTCAGCTCCTTCGTCCGCTGTGCGAGGTTCTCCACCTTGTAGTTGATGGCGTAGTCCGCGCCCAGCTCCTTGGACTTGCGCACCTTCTCGCCCGTGCTCGTGGCCGCGATGCACGTCGCGCCGACGACGCCCTTGATGAGCTGGATGGCCGCGGTGCCGACGCCGCTGGACGACGAGAGCACCAGCGCGGTCTCGTTCGCCTGCAGCTGCCCCTCGCGCACGACGATGCCCCACGTGGGCAGGTAGATGGTCGGCAGCGCTGCGGCGTCCTTGAAGGTGAGCGAGTCCGGTATCGGCACGACATTCTCCGCGGGGACGGCAACGTATTCGGCGTTCGACCCCTGCCGGTTCGTGCCGATCATCGAGGGAGGGTTCGTGCCGCAGAGCGGGTTCACGACGACCCGCTCGCCCACGCTGACGCTGTCCACGTCCTCTCCCAGCGCGGCGACCTCGCCGGCGCAGTCGCCGCCCAGGATGCGCGGCATCTCCTCCGGCGCAACCTTCGTGCCGCGCAGTCCGGCACGGGTGTAGAGGTCCAGCCGGTTCAGCGCCGATGCACGCACGCGCACCAGCACCTCGCCCGGTCCGGCCTCCGGCTCCGGCATGTCGCCGTACTGGATGGCCGATGGCCCTCCGTGGTTCCGTATGAATGCCGCTTTCACCGCTCGCTCTCCTGTTTCACAGACGTGGTCTGCCCGCCCGAACACTCGTGGCGGACAGACCGGCTCTTCTGGCAAGTCCCGTCATTCCAGCGAAAGCCGGGATCCGGCGTGGCCGTCAGGCCACTCGCGCCGCGCTCTTCAGCGTTGCGCCTAGCTCAGGTGCCTGGCGTAGAAGTCGAACACCTTGTCCCAGCCGTCCTTGGCCTGCTCCGGACGGTGCGACGTGCCGCTCCAGTTGAAGAACGCGTGCCCCGCGCCGTCGTAGCGGTGGAACTCGTACTCCTTCCCGTGCTTCTGCAGCTCCGCCTCGATGGCGTTCACCTGTTCGATGTCCGGATTGCCGTCGTCGTTCCCGAACAACCCCAGGACAGGACAGCCCATGTTGGGCGTCATGTCGATGACCGGGTCCGGCTGGTTCTCGTTGATGCGGTCGGGCGTCGGGATGACGTTGCCGCCCCAGCAGTCGACCGCCGCGTCCAGCTCCAGGTTGCAGCCCGCCATGTAGGCGACGCGCCCGCCGGAGCAGAAGCCGATGACGCCCACCTTGCCTGTCGCGTCGCCCCGGGCGCGGATGTAGTCCAGCGCGCCCTGCAGGTCACCGAGCACGAACGCGTCGCGCTGCCCGCCGTCGTCGCGGATGCGGGCCGACATCTCGGCGGGGGTGCCGGGGCCCATGCGGTGGTGCAGGTTCGGGCAGACCGCCAGGTAGCCGTGGTGGGCGAACCGGCGCGTCACCTCGATGCACCACTCGTCCCATCCCGGCATGTGGTGCGCCACGAGCACCGTCGCGAACGGACCGGGCCCCTCCGGCCTCGCCACGTAGGCGTCGATCTCGTCACCGTTGTGTCCGGTGATCTGGATCGTCTCCGTCGTCATTCCCGGGTGCAGGACCGTTACTGCTGCCATGCTCTTCCCTCCTCTGTTTTGCTCGTGCGTATCCTACCGCAGGCAGGCCTACTCCACGCAGGCTATCCCGCGCAGTTACTCCACGTAGGCGACAGCCTCTATCTCGATGATGAACTCCGGCCTCGCCAGCCCGGAGATGATGAGGAGCGTGCTCGTCGGAGGCTTCTCGGGACGGTACTGCGCACGCGCCGCGCGCACCTCCTCCACGTGCTCCTCGCCCACGACGTACACCGTCGTCTTGACGATGTCCTCGAACTTCCCGCCGACGGACTCGACCGCGAGGCGCAGGTTCTTCATCACCTGCCCGACCTGCGCTGTGGGGTCGCCGATGCCCACGACGTCGCCGTTCTCATCGGATGCGGTCTGCCCCGCGATGAAGACCCACGGGCCGACCTTCACGACGTGCGTGTACCGTCCGCCGTTCGGGGACATGCCTTCCGGTTGCAGATGCTCTACATTTGCCATTCGCCACCCTCCTGTCTGCGTTGTTGCGTGACCGTCCTCACTCTGACTGCAGGGAACATCGCCCCAGGCGAGCGTGGCCCAGCCTTGCTATATCCGGATGCCGAGCTCGCGCAGCGCGGCCTCCGCGCCGGAGGAGAGCGCCAGCCCTTCCACGACGCCCCGCGCACAAGCATAACTCAGCGCGCTGAGCAACTCGGCGGACGGCGCTTCTCCCTCCGCACGGTGCGCTGCAGTCTCGGCAAGCGTCTCGTAGGAGCGGTCCAGGCTCCAGTAGAAGGACAGCAGGCGCGCTGCCTCCCACTCGGAACGCGGCGGTGGAACGTCGCTCAGGTCGGTGAGGTCGTTCACGACCTTCGTGTAGCGCAGGATGCCGGTGCGCTCGTTCTCGGGCGAGCCATAGAAACGGCGGTAGCGCAGAGCGTCGATGCGGCGAACGTAGTCTTCTTCGCCGTAGACGTTGCGCGGCAGCCACTCGGCGCGCAGGTCGAGCACCTCGTTCCCCGAGGCGTCGGTCACAGCCGCCGCAACCTCGGAGCCGATATACGGGTCGTACTCGTACTTCGCGGCATTGCGCAGCACGGCCTCCTGCAGCGCAAGCGTCACCTCGCGCGGGATCTTCCGGTAGAGCCTGCCCTCCGCCGCGTCGTTGGTGTCCGCCCCGAGACCGCCGGTGTTGAAGGCGTAGAACTCCTGCCTCACGCCGTCCGCCTGCATCCGGCGGAGGATGTCGTACAGCAGGTTCGCGTTGTCGTCCTCCAGCCCGATGATGAACGGGTCCGAGAAGTACTCGACGTACGGCCTGCCGATGGCGCCCGCCGCCGCGCCCATCTGCACGGCCTCGCCGTACATGAGCACGCGGACGTACTGCTCCAGGCTGAGCTTGCGCAGCGGCGGGATGACGGTGTTCTCCCGCATGACGGCCTGCCAGATGATGCGGTGCATGTGCCCCATCGGGACGTGAGCGGCTTCGGTCAGCGCGCCGCCCGTCACGCGGCTGATGACCTCCGCGACGCCCTTGCGCTGCAGCAGCCTGCGCCGCGAGAGCACCATCCGCATGTTCCGTGTCGGGTTCTGCGAGAAGTCGGGCTCGCCGGTCGCCGGGTCGGCCACGACGTTCTCCAGCGTCTCCTGCGGGTTCGGTTCGCCGGGCGCGCCACGCACGACGTCGTAGGTCACAGGGTCGTCCTCACGGGTCAGGCCGGACGGCACCGCGTAGAAGTTGTTCTCGGTGCCGTCGATGCCGTAGGCGTAGGAGACGCGCTGCCCGTCCAACTCCACGTCGACCGGTTCGGCGAGCGGCTGGAGCAGGATGATGTCGTCGTTCATCGGGTAGACCCCTTCCTCGGGGTCCGGTTGCAGCGAGAGGCGGGAGGCGAGTTCGCTGTTCGCCAGCTCGATCATGATGGTGAGCGTACTCTTGCCGTGCAGCGACGGCCCCGTCGTCACGACGGCGGCGTTGTTCATGCTGCCGTCCAGCGCCCGGATGCGCGCGACGCTCAACGCGGCCTGCAGGGCAAGCCCGCCGTTCATCTTCGTCTGGTGCATCGCGATGCTGAGCGGGCCCATCTTGTGCTCGCCCACGTAGTCGAAACCGAGGTGCAGCGACAGCCCGCGCGTCGGAGCCTTGAATACGAGCCGCGTGAGGCTCTGCGCCGCTATCTCACCGCGTACGTCGTCAGGCAGGTCGAGTATCTCCAGCCACTCCGGTATGGAGAACTCCACGATGTCCGGTTCGCCCAAGCGCTCCTCTTCCGGCAGGTCGAACGTGAGTTGCCGCCACAGGTACGGCAGTTGCGGATAGCGCGCGCCCACGACCAGCTGCCGCGCATGGAACGAGCGCCCCGGTGCGTCGCATACCCGGCGGTCGGACTGCACGACGGTCTCGCCCGCGTCGAGCCACTCGCTGAGCCTCGCAGTGATGAGCGGCAGGATGCGGCAGAAGAGCCGCTGGTCGTCGTGGCTGAACTCGAGCGAGTCGCGGTTCGGCGTGAAGCCATCCATGAGGTAGCGGGTGAGGTGCGGCTGGCGGGCGACGCCGCGCTGGCTGTAGAACGCGAACCCACCGGAGTTGAGCCGTACGACTGCCTCCGGGCCCGCGCGTCCCGCCGCCCGGCCCTCTGCGTTCGCAGCGGCGGCCTCCTCCGCGATGCTCCGCCACTCATCGAGCGCTGCGCCGCGTTCGGAGTCCGGCAGTCCGCCGATCTCCCGCATGCGGGAAACGAGCCATTCGTCGCTGGGGTTGAAGAGTTCGCTGCCCGAGGCATGTCCGCGCTTTGCAAGGGCGATGAGTTCGTCGAGCGCGATACTGAATTCGGGCAGCACCTGAGGTGCGGTCTGATCTGTATTGCTCTGGGTCACGCTTCTCTCCGAAGGCGAGGCTTGCCTCGGTCGTCTGATGTGGTGCGCCCCATACCCTACTACGTTAAGCCCGCCGTTGTGTTGCACATCGCACCTGTGGCGCCGCTTAATCGAGAGAAGCCCAGCAGTGCTGGGCTTCTCCGTAAGGGTACAGATGCAGTGGCGTTAGGCGGGCCCGGCCTGCGCCTTTTCCACAGCCTCCTCCATCCGGCGATGGAGCTCGGCGGCCAGGGGGATAGCCGGGCCGTAGCGGTCGGACTCCCAGACCGCGCCGCCCTTGTGGTACTGGGCGCGGGTGTTCCGTGTCAGTTCGGGAACGTCCTTCGCCCAGTCAGGGTTGAGCCATGCGTCCGCAGGCCTGCCGCCTCCGTACAGGATGGGTATCTCCCCACCCTCGTTCGGAAGGGCGTCAATCTCTGCCTCGTCGCGGAAGACGTTCAACGGGTCGCCGCCGTCCTCGACGATACGTATCTGCTCATCGAGCTGGCGCCGGAGGAAGACGACGGGGATGTCCGTGCGCCCGAGGTTCTCCGCGCTGCGGTCGGTCAGCGGGCCCTGCGCCCACCACCCGATGAAGTCCTGGTTGAGGATGCAGTCCAGGATCGGCTTGCCGTCTTCGTCGTAGATCGGCACCTCGTAGTAGGGCACCTTGTCCTGCTTCGGCGCTTCCACGCCTGGCGGCGCGGCGTAGGTGTTGTAGGAGATGTGGTAGGTGTGCTCGTCGTCTATCGGCACGCGGATCTGGAACTCGCTCCAGGGAGCGCCCGCGGCGTTCTGCTCCGTGTAGAACGGGAAGATGACGGTGGAGTGGCGGGACTTCTTGTCCTCGGGCGCGCCGAGCTCCTTGGAGAAGATGACGCCCTTCTCCATGCCGTACTGCGTGGAGTGGACGTACAGGTCCTTGATGCCGACTCCCTGCTGCATGAACCCCTTGCTCATCTTCTCGAGGCGGTCATGGTCGCCCATCTTCTCGAGGATGTACTGGAACTGGAAGCCGTGGAGCCACACGCCGTGTGTGGGGTCGCCGGTGTTCTCCTGGCACTGGAGCCAGTTGGCGTTGAGGACGGCGATGCCCATCTGCCGGACGGAGTTGGGCCAGACGAACAGGTCCCACGGAGGCAGCAGCGGCGCCGGCTGCGGGCCCATGTACGCGAAGAGCAGGCCGCCCATCTCCTTCACCGGGTAGCCGGGGAGCTTGAGCCGGTCCTTGAACATGTCACGGCGGGCCTCCAGTGGCGCGTCGACGCAAACGCCGTTCGCGTCGTACATCCAGCCGTGGTAGGGACAGCGAAGGCCGTTCTCGTCCGGGATGCCCCACCGCAGGTCAACGGCGCGGTGCATGCATCGCTGGCCGATGAGACCGATGTTGCCGGACTTGTCCCGGTAGCAGGTGAGGTCCTCGCCGAGCAGGCGGACGGCCTGCACGGGGTCTTCGTCGAGTTTCGCGCTGGGCAGGAACGGCACCCAGTACCGGCGCAGCAACTCGCCTCCGGGCGTGCCGGGGCCAACACGAGCCAACCGATCGTTCTGTTCAGTCGTCAGCATGTTCCATCCTCCCTGGCAGGCTTTTCGGCGCAAGCATACCACTCCCCGCGCGCAAGCGCGCGCAAACCATGCAGCAAGAAACTGAACCTTACGAAACAAGGGGGCGCTTGGGAGGAAACTGGTCGGGGAGCCGGGATTTGAACCCGGGGCCTCTACGTCCCGAACGTAGCGCGCTACCGGACTGCGCTACTCCCCGACGCGGGAAGCGGCCTCACGAAGGCCGCTGCATCGATTCTAGCACAGCGATGCTGCCGGGCCGTTCCTACGACACCCGCGCCAGACGCTCGCCGGCCTCGCGCAGGTCCTTCTGCGACTCGACGGACTTCCAGTACGCGCCGCTCTCGAACGCGGCCAGTCGCCCCTCCGACGCCAGCGCGGGGAACGTCTCCGTTTCGTGATCACCCACGTCCGGGAATCGGGCGATGGCCTCCCGCGTCAGGACATAGACCCCGGCGTTGATCCAGTACGGCAAGGGCGGCTTCTCCCTGAAGCCGGTGACCAGTCCGCCGTCCGTCTCCACGATGCCGAACGGGCTGACCATGGGCGTGAGCAGGACAGTCGCGAGTGCGCCAGCCCGCTCGTGCGCCTCTATCAGGGGAACGAGCGGCTGGTCCGTGAGCACGTCGCCGTTCGTAGCGATGACCGCAGCGTCGGCAAGTCCCGCCTCACGGTAGGCATTCTTGAACGCGCCGCCGCGTCCGAGCGGGGACGCTTCCGCGATGCAGCGCACGTCCAGTCCGTCGATGCGCGGCGAAGCGAAGTGCTCCGCGATGACCTCGTGCATGTATCCGGTGAGCAGGAACGCGCGCTCGACGCCGTTGGTCTGCAGCCAGGCGAGGTGATGCTCAACGATGGGCCTGGAGTTCACCTCGACCATCGGCTTCGGCCTGTCCTGCGTCAGCGGCCAGAGCCGCTCGCCCTTGCCTCCTGCGAGCACCAGTGCGGTCGTGGGTTGAGCCGTCGTACTCACATACGCAGTCTATCGGGCGGACGAGCGGCAGGTAAACGTGAGCAGGCCTACCTTGTAACCCATCGCGGAGCGCTCCTATACTGCCGCCGGAACCTGTCGTGGCCGCCGCACCCGAACCCCTGCTGTCAGTCATCCTCCCGACGTACAACGAACGCGAGAACGTGTCCGTGCTCGTGCCCCGGCTCCTCGACGTCCTGCGCGACGTTCCCTGCGAAGTGATCGTGGTGGACGATGGGAGCCCCGACGGCACCGCCGGTACCGTGCGCGAGATGGGGGCGTCCGACGCGCGCGTGCGGCTCGTGGAGCGCTCCGGCAAGGCGGGGCTCGCCAGCGCGGTGTTCGCCGGAGCGGCGGAGGCTCGCGGGCGGCTCGTCGCCGTCATGGACGCCGACCTCTCCCACGACCCCGATCTCCTGCCGGAGATGCTCGCCCGCGCCGAGGACGGCTGCGACGTGGTAATCGGTTCTCGCTACGTTCGCGGTGGGTCGTTCGCCAACCAACCTCTCGTGCGCAGGCTGATCAGCCGGGTGCTGAACACCGGCGTCCGCGTGATACTCATGCTGCCCCAGCACGACGTGCTGACGGGATACGCGCTCTGCCGGCGCGAACTGCTCACGCAGATGCCTACGCGATACTCGTCGCGCGGGTTCAAGTGGCTGCTGGAGTTGCTCACGGTGTACGGAGGCCTGCAGGTGGACGAGTCGCCCATCGTCTTCCAGAACCGGTACGCGGGCGTATCCAAGGCGGACGCACGGGAGGCCCTGGCGCTCGCGGTGCTCTGTCTCCGGCTTGGCCCTCGCAGGTTGCGCCGGGCTCAGGCTACTTCCGCATCCGCGACCTGATACGGAACGTCGCGAGGAACGTGGCGGGGGCGTCACGCCACGCCTGCACCTTTGAGCCCTCCGCGATGTGCTGCCAGCGCACCGGCACGTCCACGATAGAGCAGCCCAGCCGCTCCGCGTGACCGAGCAGGTCGAGGTCGAACGCCCAGCCGTTCTCTCGGATGTGCGGGGCGATGGTGCGCCACGCCTCGGCGCGCAACGCCTTGGCCCCGCACTGCGTGTCCGAATACGGCAGACTGAGGAAGCGGCGCACCCAGAGCCGCGACGCCTTGCTGACGAACCGGCGCGAACGGGACTTACCCTCTTCCTCGTCCTCACCGTTGAACCTGTCGCCGATGGCGATGTCGTGCGTTTCGAGGGCCTCGACCAGCTTCGCAGCCTCGGGAGCTCGCACCATGTTGTCCGCGTCGACGAACAGGATGAGTGAGCCTTCCGCGAGCGCGAGCCCCTCCCGGAGCGCCCCACCCTTCCCGAGTGGCGCGGCGAACTCGGCAAGCCGCACCTCGGGCGCGGATGCTGCGACCTCCTCCACGACCCCTCGCGTATTGTCGCGGCAGCCGTTCAGTACGACGACGATCTCGAAATCGCCCTCGTACCAACTGCGGAAGTGCTCGACGTACTCCTCCAGCGTTGGACGTATGCGTTCCTGCTCGTTATAGGCAGGGATGACGATGGAGAGCAGGGCGGTCACGAGCGTTCTACCCCTTCGAGTTTGCCGTAGCTGTGGAGGATGCGTTTCACGCCCTGGTTGCCGGGGAACGCAACCGTCACCTCGTAGTCCCCGGGGCGCGGACTGCAGTCTACGACGATGCCGAGTCCGAAGACTGGATGCGTCACCTTCTCGCCCGCCTTGAATGGGGGCGCCTGCACCGGAGCGCCGTCCGCCCCGACAACCGCGAATTCGCGTTCAGTCCTGCTCATCCCGCCGTTCCCATAGCGCTGCCCGCGTTCCGGCGCTTCGATCAGTTCAAAGGGGATGTCCTTCAGGAAGCGGGACCGGCGCGACGACCCGAACGACCCGAACATGCGCCGCCGCAGCGACCGGAAGAGGTAGAGCCGCTCACGCGCCCGCGTCATGCCCACGTACGCGATGCGCCGCTCCTCTTCCAACTGATCTGGGTCGTCGATGGAGCGCATGTGTGGCAGTACGCCGTCCTCCATGCCGGTGATGAACACGACGGGGAACTCGAGCCCCTTGATCTGGTGGAGGGTGATGAGCGTGAGGTACTGCTGCTCGTCCTCGTCCAGCACGTCCTGGTCCGACACGAGAGCTATGCGCTCCAGGAAGGCAGAAAGGCTCTCCTCGGCAGGTGCATCCGCGAACTCCGCGCTCAGCCCACGCAGTTCGCGCAGGTTCTCCAGTCGGTCTTCAGCGTCTGGGTCGTCGGACTCCAGGATGGCCCGGCGCAGTCCGGACTGTTCCAGCACCTCGTCGATGAGTTGCGGCAACTCCATCTCCGCCTTGAGCTCACCCAGCCCGTTCAGCAACGCGAGGAACCCACCGAGCTGCCGTTTCTGCCGCAGGTCGAAAGGTGAAGGGCGCTCCGCGTCGTCCTGCAGCAGTTGGAGAGCGGTGTAGGCAGGAACGTCCAGGGAGTTCGCCCACGCGAGCAGTTCGTCCACTGTGCGCTTGCCGATCCCCCGCGTTGGGACGTTGATGATGCGGGTGAGGCTCACTTCGTCGAAGGGGTTCTCCAGGAGGCGGAGGTAGCAGATCAGGTCTTTCACCTCGCGCCGCTGGTAGAAGCGCACGCCGCCCACGATCTTGTAGGGCATGCCGTGACGGAGGCACGCCTCTTCCAGCGCACGGGACTGGGCGTTCACACGATAGGTCACGACACAGTCTCGAAGATTCACGCTCTCGGGCTCCGTTAGGCGCTGCACCTCGCGGATGACCTCCTGCGCTTCCTCCTCCTCCGAGTAAGTGTCGACGATGCGGATGGGAACGCCTTGCCCGTTCTCCGTGAACAGCTCCTGCTCGATACGCTGGCTGTTGGCGCGTATGACATGCCGTGCCGCATCCAGGATTGTGCTCGTGGAGCGGTAATTCTGGGAGAGCGCGACGATGGTCGCGTCCGGGTAGTCCTTCTTGAACGAGAGGATGTTGCGGATATCGGCGTTGCGCCACGAGTAGATGGACTGGTCGGGATCGCCCACGACAGCGAGGTTGCGGTACTTGCCAGCGAGCAGGCGCGCAATCTCGTACTGAGCGGTATTCGTGTCCTGGAACTCGTCCACCATGAAGTGGACGAACCGCTCCTGCCACCTGTCGCGGACCTCCGGCGCACGCCGGAACAGTTCGACCGCTTTGCCAAGCAGGTCGTCGAAGTCCACGCCGTGGCTGCGCGCGAGCGACGCCTGGTACGCCGCGAAGACTCGGTGAACGACTTCGTCGTAGTAGCCGTCGGCCTTCGCAGCAAGCGCGTCCGGCCCCAGGAGTTGTGACTTCGCCCTGCTGATGGCTGAGAGCAGCGAGCGCGGAGGGAAGCGCTTGGGGTCCAACTGCAGCTGTTCCATGGACTGCTTGATCAGGTTCATCTGGTCTTCGTCGTCCATGATGACGTAATCGGGAGGGATGCCGATGACCTCGCCGTCGCGGCGCAGGATCGAGGCGCAGAGCGCGTGGAATGTCCCGGCGGTGAGGCGCTGCGCACCGTCGCCCATCAGCACGGCGAGCCGGTTGCGCATCTCCCGAGCGGCACGGTTCGTGAAGGTCACTGCCGCGATACGCCCCGGACGGATGCCGACGTGTTGATTCAGGTAGGCGATGCGGTTCGTGATGACGCGCGTTTTGCCGGAGCCGGGCCCGGCCACGATGAGCAAAGGCCCTTCCACGCATTGGACGGCCTGTCGTTGAGGCGGGTTCAGCCCTTCCAGGAGTGCATCTGCGCGATCGGTCATCGACTACGAGACACCGTAGAGCGCGTTGGGGTTGTCGCTCAGTATCTTGTCTATCGCCCGGGCCGGGACGTTGGTGCGGGAGCGCAGCACCTCCACCATATGCGTCTGCGCGGAAGGGTCTGTCTTCAGCCGGTCGGTCGTGCCGGAAGCGTGATGCCCGTAGTCGGTACCGACGACGATGTGATCCTCTCCTATCTTGTTCATCAGGTACGGCAAGTCCTCGCCCACCTCGTACGAGATCCAGATGTTGTACTCGTCGAAGAGGCGCGGGCCGAAGAAGTCCGGGTCCTGCTTCATAGTGCCCGTGAGCTGATAGAGCGCGTAGGGCACCCAGGATGCGCCGGTCTCGATGAAACCGAAACGCAGCCCCTTGAACTGTTCCGGTATGCGGTTGTGCACGATATTGCGGAACGCGGCGATCGGCGGAAACCTGCCGTGCGTGAACGAGTGACTCCGCTCCGGGTCGACCAGATTGTTGAGGGCCGGCGCGCCCTGCCCCTGGTGGACGCAGATAGCGAGGTCCAAGGCCAGCGCCTCCTCGTACACCGGGAAGAAGTAGGGATCGTCGAGCATCCTGTCCTTCTCGATACCCCGGAAGAAGACGCCGCACGCGCCGTTCTCCTTCCCGAACTGCAGATCGCGTATCGTCGCATCGATGTCGCGCAGCGGCGGAACGACCACCCACCGGATGCGGTCCTCCGAACGAGCCCACACGTCAGCGAGGTAGCGGTTGTACGCGCGGCAGAGGGCAACCTCGTATGCGGGGTCTTCGGTGATGAACGTGAGGAAAAGCGTGGGGTAGACGACGTGCGCGTCGACGTTCGTAGCTTTCATGCCCTCGAACCGCATCGGGATGTCGGTCAGATCGCGGGCAGGTACGTCAGCGTTGCGGCTCATCCGCGTTTGGGCCGTAGGGGTTGCGAGCGAGCTGCCGCCGCGCCCGACGGGCTTCGGAACGATGCGCCCGTCGATCAGCCACATATGGTCTCTGTCCCCATACAGCGTGTCCTCCGGCAAGCTGACAATGACCGGACGGCGCGCGTACCACTCCGGTTCGAGGTAGTCCCACATCTGCACCGGCTCTGCGATGTGCGTGTCGGCGTCGAGTATTCCAGCCATGACCCGCCCCCTCCGCTCTTGTCCAAGCTTCGTGATGGCGGCATTGTAAGTCAGCAACGACGGCGATGCGCCCCCTATATGGCAGGCTGCATGAGAAAGACCTGTCACCTCATGCGCGACTTACTCCGCTTGACGCACCCCCGCTCCCTCCCTACGATAGGTTGGCATTTCGGGAAGCGAAGAACGAGGACACGCAGATGACCACCACACAACAGCCCATGACCATAACCATCACGGAGAACGGCGCGAAGCACGTGCAGCAGTTCATGGCCGCCGAAGGCGTCGACAGCGGTATCCTGCGTGTCGCGGTGAAGGGCGGCGGTTGTTCCGGTCTGACCTATGTGCTCGACCTCACGAACGAGGCGCAGGACGGCGACAAGGTCATCGAGCAGAACGGCATCACGCTCGCCGTGGACCGGAAGAGCTACGTTTTCCTCGCGGGAACGGAGTTGGACTACTCCGGCGGCCTGAACGGCAAGGGCTTCGTCTTCAACAACCCCAACGCCAAGAAGGCATGCGGCTGCGGCACCTCGTTCTCCGTCTAGCCTCGCCCCCTCCCATACGCCCACTCTTGCCCCGCCCTGTTATGCTCACGCCATGAGCACTGACGCTGCATCCCTTGCCGCACTCACGGAACGCGCCGGATTCACCGACCGCAGCGATTGCGGACGGCTCCGGATAACGGGCCCAGACGCCCTCGACCTCCTCAACCGCCTCACGACCAACCAACTCGAGACGCTGCCTGAGGGCACGGCGCGCTCGACTGTTCTGACGAACGGCGACGCCCGTGTGATTGACCACCTGCGCCTCGCAGCGTTGGACGGCAGTATGTGGTGCCTCACCAGCCCTGGCAGAGCAGAGGACGTCGCCGACTGGATCGACCTCTACACCTTCGGCGAGGACATCACCGTCGTTGACGAGAGCAGTGACACAGCGCATCTGACCGTCCTTGGACCGCTGGCTGCGGATGCTCTCGCGAGCGCAGGTCTTCCCGTTCCATCGCTCGACGGGGTGCTCTCGCAGGACGGCACAATGACCGTCGCCTCACCGTTCGGGGCGCACCCGGCCTACGACGTTCTGCTGCCGCTCGCCGACGCTGAGGGCGTGAAAACGGCCCTGAGCGCCAGAGCTCAGGAAGTCGACGCGGGCGCGTTCGAGGCATACCGCATCGCGCAGGGTGTGCCCGCCTATGGCAGAGAGTTCGGGGCGTTCAACAACCCGCTGGAGGCGCGGCTGCTCGGCTCCATCAGCGACGACAAGGGCTGCTACACGGGACAGGAGGTCATCGCCCGGCTCCAGACGTACCGCAAGGTGCAGCGACAGTTGATGTCCTTCACGTCCGACGCTTCCGCCGTGCCGGGCGACGCTCTGCAGACGGAGGACGGCTCCCCAGCGGGCGTCGTCACGTCCGCATTCGACACCGGCGATGGCCGCACGATTGGGCTGGCGCTCGTTCCGGCGAAGCACGCAGCGTCGTCTCTGCACAACGCAAGCGGTGGGGCCATCGCGCTGTCGGAGCCTGCCTACGCGCTGGCAACAGAGCCGGTGGAGGCGTAGAGAGCAATCGGCGTAAGTCCGTCACGCGCTCCGTGTAGATTATTCACGGGAGCGGCTGAACCAGGACACGCCCATCCGGCCCAGTGTGTCGCCCTTCCCCAACTGATAGCGAACGACGCCCGTGACGTGGACCAGCAGTAGTGCGATGAATACTTTCGAGAGCACGTGGTGCGCCATGCGCGGTGGCACGTTCTCGATGTCGGCAGGGACGATGCTGCCCGGCGCGAGCGACAGCCCGCTCAGCGCAAGCGTCCCGATTCCGCTCGCCAGCAGCGCAACGAGCAACGTGTAGAGCAGGACGTGCGTCCCTATGAACGCCCGCTCATTCGCCGATGACAGCCCCGGCGGCGGCGAAGGCCACCGGTGCACGGCGAGCGCAACAAAGCGGACTGCGGTCAGTGCGAGTGTCACGAGGCCCATGCCCACGTGCCCGTTGTACAGCACCACCCGCACCTCGCCCTCGCCGATCCGGGTCATCGCCAGCCCTATGCCGAGCATGCCCAGGATCAGCAGCGCGCTCGCCCAGTGCGTCACCTGCGAGATGCGGTTGTAGCCGGGGGCGCTCTTGCTCATACAGCTCTCCTACCCCAGGTAGAAGTACTTGAACGACTCAGCGTAGGGGATGCCCTTCTGCGAGCCGCGGTCCTTCAGCCAGCCCGCGAGCCGCTCTCCGAACTCCTGCTCTTCCTTCGACGGCTTCTTGCCGTTGGCCGGCGCAAAGCGCATCTGGCTGGCGTGTGCCTTGAGCGCGCGGATCTTCGTCTCCACCGTGTCCGAAACGTCGAAGTACACGTCGGCGATGTCGTCACGCGCGCCGAGGTAGACGTGCTCGACGATGTGCGCTTCCAGCCCCTCGTTCAGCGCGAGCTCCGGGAACATGTGCACGTCGCGCGCCGACGGGAACACCGCGTCGAGCGTCGCGTCGCCCGTGTTCCGGTGGTCCGGGTGGTTGATGTAGTGCCCCGACCAGCGAACCATGGGGTTCTGCGTGATCACCGCGCTTGGCTTGTGCTTGCGGATGAGCCGGACGATGTCCTTCCGCAGTTCCAATGTGTTCTGCACCATGCCATCCTCGTAGCGCAGGAACTCCACCTTCTTCACCCCGAGGATGCGGCACACCTCCTGTTGCTCCTTCTCGCGCAGCGCCGCCAGTTCCGACGGCACGACGGTGGGGTCGGACGTGCCCTTGTCGCCGGACGTAACGAGCGCGTAGACGACCTCCTTGCCCTCCGACGTCCAGCGAGCAACGCATGCGGCGCACATGAATTCAGCATCG
Organism: Dehalococcoidia bacterium; assembly: GCA_034428375.1. Taxonomy (GTDB): domain Bacteria; phylum Chloroflexota; class Dehalococcoidia; order Lucifugimonadales; family Australimonadaceae; genus Bin16. The sequence goes on along the minus strand of DAOUHT010000081.1, from coordinate 6,945 downwards.
TCCGGGTGCGCGACGACAACGAGTATCTTGTGCCCCGGACCTTCGTGATCTTCTGGCCAGTCCGTCATTACAGTCCCAAACCTCCGTCTATGCTGAGCACCTGGCCCGTGATGTATGCGGCGTCCGCACTGACGAGGAACGCGACGCAGCCCGCCACGTCCTCCGGCGTGCCGAACGCTCCCAGCGGTATGCGCTCGCGTATCTGCGCTTGCAGGTCCTCCGGTATCGAATCGACCATCTGCGTCGCGATGAACCCCGGTGCGAGCGCATTCACCGTGATGCCGCGCGACGCCACCTCACGCGCGACGGTCCGCGTGAACCCGATGAGCCCTGCCTTGGCTGCGGTGTAGTTCGCCTGCCCGGGATTGCCCGTGATCGCCACGACCGACGACATGTTGACGATGCGGCCGGAGCGCTGGCGCAGCATGGGACGGATAGCCGCCTTCGTGCACAGGAACGCGCCCTTCAGATTCGTGTCGATAACCGCATCCCAATCGTCCTCGGAGAGACGCATGAGCAGGTTGTCGCGGGTGATGCCAGCGTTGTTCACGAGGATGTCCAGCCCGCCGAGCGCTCCCGCAGCAGCGTCCACGAGCGCCTCGGCCTGTGCAGCGTCCGCGACGTTCCCCTGCAGGGTTACCGCGTTGCCGCCAGACGCCGCGATCTCCGCCGCGACGGCCTCCGCATCCTCCTGGCCGGAGTTGTAGTTCAGCGCGACGCTCGCCCCTTCCGAGGCGAGCCGTAGCGCGACGGCGCGGCCGATGCCCCTGCTGGCGCCGGTGACCAGCGCACGCTGACCGCTAAGCCTGCTCACTGCCGACCTCCGCGCGGACGAGCGCCTGCGCGAGGTCGTCACGCATCGTCTCTATCAGGTTGCGGTCGAGGGCAAAGCACGCCAGCCCAACGGAGCGCGCGATGCTCTGCGCGCTCGAGCGTCCGTGCCCTGCAATGACGACGCCGTTCACGCCGAAGAGCGGCCCCCCTCCCCCTTCCGCCGCCGACGCAAGGCCCGCAATCGCCTGGACGGCAGGGCTGTCCGACCCCAGCCGGGATGCGAGATAACGCCCCGCAGATGCGGCAAGCCCCTCCGTGTACTTCAGCAGCACGTTCCCCACGAACCCGTCGCACACGAGCACGTCCGCCTTGTCCGCGAATATCTCGTGTCCCTCGACGTTCCCCACGAAGTTGAGACCACTCGCCCGGAAGAGCGGGAACGCCTCCTGCACCTGCTTGTTCCCCTTCCCATCCTCCGAGCCGACGCTCAGCAGGCCGACGCGCGGCGATTCCTTGCCATGGTAGACGCGTTCGAACGACGCGCCGAGCGCGCCGAAGCTGAGCATCTGCGCAGGCTTGCAGTCCACATTCGCGCCGAGGTCGATGATCGTCGTCTCCGGTGCGAGTCCGATGAACGGCCCGCCGAGCGTCGGACGCTCCAACCCCGGAAACATCCCCAGCGCAAGGACGGCTGCGGCCATCGTTCCGCCCGTCGAGCCCATGCTGATAGCGGCGTGCGCCTGCTCCGCCTTCACCATGCCCACCGCAACGGCGATGGACGCCCGCGGCTTGCTCAGCAGCGCACGCGCCGGGGCTTCGTCCTCGGAGACGACTCCTTCGGACGGCACGACCTGCACTGCAAGGTTGCCCGCATCGTGCTTCGCGAGTTCAGCTGAGACAGCAGCCTCATCTCCCACGAGGGCCACGGCAGCGTCGTATTCGCGCGCCGCGATGACCGCGGCCTCTACCGGCACCGCGGGTGCGAGGTCTCCGCCCATCGCGTCCAGTGCGATCGTGTACTTCGCCAAGTCTGTTCCTCCGCCGGTCAGGCGTTCAGCGCCACCGACGCGTCGCCCGTGATCACGTTCTCGCCGTCCTGGTTCGCAACCGTCACCTCGTAGGTGGCGGTAGCCTGGTCCGATGCTTTCAGCGTTCCGGTCGCTCGGACCGTGTCGCCGGGGAAGACCGGCGCGCGGAAGCGCGTTTTGATCCTCCCCCCGCGCAGCCAAGCTCCGCCGAACGAGCGCGTCATCAGCTCCGACACCAGCGCCAGCACGAGCATACCGTGCGCGATGGTCCTGCCGTAGGGCGTGCCGCGCGCGAACTCCTCGTCCAGGTGCAGCGGGTTGTGGTCGCCGCTGGCGTCCGCATACTCTACCAACTGCTCCTGCGTTATGCGGCGCTCCACCGGCTGCAGGGTTTCCGGCGCGACGCTCATCCGTCCGCCTCCGGGAGGGCGAGCGCCGCCCTGCCCTCCACCGCCGCCTCGCCTTCGAGATTGCCGCACAGGTCGAGCGTCAGGAAGCGCGTCCCGCGCCGCACACTGTTCGCCGCGACGGTCGCCGAGCAGCGCACCGTCGCTCCCATCGCGACAGGACGGGAGAACGTCAACTCCTGTCCGGTGTGCACGGTACCCGCGGGCAGGCTGACCGCGTCCATCGCCTCGGCCATCACCAGCGCCGCCACCGCCATCGGCGGCACCAGCCCTTCCTCGGCATAGAGCGTGTTGCCGTCGCCCACGGCGCGGATGTAGGCGCCGGCCATCGCGGAGGTGATGACTATCTCCCGGTCGACCAGTGCGTAGCCGGGTTCGAGCGTGTTGAGGTCCATGTCGTTCGTGCTTCCCAGGCCGCGCCGAGCGCGGCGGAGGAGATTATAGAACCTGCCCGCGCCATGCGCTCCCGCGTTGACGGGGCAGCGCCGCGTCCCCTACCCTTGAAGGACGTGGCCCGCTAGCTCAATTTGGCAGAGCAGCTGACTCTTAATCAGCGGGTTGTGGGTTCAAGTCCCTCGCGGGTCACCAATCCTCCGCCTTTCATGCGGCGTCCTGCCCTCGTCCCCGCGCAGGCTTTCAAGGAGGCGCAACGTGGCCACGGTCAGTCTCGGATTCCTCAGTGCGAACTCGCGCGGTCACGGCGCCCACTACGACGACTTCCTGCGCCTCGTGCCGGAAGAGGCCGATGTGCGCATCGTCCCGCTCGGGCTCTGGCAGAACTCGCTCTACGACCTGGAGGGCAAGACGCGCGAGCACATCGAGCGCACGACCGCCCTCGTCGCGGAGCACGGCTGGGACGGCATCGCGCTGATGGGCGCGCCGATGCAGGTGCAGAACCCGGGCCACGTCGAGCAGCTGCGTTCTCTGCTGAACATCCCGGCCACAACGGCACTGGAGTCCGGGGCGGCGGCGGTCAAAGCGTTCGGGGCGAGCCGCATCCTGCTGCTCACGCCCTTCGACGACGGCCTGAACGCGATGCTGCGCGAGTTCCTCACCAGCCAGGGGCTGGACGTTACCGTGCCCGAAACGAACCGCACCGACACCAGCCGCGAGGACGTCACCTCCACGGAGCGCAAGAGCGCGGACGAGGTCTACCGTCTGGCCGTCGACGCATTCGAGAAAACACCCGACGTGGACGCGATCTACTTCCAGGGAGCGCCGCTCAACCCGCTACTCACGGTCGAACGGCTGGAGACCGACCTCGGTGTGCCGGTAGTCGCCAGCAACCCGGCGATGTTCTGGCACATCACGTCGCTGCTCGGCCATCGTTTGCCGTCGAGCGCCGACGGCTGCGGGAGGCTGCTGCGGGAATGGCCGGCGCGCGTTTGACGCGCTCTCTTTACTGACCGCCTCTACCCCATCCCCCGCCCCGGCTGTTGTTGATGTCCGGCTAGCCATTCGCTCCCATACGGACCGACCGGGCAAAGCGTACAATGAAAGTGGATGAGTTATGAGAAAGGGTGAAGCCATTCTGCACAAACACTCCTACGGTTCAGAGTTCCCGATTGAGCAACTCCCTGACGGCTGCGAGGAAACCTCCATGGGCTGGCTGTTCGGCGCTACGCGGCAGTGGCGCGGGCCGGACGGTCTGCACGTTCGGGAGTATGGAGGAAGACTCCTCGCGCACTATGACCGCGTCGACCCGCGCCGCAACCTCGTGGGGCACTGGATAGCCGACGCCCCGTTCGAGCTCGCGCTCGGAAGCAGCGGCGTGGTGGGGATGCTCGCCAGCGTCACCGTGAGCGCCGCCTCCACACTCGCCTGGATCGCCGCCGCACTAGTAACCACCGTCTCGGCCAGCATCTTCGCCCGCACGCGCTTCTAGCCCCGCCGCCCTACCGGCTGTATCCTGAGTCGTCCGGCGGCGTGTAGGGGACGCCCCTGAGCAGCGCCTCCATCACGAAGGCGAAGTCCTTGAACGCCGCCAGGTGCCCCAGTTCGCCGTGCAGGCCGTCCACGAGACCCTGAAGGCTCCATAGATCGCGATCGGCGTCATACTCCCGGTAGCCGTCCAGCGCGCTATATCTGTCCGCCGTCAGCGCCACGACCGCGCCGAACGACAGCAGCGGGTCCACCAGGGCGGGTCTCACCTGTCCACCGCCTGCGATATCCGTGCTCTGGCTCCAGCCACGGCCGCTCTCCGGCTCCACCCACCGCAACTCCACCTGCCCCAGGGCGCCATGCCGCCGGAAGTCGTCGTGCAGCTCCAGTTCGTAGAAGACGGTAGTGGCCGCGCCCGAGTAGACCTCGGCGAACTCCTTGCGGTCCTGCGTGAACGATTCGGCGGACGTAACGCGGTTCTCGTAGCCGACGATGCGCCACGCCTTCACCGCGCCCGGGTCCCACGTCACCTGCGCGCGCGTCTGATCGGCCACCGGCGAGGCGAGCGCCAGCCAGTTGTCACGGCGGAACGTCGCGCGCGCCTGCTCCACGTCGAACAGGTAGCGGTACCAGCCGTTGCCATGCTGCGCCAACTGCTCTAGCAGGTGGTCGTTGTAGTTCTCGATGCCGACGCCCACGGTGACGAGCCGCAGCGGGTTCGCGCCGTCCGGCGCCGACGTGGACTCCAGGATGGCGAACGGGTCGGTGGCGTCGACGTTCGCCACGCCGTCGGACATCAGGATGACGTAGTTGAGCGCATCGGGGCGCTCCCGCCGCATCGTGTCCGCCAACTCCACGCCGAGGTCCAATCCCGCCTGCACGTTGGTGCTGTTGTGCGGCGCGAGCCGGCCGATGGAGTCGATGACCTCCCGGTCGTCCGGCGATGCGTACTTGACCGTGAACTCGTGGAGCACGTCGGTGGTGAAGTGCACCACCGATATGCGGTCGTCCGCATCGAGGCTCCGCCGGATGGCCTCAGCCGCCTCGCGTGCGATGGCCACCCGGTTCCCTTCGTTCATCGAACCGGACGCGTCGAGCACCAGCGTCACGTTGAGCGGGCCGTCCTGTACCACCTCCGGCGCCTTGAACGCCACGCGCGCCATGTACCTGCCGCTGTCCAGCGGGTGCGCGATGAGATCGGACGTGATGGCGAAGCGGTCGCTGGCCGTGGGGGCGGCGTAGCCGTAGTCGAAGGCGTTCACCCACTCCTCCGCCCGCACCAACGCCGGGTCCACCCGGTAGCCGGCCCGCGCCCAGTTCAGCGCCAGTTGGAACGACGTACGGTCCGTGTCCAGGCTGAACGTGGACACGTTGTCCTCCCGCGCCTCGGTGAGGGGCTGCCGCTCGTAGTCCTGGAACGTCGTCGCACCGGGCTGGCCGGTCGAGCGCTGCTCCTGAAGCCCCGGGGCCGCCTCCACTACAAATTGCGCCGCAGGCGTCGGCGTGGGAGGCGCCGGAACGGCGGTGGGCGTTGAAGAGCTCGACAAGAAGATCTCCGCTGTCGGGGTCGGCGCAGCGCGGTACTGTTCGCCATCCACTCCGGCAATGCCCGGTATGCCCGGGGCTCCAGGTACGCCATCCGATTCTTCAGGGTCCGCAGACTCCATCATCGCCGCTGGCATCGGCGTCGGCGTGGGGTCGGAGCCCACATCCGCGAGCCCGCTCTCAACAGCCGCAGGCAACCCCCCGCCGCCGCTGCTGCCGACGGCGAACCACACCGAGCCGCCCGCCACCGCCACGACCGCCACCGCCGCCGTTGCGGCCAGCGCGGGCGCGAAGCGGAAGCCGTCCACCGGCGTGCCGACGTCGCGCAGCACCGCCCAGAGCGGCTTGGGGTCCTGCTCGCCCAGGCGGCTCTCCAGCGCTCCCCAGAGGTCAGGTGCGGAAGGGACGTTGGCTTGGCCGGAGGCGAAATGCTCCTCCAGCAGACGTCCGATCTCCCTGTCGTTCATGTCGTTGTTCCTGTTCATCGCTGCTCACCTGCTACGCCCTGCTCATCGCTCAACCGCTGCCGCAACGCCTGGTGCGCCCGGTGCAGGCGCGACTTCACGGTGCCCTCGTTCAGGCCTGTCGCTCGCGCCACTTCCTGCACCGACATCTCCGAGAAATACCGCAACACCACCACCTGCCGGTGCTCCGGGCTCAGCCCCGCTATTGCCTGCTGCAGCGTCTGCCGCTCCAATTCGGACTCCAGCGATGCCGCGGGGTCTTCCGCATCGCCGGGCCAGTCGCCGCCCTCGATGGGCGTCGTGACGACGTAGCGCCTGCGCCGCTGGTTCATCACTTCGTTCACGAGGATGCGCATCAGCCATGGCTTGAACGGACGCCCCCGTCGGAAGGTGCGTATGCCCTTCCACGCGGAGAGGAACGCCTCCTGCGCCAGCTCCTCGGCGATGGCGCGGTTGCCGGTCATGTTGTACGCCGTGCCGAAGACGATGCCTTGATAGCGCTCGACGAGGTAGCGGAAGGCTTCGCGGTCGCCGCGTTGGCATCGCTGGACGGCATCGTTCTCGATCATGCCTGCTCCCCGGAGTGCGGCCCTTCGGATTCGTGGTGCGAGCGCGCTCTACCGGATACTACGCAGGCTCCGTTCGAAACGTTCCCCGCCCCGGCGGCGCGCCTAGCTGTAGTTCCCATAGAGGTTGTTGACAAGTGAGAGGCCTCACTGTTGCTGTTGTGTAACGCAACCCAGCAGTAACAGGAGGCCCCTCATGACTCATCGTAACGCACGCTTGACCCCGGTGACTCGCGCTGAGCTGGTCGAACAGGTGATGGACGGCTGGCCTCAGGCCGAA
>DAOUHT010000080.1:0-35009 GCA_034428375.1 Dehalococcoidia bacterium | reverse complement strand
GGCGGAGGCGTTCAACAAGATCCTGCAAGCCGAGTGGGCCTACCAGCGACCGTATACCTCCAACCGCGAGCGGCTCGACACGCTGCCGGCCTTCCTTGCGTATTACAATCACCGGCGTCCACACGGCGGCATCGGCGGGATCACTCCCGCCTCGCGCATGTAAACAACGTCCCTGGGAACTACACCTAGTGCACTTCCCTGCCGCCGTTGACGACGATCATCTGGCCACTGATGAAGCGGGCGTCGTCGGTGAAGAGGAACGTCATCACGCCGGTGAGGTCCTCGGGCACGCCGCGACGCACAAGCGACGCCTCAGGCTCGGGGTAAGCCTCGTCGGCGCCGATCGGCTCCTCCGTGTCGGAGGTCGTCGAGCCCGGAGCGACGGTGACGACGTTGATGTTGTACTGGCCAAGTTCGCGCGCCACGGCACGGGTGATGCCGATGATGGCGGTCTTCGACGAGACGTAGTGCGGGTTCATGTCTGTCGGCCCGCGTGCGATGCGGAGCGTGCTGCCGGAGCTGACGTTGACGATGGTGCCGGAGCCCTGCTCCCGCATGTACGGGAAGACGGCACGGATGCCCAGGAACGTACCGCGTGCGTTGACCGCAAACACGCGGTCCCACGTCTCCATGTCCACGTCCAGGATGGACTTCACGCCCAGCCCGCGCATCATCCCCGCGTTGTTCAGCAGACCGTCGATGCGGCCGTACTGCTCGTGCGTGCGGCGCGCCATCTCCTGCGTCTGGTCCTCGGAGGAGACGTCGACGCGCAGCGGGATCACCTCGGCGCCTTCCGCACGGCAGAGCTCCGCCGTCTTGCTCACGTCCTGCACGTCCGCGATGGTGAGTTTCGCGCCTTCCTTCGCGAAGCGGATGGCGTACTGCCGTCCTAGTCCGCCTGCCGCGCCCGTCACGATGATGGCCTTGTCCTGCAATCGCATCTGCGCCCTCCTCGATGAGTCGTCGGCCGAAGCCTACCCCGCGCCCGTCGCCGCGTCCACGACCTGCCGCAATGCGGCGACGTGCGCCGGGGCCGCTCCGCAGCAGCCGCCCACGATACGGCAGCCGCCGGCCAGCCACCGCTCCGCGCCTGCCGCGAGTACCTCCGGCGTGAAGTCGTCGTCGAACTCCCAGGACGGACGGGTGTAGCGTCCACCGTGCGGATACGTGCCCAGCGGACCGTCCCAGACGCCGCGCAGCGCGGCGAGCGATGGCTCCACCAGCGGGACGTGCGTGTGCATGATGAATGCGACGTCGACGCCGGAGAGGTCGATGCGCCGCAGCGATTCCTCCAGCGGCTCGTCCTGCTGGTTCAACAGCGTGAGATTGCCCTCCTCGTCCATCACGGAGGAGAACCCCGCCCACACCGGCAACCCCGTCGTCGCCGCTACGGCCAGTTCGACGTTGGCGCGCTCGACGTGCGACAGCATCTCCACGTTGAGGAAGTCCACTCCCGCATCGGCGAGTGTGCGCGCCTGTGAAACCAGCGCCCAGTCCTCCTCGGCGGGTGCCACTTTGCCTTCCGGTCCTCTGTAGCTGACCGTCGTCATGCAACCTGCCACGGGCAATGGTCGCTCCACTCCGGCGCGCTCCCGCGCCTCCAGCGCCAGCGCCACCGCCGCGCGGTTCAGCTCCTCTTCGCGTCCGTGCACCCCGTGCGCGGCGAGATGTAGTTCAGAACAGGCGAACGTATTGGCGCTGATGATGTCCGCGCCCGCTGCGATGAAGTCGGCGTGGATGGCCAGGAGGGTGTCCGGCATCTCGACGTTCGCGAGGTTCGCCCACGCCCCCAGCGTGCCGCCGCGCCGCGCCACCTCCGTGGCGATGCCGCCGTCGAGCAGGGCGTAGCCGCCGTCCGCGAGCCGCTTCATCACCGTTTCGTATGCCGTACTGCGCTGCGTCATGGGGCAAGCCTATCACCCCAGCGCCGACGGTACCGCAGCGGTACTGTCGTTGAGCAGAGAGTTCTGGGACTATGACTGTGACTCGTCTTGCACTGGACGCGACCCTCACGAAAAACAGTACCAGCACGGTTCTTGTGAAGCGGGCTTTGACCACTTACATTTCTTGTTACCGTAGTCGGGGGCATCCCGGCTCTACGCTCTTGGCTGCAGGGGAGACGCGATGGTTCATAGAGTAAGCAGGAACGAGTTAGCCCTGAGGGTTGGACGAGCCATCCGTTCGGAGCGTTTGGCGAAGTGTCTGCGACAGGCCGCTCTGGCCGAGTTGATGGAAGTAGACCCTGTCACGGTCAGAAGGTGGGAGAGCGGCGTTCGCCTGCCCACCATGGTCGAGGTCGCCAATCTTGGTTCGATCCTTGGGTCTGACGCCCTGTGCCAAGGTCTATTCGGCAAGCTCGATGTGTACGAGGAGAATTGGAAAGGCTGCTGTGATGGCGGTTACCTCGCGTATGTAGCGTAGGCAGACCGATGGTGCGTTTGGGATACGGTAAACACGATGAGGAGAAGGCAGATGACCACGGAACCCCGGGAGATCAAACGGCTGGTCAGCGAGCGGTACGCGAACGATGCCAAGGTGGTCATTGGGCTCACCGCCGTCGAGGCAACGTCCGCCGAGGGCGACGCGTGTTGCGCCCCGTCAGGCCAGGAGCGCGCAATGACGCTGTACGAGGAGGCGCAGCTGTCCGGGCTGCCCGCCGAGTCCATCGCGATATCGCTCGGCTGCGGCAACCCGACCGCACTGGCGAGCCTTCAGGAAGGCGAGCGCGTGCTCGACCTCGGCTCGGGCGGCGGCATCGACTGCTTCCTCGCGGCGCAGCAGGTGGGCAAAGCCGGGCACGTGATCGGGCTCGACATGACGCCCGACATGCTGGACCTCGCGCGCAGCAACCAGGCGAAGCTCGGCCTCACCAACGTGGAGTTCGTGAAGGGCGAGATCGAGAACATCCCGCTGCCGGACGCGTCGGTGGACGTGGTCATCTCCAACTGCGTCGTCTGCCTGTCGCCGGACAAGGACGCGGTCTTCCGCGAGGCGTTCCGCGTGCTTTCGCCGGGCGGCAGGCTCCACATCTCCGACATGATGGCGCTCAGCCCCGACGGCCCTGCTCGCAAGGACACGGAGGCGTGGGTGTCGTGCAGCGCGGGCGCGGAGCCGAAGGACACGTACCTCGGACGGCTGAGGAGCGCAGGCTTCGAGGGCATCGCCATCACCGAGGAGTCAGCGCACGTCGAGAACGACGCCCCGGCGGACGTCTCCAGCGTGAAGGTAGTGGCACGGAAGCCGAGGTAGACAACTTACGAGTGTATCAAGGAGATAGCGACGCCTTTGCCCATGATTCCGGTAGCCGTTGGCGTGGCCTTCGTGAAGAGGCGGGCTGCTCAAGCCTTGTTGATGCTTGCCATAAGCGTGGGAACTAAAGCCTTGACGGCGATTCTGAAGGAGGCAGGGCACAGAGCGGGCGGGAGTGTGGCGAAAGCCGCTGATCAGTTTGAAGAGAAAGCACGGCACAATGCAGAGCTGTCCGCTGCCGAATTGGAAGCGAAGAAGCGTTTCCGGCTCAGCACCTTTGCGGCAGCGGACAGAGCGATAGCGGCTGGCTTGAGAGAAGTGCTCACATTGATCGAGCAGAACGCCGATGATGCTACAGTGGAATCGGTAGCGGTCCAGGTTGTGGAAAACCTAAAGGGCCGGGGCAAACCCGAACAACCGCCGGACGAGAACAAGTAGCCTGACAAACGCGGCGCAGGCTCACTTGCGGCGGCTGAACGCGAACCAGGCGACGGCCGCCAGCACAGACCCCCACATCAGGAACTCCAGCAGGAGCCAGACGACGAGCCCTTCCGGTGTTTCAAGGAATTCTCCGAACCGTACAATCACCACTTCACCTCAAACGGCATGCCTCGCCGTGTGTGCTGCCGCGCACATGGATTCCAGCTTCCGCTGGAATGATGGGATGCGAGCGTGAAGGTAGTGGAGCGGAAGCCGACACAGGGAGTGAAGGAATCAGGAAGCTCTGCGAGCCTTGGCTTCCTTTGTCCTTACGGTAGCGTGCGACGAGTTCGGGGTCGGCTTCGGTCATAGGGCGCATACGCGCGAACTCTTCTTCCGTTGCCTCAGGGTTGTCAGGGTCGGCGGCAATGCCCGCGTTGATCTCTTCGTTTTCTTCCGGGGTTGGCCGGATAGCCCCTGGCTTAAGTGGCGGCATAGCGGTCAAACTCCCTGTCGTTAGCCTTTCGTATGCTGATGATACGGATGTTCTCACCACGTCCAGTGTACACCACCGAGTACAGGCGCACACCGACAAAGCCGTACGCTCGATAGCGCAGTTCTCCAGCCTGAGGGCTCTCCTCTTTCAATGCCGTGCGCCAGTCGAAAATCCCAAATCACTTGGAAGTCGACTCCGTGCTTGGCGATGTTGAATCGGCGCTTGGCCTCGTCCCACTCGTAGCGCATCTGGCGCTTAGTGTATCCCCACTCCCTCCGGTACTGGGAGGTTGTAGAGCTCCGAGGTGCCCTTCCAGACGATGCGGGACTTCTGTTCGTCCGTGAGGTCGGGGCGGTTGTAGATGTAGCGCGGGGAGTCCGGCACGCGGTGCGCGTGAGGGATGTCGCTGGCGTACACCCAGCAGTCCGTTCCGTACTTGTTCACCATGTAGGGCAGCAGGTCGTCGTCGACCTCGAAGCCGATGAAGATGCGACCGTCCCTGATGTACTCGAGTGGCGTCGCCTCCGGGAGACCGCGCTCGACGATGGCCTTGTGCTCGGAGCGTATCGCGCCAATCTCCAGCCTGTCCTTCACGTTGTCGAGCGTGAAGTCCATGACCGCAACGGCGAAGTCCACCCAGGTGCAGCCCGTCTCAAGGAACGAGACCTTCACCCTGGGGTAGCGGTCGAGGATGCCGGAGCCGCAGATGGTCTTGAAGCCGCGCACGACGGACATGAGGAACTGGTCGCCCGCGATGTTGCGGTAGGCCTTGATGGCATCCCGCGCGCCGATGCCGGGGTGCACGTTCACCGGCATGTCCAGGTCCTGCGCTGCTGCCCAGAACTGCTCGAAACTCGGGTCGTCGAGCGCCTTCTCGTTGTAGTCGCCGAAGACCATGACGCCGATGGAACCCAACTTGCGGGTGCGCTCCATCTCACGCACCGCCTCGGCGGGGTCGTGCGGGTCGATCACCGTCACCCACTTGAGGCGGTCGGGGGACTGGTTGGAGATGTCGGCGACCCAGCTGTTGTAGGAGCGCGTCAGTGCCGCGTTCAGCGCAGGGTCGTGCACGATGGGCCAGTCCAGCAGGAGCGTGGGATAGTTGACTGAGAGGTACGTATTCTCGGCATCCATCACTGCGAGGCGTGCCTCGGCAGAGTGGAACTCGCCGCTCTCGTGCGGGCCGCGCCACTTCGCCATCATTTCGTACTCGGTGGAGACGACGCCATCCTTGCTGGAGGGTGAGCCTCCGATGCGGATGCGCTCGCCGTTGATATCCCAGACGTAGTCGTGCTCGAACTCGCCGGTCTCGACCACCTTGGGGCGGCGGTCGCGGAACGCGGGCTCGAGATAGTCGTCGGACCAGGTGCCCTCCCACTCCTCGACGTGCCCGTCGCCGTCCATCGCCAGGATGTCCATCGCCCTACTCCTCGTTCAGGATGCGGCAATCCTACCACGGGGGGACGAGCACCTGCGTCCCGGCGTTGCATGCGAGAGGCGGAGCCACAGTGCCATGGCGGCAGTCACCCATCGCTGCTATGTAACAACTCCGCAACTCTTTCGTAATCAGCGCAACACACCCTGCGTCTACGCTTGATGGAAGCGATGCCGCAGGAGGCGCCCCCTTCAAAGAGGTTATAGCCGTCATCAGACCGGAGAAGTGGCAGGCGAGCGTTGATGCCGCACTTGCCCTGGGCATATCCGCTTACACGCACCGGCGCGTTATGGGCCGGGGCCGTCAGCGAGGACTCCGCTACATGCGCCCCATCAACGGAGAGGATGAAGGCGTGATGCAGTTCCTTCCGAAGCGGATGCTGGCCTGGGCGGTGCCGGACGAGGTTGCAACGCCTCTCGCGAATGCGCTCATCGCAGCCAACAAGTCCGACAACTACGGCGACGGCAAGGTGTTCGTCTGCCCTCTGCAGAAAGTCATCTGCACGGAACGGCCCGAGCAGGAGCTCGCGAGCGCGGGCGCGGTCTAGTCATGGTACTGCGTCCCTACGTCAATTACCCCAAGTTCAAGGACCAGTTCGCGGCGATGGATTTCGAGGCCGAACCGCTGCCCATCCTCTCCCTCTTCCCCATGCCGGCCCGGCAGCCACTGGAGGGCTGGCGGATGAGCCTGACGGATGTAACCGGCAAGACAACCGTCGTGCGGTGGCAGGATATCGAGCAGTTGCCGGTCGTCCGCGAGCCGACTCCGCTTGTCTGCCAGATCTTCAACTGGTCGGAGACGCCGCTGGTGACCGGCGTGCGATTCCAGTCAGTGCTCGAGTCTGCGGGGATGGACCTCTCCACAGCGGGTTACGTCGCCTTCTATTCCGCGGACGGCATGTACTTCGAAAGCCTGCCCAAGACCCTTGCCCGCGATCCGAGGGTGCTGTTGGTCTACGAGATCAACGGGGAGGCGTTGCCGCACGAACTCGGGGGGCCGGTGCGTCTCTGGGTGCCGTTCCTACAGGGGTACAAGAGCGTGAAGTGGTTGCACCAGGTCAGGTGCTTCGTGAGGGACCCGCATGGCATCAAGCGGCTCCTCGGCCAAAGCAAGACATCCGTTCTCGGGGCCCCAGGCCAGGAGAAGGCGCACGTCGTCGTGGCCAAGGTCGGCAGCGGTGAGGCGTCAGCCGACATCTAAGGCTGAGACCGGACACCACGATTCCAGCGCAATGCAGAGGCTGAAGCGAGCATGAGGATAGACCCCCAGACGCACAAGGCGGCGAGCATATCCCTCTTCAGTTTCGCCCGTCCGCACATGCGCGCGTTCCACATGAGCTGGCTAGCCTTCTTCCTCGCTTTCTTCGGGTGGTTCGGCATCGCGCCGATGATGGCCATCGTCCGCGACGACCTCGGACTGACCAAGGCGCAGATCGGCAACACCGTCATCGCATCCGTCGCGGTTACCATCGTGGCCCGCCTGTTCGTCGGATGGCTGTGCGACCAGATCGGCCCCCGGCGGACCTACTCTGGGCTGCTGATCATCGGCTCCATCCCCGTGATGAGCATCGGTCTCGCTACCAGTTACGAGTCCTTCCTCCTGTTCCGGCTTGCCATTGGCATCATCGGAGCCTCGTTCGTTGTCACGCAATACCACACGTCGGTCATGTTCGCGCCCAACGTTGTCGGGACCGCCAACGCGACGACCGCGGGCTGGGGCAACCTCGGCGGGGGCGTCACGCAGATGGCCATGCCCCTGATCTTCGCGGCCATTATCGGTCTCGGCGCAAGCGAGGTCCTGGGCTGGCGCCTCGCCATGGTGGTTCCCGGCGTCGCGCTCTTCCTCATGGGCATCGCCTACTATCGGCTCACTCAGGACAGTCCAGACGGTGAGGCGCGTCCATTGAAATCCCAGGAGTCCAACGCCAAGGGTGCGTTCCTGGAAGCCGCAAGAGACCATCGCGTCTGGGCGCTCTTCCTGGTCTATGGCGCCTGTTTCGGCGTGGAGCTCACCATGCACAATATCGCTGCTCTCTACTATCACGACCGGTTCGGGCTGAGCGTTGCGACCGCCGGTCTCATCGCTGGGTTGTTCGGGCTGATGAACCTCTTCGCTCGCACGCTCGGCGGCGTCTTCGGCGACCTCGCAGGACTGCGTTTCGGCCTCAAAGGGCGGACGCTCTTCCTCGGCACCGTGCTCCTGCTGGAAGGCATCGCACTGGCCGTCTTCTCGCGGATGGCTATCCTGCCCGTGGCCGTTCTTTCCATGCTCGTATTCAGCGTCTTCGTGCAGATGGCAGAGGGTGCGACGTACTCAGTCGTCCCGTTCATCAACCGGCGCGCACTGGGAGCCGTGGCAGGCATCGTGGGGGCTGGCGGCAATGCGGGGGCTGTCGCCGCCGGGTTCCTCTTCCGCATCGAATCGCTCGCCACGGAGCAGGCATTGCTCTACCTCGCCGCCATCGTTACCGGCATGTCCGCGCTCGTGCTCGTGGTGCGCTTCTCGCCCGAGCGGGAGACCGAAGAACGCATCGCGATGGAACGCGCCCTCGGACGGGGGGCCGCGGCCATCGCTCCCGCATACGCCAAGCGCGTCCCTATGGCCCTGTACAGCAACACGTAGCAACACGTAGGAAACCATGGCAGAGCAACGCATGAACCCCATCGAGCGCCTCAAGGCAGAGAAGAACGGTCTCGACATCCTGGAAGAGATAGATGAACTCGCCGCGCAGCACGGCGGCTGGGAGACGCTCGAACCGAACGACCGCGAGCGGCTTAAGTGGATCGGCACGTTCTTCCGCAAGCCCACTCCCGGACGCTTCATGATGCGAGTCCGCATCACCAACGGCCAGCTTGCTTCGCGCCAGCTCAGCACGCTGGCCTCGCTGGCGCAGCGCCTCGGCAACGGCGTAATAGACATCACCACACGGCAGCAGTTAGAGCTCAGAGCCG
Organism: Dehalococcoidia bacterium; assembly: GCA_034428375.1. Lineage (GTDB taxonomy): Bacteria > Chloroflexota > Dehalococcoidia > Lucifugimonadales > Australimonadaceae > Bin16. The sequence goes on along the minus strand of DAOUHT010000080.1, from coordinate 26,458 downwards.
TCGAGATACGGGACGTTCCCGATATCCTCGAGGCACTGCGCGGCGTCGACCTCACTTCGCTCCAGACCGGGATGGACAACATCAGGGGCGTCAACACCTGCAGTCTCTCTGGTCTGACGCCCTATGAACTGTTCGACGCCGCGCCGATCGGGGAACAGTTCACTCAGACTTTCCTCGGCAACCGTGACTACACCAACCTTCCGCGCAAGCTGAACGTCACCATCACCGGCTGCCTCGAGAACTGCACGCACAGCGAGACGCAGGACATCGCACTCACGCCCGCCACTGGCCCGAAGGCCACACACGGTTTCAACGTCGCCGTCGGCGGCAAGATGGGTTCGGGTGGTATGACCGTCGCCCAGCCCCTGGATGTATTCATCGCGCCCGATGAGGCAGCCTCTCTTGCGGCAGCGATCTCTCTGCTGTTCCGCGACGAGGGTGCGCGTGAGCAGCGCACGAAAGCCCGCCTCGCCTTCCTCGTGCAGGAATGGGGCCCCGAACTCTTCCGGCAGCGGCTGGAAGAGCGGTGGGGCGCTCCACTCCTTCCCTCAGGCCGGGACGTACGGTTGCAACGGACGACTGATCACCTCGGCGTGACCAAGCAGCGGCAGGCGGGCCTCTACTCGGTGGGACTCTGTGTTCCTACTGGAAGAACGCAGGCCGGCGACATGATGGAACTCGCCCGTATCGCCGAAGTCTACGGTGCGGGAGCCATACGCCTCACGACTGGCCAGAACGCAATCATCGTGGGGGTGCCGGAAGCGAAGGTGCAGCCCCTCCTGGATGAACCGCTGCTCACCCGGTTCTCTCCATCACCGCATCCGTTCACGCGCGGACTTGTGAGCTGCACCGGAAAAGACTACTGCAACCTCGCGCTGATCGAGACCAAAGCACTCGGCAAGGAGCTCGCCGACAGCCTGGCAGCCCGCTTTCCGGACGCCGCTCCACTCACCATGAACTGGTCAGGCTGCCCGGCGGGCTGTGGCAACCACCACGCAGCCGACATCGGCTTCCAAGGGGCGAAGGCCCGCGTCGACGGCGAAGTCGTGGACGCGGTGAGCATCTTCGTCGGAGGCCGCACCGGGACCGATCCGCGCCCCGGAGAGAAGATCATGGACCTCGTTCCGGTGAGCATGCTCGACGAACTCCTGCCCGTCGTCATCGACAACCTCACCACGCTGAAGAAGATCAGGCGGGAACAGCCCGCAGAAGACCGGGTACTCATGGTGCCGGTCAGCTAACCCTATACGCATAAGGAGACGAATCATGAAGATGGTACGCGCAGTGGTCCGCCCGGAGAAGGAAGACGCGGTCGCCTCGGCTCTTGCTAAGAACGGCTTCCCGGCGATGACGAAGTGGGACGTGCTCGGCCGGGGCAAACAGCAGGGCGTGCAGGTCGGCGGTCAGATCTACGACGAACTGGCGAAGTCCATGCTGATGGTCGTCGTCGAGGACGACCAGGTCCAAGCGGTTGCCGACACGATACAGGCGACAGCCGCGACCGGGTTTCCGGGCGACGGGAGGGCGTTCGTCACCGACGTCGAGTCCGCCTACACGCTGCGAACAGGCCAGTCCGGCCTGTAGGGGGCGTGTGCCTTGACGGAGCACGTCCCTGGCCATCGGGCCTTTCACCAGAAACGGCATGGCCGTCCACAGGACGCCTGCGTTTCCAGCGCCCTACCCCAGCGCCACGGTATCTAGTAGAGTCCCTCTTGATACCAGCAGGAGGACCAGAACATGCCGAGAGAATGGGACGAGGTCAAATACGAGGTTGCGGTCGCCAACCGCGTCCTCGCCGAAGTGGGACTCGCGACCGGTTTCCGCGCGTCGCTGGGACACGCCAGCATGCGCCTGCCGAACGACCCGGACAAGTTCGTGGTGAAAGGCCGTGGCTATGCGGTCGACGCACTACACTCCATGCGCCCGCAGGACATGATCGTCGTGGACATCGAGGGCTACAAGGTGGACGGGCCGGTCGGCTCGTCGCAGCCGTTCGAGGTCATCATGCATTCCTCCATCATGAAGGCGCGCCCTGAGGTCAACTCCGTGGTGCACGTGCACCCGCACTACACCATCCTCGCCACGACGCTCGGGAGACGCCTCCGCCCCATGAACCAGGAGGGCGCGCAACTGGTGCAGAAAGAACTGCCGGTGTGGAACCACGTCAAGACCGTGCAGACGGAAGAGGAAGGGGCTGAGGTTGCCGCGCTGATGGGCAACTCTCCCGCCATCCTCCTGCGCGGCCATGGCGCGACGTCCGCGGGCGGCAGCCTCGAAGACGCGGTGATGACGATGATGCAGATCGAGGAGCAGGCCAAGATGAACTACTGGGCCTACTCCGCAGCCGGGCCGGACCACCCCTACCTCGAGGACGAACTGGTCGACGAGATGTCCGGGCGTACGCCGCTGCCGCAGCTGCCGCACTTCGCGCAGGTGCTCCCCTCCGGCTGGCGTCCCAGGGTCGGCGGCGTCTGGCAGTACTACACGCGCGTCGTCACCAACAACCCGGAGGCGAAGCCGGAGATCGGCAGGCCGTAAGCGCGCGGTCCGGGCGCGGCGCATCCCGCTCATTAACTGCCTGCGCCGCGCTTGACCCGTGTCCGCTCCCGCCCTACCCTTACGCTACGCAAATCTGCGCACGCGAGGTGATTGCACGCATGCTCAGCGTCAAAGCGAACCAGGAACTCACGCAGGTCGGCCCGGGCACCCCGATGGGCGAACTCATGCGCCGCTACTGGCACCCCATCGCCGGAGCGGCGGAGCTCGATGACCGTCCCACCAAGGCCGTCCGCCTGCTCGGCGAGGACCTCGTCCTCTATAAGGACAAATCCGGCACCCTCGGCCTCATCGAACGATTCTGCCCCCACCGTCGCGTCGACCTCTCCTACGGGATCCCCGAGGAGCACGGCCTGCGCTGCATGTACCACGGCTGGATGATGGACGAAACCGGCCAGTGCATCGAGCAACCCTTCGAAGAGACCGTCCACCCGGACGGACGCTTCAAGGAGAAGGTGAAGGTCGCGGGCTATCCGGTCCGGGAGCTTTCCGGGCTGATCTTCGCCTACATGGGCCCGCAGCCAACGCCGCTCCTGCCAAAATGGGAACCGCTGTTCGCCGAGAACGTGGCGTGTGACATCGCCATCACCGAACTGCCGTGCAACTGGCTCCAGTGCCAGGAGAACTCGCTCGACCCCGTACACACCGAGTGGCTCCACTCCTACTGGACACGCTACCAGCAGCTTGCAGCAGGCCAGACCGTGAACGTGCGCGGCGAGTCCGCGCCACACGAGCGGATCAGCTTCGACCTGTTCGACCACGGCATCATCAAGCGGCGCGTCCTGAAGGGGCTCGGCGAGGAACACGACCTCTGGAAGGTGGGGCACCCCATCCTGTTCCCCAACATCCTGCAGGTCGGTTCTCCGCAGAAGCTCACGATGCAGTTCCGCGTCCCGGTCGACGATGAGAATACGCTGCACATCTCGATCTACATCTTCCGCGCCGCCGATGGAGCAGTCGTGCCCCGGCAGGACCCGGTGCCGTACTACTACAACCCGCTGAGAGGTGAAGACGGCCGCTTCATAACTGACGTCACCTTCAATCAGGACTACATGGCATGGGTGACGCAGGGGCCGGTGGCACGACGCGACCTAGAGAAACTCGGCGAGTCCGACAAGGGCATCATCATGTTCCGCAAGATGCTGAACGAGCAGATGGAGATCGTCCAGGACGGCGGCGACCCGATGAACGTGTTCCGCAGCGAGCTCGATGAAGTACTCGGGTTACCCGTTGAACCGAGCAGGGGATTCGTGAACGGCGCTCCTAAGAAGTACGTGCCTCAGGAGGCAGGGCCCAGCATCGCTCACGCCGACATCGAGCGCGTGCTCGCCACGTACGTATAGAAACCCTCCGAGCAGCCCGTTCTCTCCGGGAGAGAAGGGGTTCCTCGGAGGATGCTTGAAGGCCGATGAACCTCTGCCTATGATGCAGGCTGGTCATGCGATCGGCCTGAAGGAGTGAGACATGCTGAGCGCAACGGATAACGAACTGATGACTCGCGTCGGGGCCGGGACTCCCATGGGGAACCTGCTCCGCGAGTACTGGATACCCTTCCTCTTCTCCTGGGAGATCGAGGCCAACGGGTCGCCGGAACGGGTCCGGCTGCTGGGCGAGAACCTCCTGGCGGTGCGCGACTCCTCGGGCAGGCCGGGGCTGATCGCCGAGCAGTGCCCGCATCGCGGAGCGTCGCTCTACTTCGGCCGTAACGAGGAGAACGGGCTCCGGTGCATCTACCACGGCTGGAAGTTCGACGTGGCAGGCAGGTGTGTCGACATGCCGAGCGAGCCGCCGGACAGCAACTTCCAGTGGAAGGTGCGCACGGTGGCATACCCGGTGGTGGAACGCGCTGGCATGATCTGGACGTACATGGGGCCGAAGGACGAGCCCCCGCCGCTGCCTGCCCTGGAGTGGCTGGACCTGCCGGAGGACCACATCGTCGCGTCCAAGCGGGTGCAGTACTCCAACTGGGTGCAGGGCATGGAGGGCGACCTGGACCAGAGTCACGTCTCCTTCGTCCACTCGCGGCTCAACCTCGACCCGAACTCACCGAGAGCGGGAGTGGACGCCATCCGCCACTACGACACGCACCCCCGCTTCCAGGTGGTGGAGACCGACTACGGCGTCTGCATCGGCTCCGGGCGCAAGGCCCCGAACGATGAACGCTACTGGCGCATCAGCCAGCACCTGATGCCCTTCCACACGATGACCGGGCCGTACGGGAACAACCCGACCCGTAACTGGCGCGCGTGGGTGCCGATCGACGACGAGAACGTCTTCGTCATCGGCGTGACCTTCCACCCGACCAGGCCCTTCACCGGAGAGCAGCGCGAGAACCTGCTCACCAGGGCCGGAGTCTGGAACATATCGCCGGAGCACCGCGCCCCGGTCTCCAGCGCACCGTTCGGACGCTGGCGGCCCGCGCTCTCCATCGAGAACGACTTCCACCAGGACCGGGAGATGCAGAAGTTCGAGACCTTCTCAGGCATCGCCGAGTTCTGGGCGCAGGACGCCGCGCCGCAGCTCAGTATGGGGAAGATCTTCGACCGTACGCAGGAGCACCTCGGCACGTCGGACCTCGGCATCATCTCCATGCGAAGGCGTCTCATCCGGACCGCCAGGGCGTTCGCCGAGACCGGGGAGACTCCGCGTGAGGTGCTCGAGCCCGAGGTCTACGCGATCAGGTCGGACGCGGTGCTCATCCCCGCTGAGGAACCCTGGTTCGACCACACGGCCGAGCGCCGCAAGGTTGCCGCCGGCAATCCGGACTGCCCGGCATAGTATCCCGGCACGGAGGCGCGATGAACGGGCCTGAGCTCCGCTTCGGCGTGATCGGATTGGGGCGCGCCGGCAGCGGGATGCTGTCCGCGCTGGCCAAGCATCCCGACATCCGGGTGACGGCGGCGGCCGACCTCCATAAGCAGCACCGCGACCGCTTCGAGGCAGACTTCGGCGGCGAGACGTTCTCCGATGCCGAGGCCCTCTGCCAGAGTGCGAACGTGGATGCCGTCTACATCGCCACGCCCCACGGGATGCACGTGGAACACCTGCAGGTCGCCGCAACTAACGGGAAGCACGCTATCGTTGAGAAGCCGATGGCGCTGACGCTGGAGGACTGCGAGACGATGACCGTCGCCGCCGAGCAGGCCGGCACCATGCTCGTTGTCGGCCACACGGCCAGCTTCAATCCCATCGTGCAGAAGATGCGCAGCCTCGTCGTCGATGAGGAGTTCGGGCGCCTGGGTTTCATCTCGGCGAGCGCCTACACCGACTTCCTCTACCGCCCACGCCGTCCCGAAGAGCTGGTCACTGAATTGGGCGGCGGCATCATGTACAACCAGGTGCCGCACCAGGTGGACGCCGCGCGATTCATCGCGGGCGGCATGGCTCGCAGCGTGCGGGCGGCGGCCTTCGACCTCGACCACGAGCGGCACACAGAGGGCAGCTACACCGCGTTCCTCGACTTCGAGAACGGCGCGGTAGCCACCCTCTCGTACAGCGGCTACGACCACTTCGACTCGTCCGAACTGGCTAGCGGAAGCGCCTCGAAAGAGGCTGCGGGCTACGGGAAGACCCGCAGGGCGCTGCGTGCGGCGCAGTCCTCCGAGGAAGAGGTGTCGATGCGCATCAACACCGGCTACGGAGGAGAGCAGCCCGTGGCACGGGCGCGCGCCGCTCAGGGAACGCCGTCCCTGCTGCAGGGCGAACTCGGCTCATTCCTCGTTACGTGCGAAGGAGCCGACCTCCGGATGCTCCCGGATGGGGTCGGGGCGTACACGACCGATGGGTTCAGCCTGATCGAGCCCGAGCCTTGGCGAGGCGTACAGGGCCGAGGCGCGGTCATCGATGAGTTGTACTTCGCCGTTACCGAAGGCCGCCCCCTCGTCCATCACGGCCGATGGGCGAAGGCGACCATGGAGGTCTGCCTCGCGATGCTGGAGTCGTCGCAGACCAGGCGCGAGGTCATGCTCCAGCACCAGACCCCGACCGTTGACCATCGCTGAGGCCACAACCAACGTAGGGCGTTGCCGCAGCTGCAGGATCTGATAGCAATCCTCCGATTGCTGCAATAAGATGTGCGTGCTTCGTCGTTGAGAGTGAGGTTTGTGCAGGACGGCAGGAGGTAGCCATGCTGACGAGGGAAGATAACGAACTGATGTGCCGCGTCGGAGCCGGGACTCCCACGGGAGACCTGATCCGGCACTACTGGATCCCAGCGCTGATGTCGTCGGAGTTGCCTGAACGCAACGGCCAACCGCTCCGCGTGCGATTGCTCGGCGAGGACCTCGTCGCCTTTCGGGACACCGCCGGGAACATCGGCATGGTCGACGACCGCTGCCCCCACCGTGGCGCGGGCATGTTTTTCGGACGCAACGAGGAGTACGGACTCCGATGCGTGTACCACGGCTGGAAGTTCGACACCACCGGGGCGTGCATCGACATGCCCAACGCGCCTGAGGGCGAGTCCTTCAAGACCAAGGTCAGCATCAAGGCATACCCCTGTCAGGAGCGGAACGGGGTCATATGGACATACATGGGGCCTCGGGAACCGGCTCCCCCCCTGCCCGACCTCGAATGGAATATGGTGCCGGTGGAGCACCGACACATAGCCAAGCGGCTCCAGATCAACAACTTCGTTCAGGCGCTGGAAGGCGACATCGACAACTCGCACAACTCCTACCTGCACACGAAGTTCCCGTTCCAGATGGCCCAGCCCAACGAAAAGACCATGGGCCCTTACTACAAGGAGATCGACCGCTGCCCGGTGTTCGAGGCTATCGACACGGACTACGGCGTGCTGATCGGGTGTCACCGCAACGTGGACGAGGACAACTACTACTGGCGGATGAGCCAGTTCGTGCTGCCCTTCTACACGATGACCGGCCCATACGGGAAAGACCCGTTACGGGCTTTCCGCGCCTGGATCCCCATCGACGACGAGAACACCATGGTCTTCGGTGCCACGTACCACCCCAACCGTCCGCTGACCGAGGAAGAGCTCGACAACATGGACAAGCGCCCCGGTGTGTACAACATCGGCACCGTGGGCTTCATGCCGCCTGACCCGACGCTCCCCGGGAGCCAGTGGCGACCGCGCCAGAACATCATGAACGACTACTGGAACGACTACCACGCTCAGCAGACCGAGCGCTGGTGCGGCATTCCCGGCACGTGGGCGCAGGACTCCGGCATGCAGGAGACCATGGGGCCCATCTACGACAGGACGAAGGAGCACCTCGTCTCAACGGACTCCGGAATCATCCATACCCGCTACCGCCTGCTGAACGCATCCAAGGCATTCCGCGACACCGGCGAGTTGCCACCAAGCGCGGACGACCCCACGCTGTTTGCGGTCCGGTCCGCGGCTACCGTCCTGCAGAAGGAAGAGGACTGGGTCGAAGCGACGAGAGAGCACCGGGTCGCTCTGCAGCCGGTCAACTACGCGGGAGCCTGAGCACCTGAGGCCACGCGTTGAGTGAGACCGGCGCCTCATCGGTGTGTCACGTCTGCGGGCACACGAATGAGGTGGGTTCGCGGTTCTGCGACGGATGCCGAACGCAGCTTCTGGCCGCTTCCGACCCTCCTCTCGTCGCTCGGTGGCGGGCCCGCGCCAGGCATCGGCGGACGCTCGTACGGGCGGTGGCGGCAGTTCTCTTGCTGCTGACTGTGACGTGGGCAGCTGCCGAGAATATCGGGCTCGCCCGCTTCCTCCCTGACCCCACATCAGGCCTGACGTCCGAGCTTCAGACCGGCGATTGGCCCACCGAAGGCGGAAGCCCGCTCCGGGCGAACGCGATGCCTGAAGCAGCCACGTCGCTGACCGGCGAGGTCACTTGGAAGGCAGACCTCGGCGCCCCACCGGGAGGTGGCCCCGTCGTACTGGAAGGCGCTGTGTACGCAGGCGGCGTCGACGGGTGTATGCACGCCTTCTCCGCCTCGGACGGCGCTCCTCTGTGGCGCAGATGTCTTGAGGCGCCCATCAGTTCGACCCCGTCCATCGCCGGGCACCTGATCTACTTCGGCATGCTGAACGGACAAGTCTCGGCCCTCGACCGCGAGGACGGCAGCACCGCCTGGACGTTCCCAACCGGCGCCCCCGTACGCTCTTCTCCGGCTGTCGTTGATGGCGTGCTGTACGCAGGCTCCAGCGACCGCCGCCTCTACGCGCTCGATGCACTGACGGGTGAAGAGCGGTGGAGCTTCGCCACGGAAGGGCGCATCACCTCCGGCCCTGCGGTGAACGAACACCTCGTAGTCATCGTCTCCCAGGACAACCTCATTCACTTCATCGACAGGCACACGGTGAAACGGTGGTTCGACTACGAGGTATCGCTCGCCGACGGTTCTGCTGCGATCGCTGGAGATTCGGTCTATGCCGCAGACATCAGCGGGACCGTCCGGCGCGTGCACTGGGACAACCGGGAGTGGCCGTTTGAGAAGTCGACCCGAAACGTTCGCCAGTGGATGTTCAGGTGGGGGATGGCGAGCGAACTGCCGCCCCAGAAGGGCGTCGTCTGGGTGCGTCAGGAAAGAAGGGAGAGCTTCACCGGGACTCCCGCGGTCGATGCAGTGAGAGTGTATGCAAGCGCGGCGGGCGGGACGGTGTTCGCCTACGACAAGGAGACGGGCGCTGCCTTATGGCAAGCTCACCTCGATGCTCCCGCAGCAACCTCCCCCACCGTCATTGGGAACGAAGTCGTTGTCGGAACAGGCACAGGCATATTGGCCTCAATCGATTCTGCGACAGGGGAGATTCGATGGCGCACCGAGATGGGAGGCAGCACGGTCTTCGGCGTCGCGGCTGGCGCTGACGCGCTCTACGCGACTGGAGCGAGTGGATTCTTGGTCGAAATCCGTTGAATTCCAGCAGAATTGGCTTGTCACTTGTCTATCGTATCCGGGAAATTCTGTGAAATCAGTCACACACCAGTCCTATACCCTTCGATTTTGTTGACAGGCCACACGCCCATTTCTAGAATGCGCTGGCTGTTAGATGCCCGAGTCTGCTCTTCGCAATGGCATGTGAGAGGGAGGAACTCCGATGCGAATGATTCCAGCCGTTTGCCTTCTGATGCTCACGGTCGCACTGGTTGCCGTCGCATGCCAGGGCGAAGCAGGACAGACAGGCCCCGCCGGACCCGCGGGACAGCCGGGTCCCCAGGGAGCCGCCGGGCCTGCTGGGCCCACTGGACCCGCCGGCGCTGACGGCGCTCAGGGCCCTCCCGGTGACCCCGCACCCGCCTCTGCGGCAGGCATATCCCTCGACAAGGCGGTCTACACGCTCGGCTCTGAGCGCACCTTCACCGTCACCGGCTGGGGCTTCCAGCCAGGCGAATCGGTTCTCATCATCTTCCACACCGACGTCTACGGCCCCGGCACCGTCGGTGGTGTCGATGCATCCCCATACGGAACGTTCGAATCAACGCAACGCGGACGGTTCAGGATGGACCGCATCAGCTCCGCCCCTGGCACGTACACCGTCCGCGCTGAAGGCAGCATGGGCTCCCTGGCAACTGCACCTATCACCTTCGTCGCGCCAGCGGCAGCAGAGTAAGAGAACGCAAGTGGACCAGGGAGGATTTCAATGAAGATCAGAGAGCGTGCATTCCAGGCACTGGCGCTTCTTGTGGGCATCCTCGCCCTGACCATGGCGCTGGCCGCCTGTACGTCGGACGACGACCCTGACCCCACCCCAACCAGCGCGCCGGACACGCAGGCGCCCGCGGCGACGGCTGCGCCGTCGGACAGCGGAGACGGGGCGGCTCCCGCCCCTACCCCGACAGCGATGATGATGGAAGAGGAATCCCGATACGGAGGTATCGCCAACTTCTCCACCCGCGCCGACCCACCCCTGGGTTGGGACCCGATGCGGTCCGGCAGTATCAGCGTGCTGATGCCGGCCGGGTCGCTCTTCGGCATGGGCAACATGATCCGCCAATGCCCTGACGACGGTACGGCGGTCTGCCCAGGCGTGGCAACCGAATGGTCCAAGAACGCCGATGGAACGGCATGGACGTTCACGCTCCGCGACAATGTCTATTGGCACGACGGGGTCAAGCTCACCGCTGCGGACGTGAAATTCTGGCTGGAGCTGGCCGTGTTCGGCGTAACGGTCGGGGAGAACTCGAGGCGCCCCGTAAGCTGGAACTTCGCACGGTGGGTGGAGAGCGTCGAGGCCCCGGACGACCTCACCGTCGTCATCAACCTCAAGAGCCCTGTATTCGACTTCGACCAGCTGCTCGCCGTCGACAACCAGATCATCGCCCATCCGCGCCACCTGATGCAGCCCGAGATAGACGCCGGGAACGTCAACGTCTCCCCGCTGGACGTAGGGCTCGTCGCGCTCGGCCCGTACTACCTGGAGGAATACCGGCCCGGCAGCGTTGCCAAGATGCGCCGGTTCGACCAGTACTACAAGACGGACGAGGACGGGAACCAGCTCCCCTACCTCGACGGCATCGACTTCTTCATAACGCCCGACCCATCCGGAATGGACACCGCGTTCCGCACCGGACGCTTGGACGCGACCGCCCGCGGTTCCGGCTTCCAGCTCACCCCCGAGCGTGAGGCAGCCATCTTCTCCACTCTCGGGCCCGAAAGGGTAACGATCCTGGAGATGGCGCAGTCCAGCTTCTGGGCGCTCGCCTTCAACACGCTCCGTGAGGGGCCGCTACAGGACGTACGGGTCAGGCAGGCCATACACCTCTGGCTGGACCGCCCGGAACTGGTCCAGGTGACGTTCGGCGGCTTCGGGAAGATGACCGGCATGTTCGACCCTGATACCGCATGGGCGAACCCCGGGCTTATGGAAACGCCCGGCTGGAACCCCGCGACCAAGGATGCCGACCGGCAGCAGGCGAAGGCCCAGCTGGCCGAGGCAGGCTACCCGGACGGATTTGAGGCTGAGTTCATGTGCCGCAGACTATGGGGGTTCGTCTGTGAGCCTCTGGTAGGCCAGTTGGAAGATCTCGGCATCCGTATCGACCTTCAACTCGTGGACGACGCCACGCGGGCAGCCAGGACGTTGGAGGGTTCGTACGACATGGTGATGAGCGGCCCGACGCTCGCGCTGCCCAGCCAATACGGGTCAATCACGTCCAGTGCCGGCACCAGCGCTACTGCCGACTCGAAGCACAACGACACGAAGGTGGACGACTTCTTCGTCCGCTTGGCGAGCGCGGGCAGTGTCGAAGAGCGGATCGAGATCGCGCAGGAGATGGAGCGGTACATCGCCGTGGAGCAGGCCTACGGGGCGTGGCTCTACACGGAGAACACCCACACGGTCGTCCGGGAGTACGTGAAGGGCATCCAGGTGCCCATCGACAACTACCGCCGCAACCTCGACTTCGCGACGGTCTGGCTGGACAAGTAGAGCGCGATGAAGGAACGTAAGGAGGAAACGGCCTGAGGAGTATGGGATGCAGAAGTACATAGCACGTCGGGTGCTCCTGTTCATCCCGACCCTCATACTCGCGAGCATCCTGATCTTCGGGATACTCCGGATCCTGCCAGGGGATGTGGCGCTCGCCATCCTCGGGCAGGAAGCCGCGGAGGGCGGCGGAGGCTACACCGAGACGCAGATCAGGGAGCTCCGGGCTGAGCTTGGATTGGACGACCCGCTCCCCATCCAGTACGTCAAGTGGGCCTGGTCCATGGTGAACGGAGACTTCGGGGGCGAGTCGATACGCTCCACCGAGCCTCTCTCTTCGATCATCGCCAGGCGTCTGCCCGTGACGCTGCAACTCACCGTCTATACGGTGCTGCTCTCCATAATCGTCGCCGTGCCACTCGGGGTATTCTCTGCCCTGTACCAGGATAAGTGGCCGGACTATGTCCTCCGCATGGGGGCGATCCTCGGTCAATCGATGCCCAACTTCTGGATAGCGCTCCTGCTCCTGCTCTTCATGGTGACGCAGATCGGCTGGTCACCCCCGTTGGGCTACTCCAACATCTGGGTGGACCCGTTCCACCATCTCCAGATCATGATCTGGCCTGCGTTGATCCTCGCCTGGCGATTCAGCGCCTACATGACTCGTATCACGCGTTCAGGCATGCTGGAAGTGCTTGCCCAGGACTACGTGCGGACCGCCAAGGCGAAGGGGCTTGGCCAGCAGTTGGTGGTGCGCCGGCACAGCCTGCCGAACGTCCTCATCCCGGTCATCACGCTGGGAGGCCTCGAGGTGAGCACGCTGCTGGGAGGCACCGTGATCCTGGAGAACCTGTTCGGTATCCCGGGCCTCGGTCAGGAAATCGTCCAAGCATCCGTGGGCAGGGACTTCCCTGTCGTACAGAGCCTGGCGATGATGCTCGTCTTCTTCATGCTCGGCCTCAATCTCGTGGTTGACATCGCGTACTCGTACGTAGACCCGCGAGTCAGGTACTCGTAGGTGGACTGGGAGGTCTGGACAGGATGGCGATAGAAGCAACAGCAGGGGGCCGGTCAGCCTTCGATCAGTTGGTCGAGGAGGCGAGACCGAAGCGTACGCTGGCGCAGAACCTGAAGCGTTTCGCGCGCCGGAAACCCGCGGGCGCCATCAGCGCCGTCGTGCTCATCCTGCTCGCATTCATAGCGCTGTTCGCGCCTGTGATTGCAACGCACGACCCGATCCGCGATCAGGTCGCGGCAGAACGGCTGGAGGCCCCTTCGTCATCGCACTTCATGGGTACGGACAATCTTGGCCGTGATGTCTTCAGCCGGGTCGTCTACGGTGCGCGCATCTCGCTCCAGGTGGGCTTCCTCGCCATCGGGCTGGGCACGGTGACCGGCATGGTCATCGGAGTCCTTTCGGGTTACCTGGGAGGCAAGCTCGACCTGGTGGTGCAACGCGTGGTCGATGTGTTGATGGGATTCCCGTTCATCATTCTGGCCATGTTGCTCGTCGTTGCGCTGGGCGCATCGCTGCTCAACGTGGGCATCGCGTTATCGGTTGCCATCGTGCCTAGAGTCGTGCGCCTGTCGCGTTCGAGTACGTTGAGCGTGAAGGAAGAGGTGTATGTGCTGGCGGCGGTGACTATCGGGGTGAGCCTGCTGCGGATGGTCCTGCGGCACATCCTGCCGAATACGCTTGGGCCAGTGTTCGTCCTGGCGACGGGCGCGCTTGGCGGCGTGATCGTCGCCGAGGCCGGGCTGGCATTCCTCGGCCTTGGCATACCGCCGCCTTCGCCGAGTTGGGGCGGCATGCTGAACATTGGCGCGCGCGGCTACATGGAGGCGGCGCCGTGGATGGTGATCTTCCCCGGCGTCGCACTGTCGGCGGTCGTGTTCACCTTCGCCCTGCTCGGCGACGCTCTGCGCGACGTACTCGACCCGCGTCTGCGGCGAGGCGACTCCTAGCAGACTGTAGGCTTGCAAGGTACGAACTGGCTAGAAGGGAGCTGTTGTTTGGGTACGTTGCTGGAGGTGCATAACCTTCGCACCGAGTTCAACTCCGAGGGTGGCATCGTCAAAGCCGTGGACGGCGTGAGCTACGACCTCCAGGAGGGCGAGACGCTGGGCCTCGTCGGCGAGAGCGGATGCGGCAAGAGCGTGAGTGCCCTGTCGCTCCTTCGACTCATCCCGAACCCGCCTGGCAGGATCGTCGGCGGGGAAGTCATCTTCGAAGACCAGGACCTGATGAAGCTGTCGGAACGCCAGATGAGGAGCATCCGCGGCAACAAGATCGCCATGATCTTCCAGGAGCCGATGACCTCCCTGAACCCCGTGCTGACGATAGGACGACAACTGACAGAGACGGTCGAACTCCACATGGGGTACTCGCCGGAGGCAGCGGTCCGCCGGAGCGTGGAACTGCTGGAGATGGTCGGCATACCGGACGCCAAGAGCCGCCTGAGCAACTACCCTCACCAGTTCAGTGGGGGGATGCGTCAGCGCGTGATGATTGCGATCGCCCTCAGTTGCAGCCCACGACTCCTCCTCGCCGACGAAGCAACGACCGCGCTCGACGTGACGATTCAGGCCCAGATACTCGAACTCATCAAGAATCTCAGCACCGAACTGGGAACGGCAGTCATCATCATCACGCACAACCTCGGAGTGGTTGCCCGGTACGCAGACCGCGTCAACGTGATGTACGCGGGCAAGATCATCGAACGCGGAACCGCGGACGAGATATACGAAACGCCCAAGCACCCGTACACACGCGGACTGCTGGGCTCCGTGCCCCGGTTGGACGTGGACCGCGAGGACAGGCTGGCGTCTATCGAAGGGATGCCGCCGGACCTGGACCGGCTTCCTCCCGGCTGCTCCTTCGTCCCGCGTTGTCCCCATGCGGACGACCACTGCCGCGCCGAGATGCCTCCGCTCTCGTCGAAGGACGGCACCGAACACGTGTACGCGTGTTGGAAAGGACACGAGTTCGGGCCCTTGGAACTCGTGCAGACAGAAGCATGACACAGACCTCCCCCGCCCCTACCACAGCAGCGTCAAGCCAGGACAACCTGCTGGAAGTCAGCGACGTCAAGATGTACTTCCCCGTGATGTCGGGCGTCATCCTGCAGCGCCAGGTAGGGGAAGTGAAGGCTGTAGACGATGTGAGCTTCACTGTGCGGCGGGGCGAGACGCTGGGGCTCGTGGGGGAGAGCGGCTCAGGCAAGACCACCATCGGGCGCGTCATACTCCAGGTCTACCAGCCCACGAGCGGTCGCATCACGTTCGACGGTGTCGACCTCGGAACCCTCAAGGGCGGGGCTATGCGGGCGATGCGCCGGCGCATCCAGGTCGTCTTCCAGGACCCATACAGTTCACTCAACCCCCGGATCAAGACCGGCGACATCGTCGGTGAGCCGCTCAGAGTGCATAAGCTGGTCGAAACGAAAGAGGAGTACCTGGCGCGGGTTGCCGACCTGTTCCGTACCGTGGGGTTAAACCCAAATATGGCAGACCGGTATCCGCACGAGTTCAGTGGGGGACAGCGCCAGCGTATCGGTGTCGCCCGGGCGCTGGCAGTGCAGCCGGACTTCATCGTGGCTGACGAGCCGGTCTCCGCGCTGGACGTCTCCATACAAGCGCAGCTCATCAATCTGCTGGAAGACCTGCAGAAGCAGTTCGGGCTCACGTACCTCTTCATCGCGCACGACCTGTCGGTGGTGCGCCACATCTCCGACCGTGTAGCGGTCATGTACCTCGGCAAGATCATGGAGATAGCCGACAGGGTCAGCATATTCCAGGAGCCGCTGCATCCCTACTCGAAGGCGCTCATGTCCGCGGTGCCTATCCCGAACCCCAGGGCTGAGCGCAGCAGGGAGCGGATCATCCTCGAAGGGACCATCCCCAGTCCTCTGAACCCTCCCACAGGATGCGTGTTCCACACCCGGTGTCCCATGGCCATAGACGAATGCCGCACCACGGTGCCTCCACTCGAAGAGAAGAGTCCGGGACATTCCGTCGCCTGCATACGCGTCTAACGACCTGTTCCGCACAGGTCATCCTCGGTCGCAGAGTGTCAGTCGGGAATTCTGGTGGACCTGGGGGGATTCGAACCCCCGGCCTCCTCAATGCCATTGAGGCGCGCTCCCAACTGCGCCACAGGCCCACGCTTGGGACGAGCCGGAGAGCCCGGCTCAGCATGGGAGCAGGATAGCACTGGCCTCGCTCCTCGAACAAGGCGGACGCCATCTGGCAGGATGAAGCACCTCGCCGTAGGATGCGGGCGCAACACCACGTTTTTCGAGAGGGAGGAGCCTCATGGCGCTGAACGTTCGCAGGGTAGTAACCGGCCACGATGACAACGGAAAGGCCGTCGTATTTGTCGACGACACGGCCAGCAACAAGCGCAACCCGCGTCCCGGCGTCGAGACGGTGCTCGCATGGATGACCGACTCGACGCCCGCGGAGCTGACCGGGCGGGAGGACCTAGGCGCGCGGACGGTGGAACGTCCGCCCTCCTACCGCGGCACGATCTTCCGCATCATCGAGTTCTCGCCCGGCAACGAGCGCGACATGCACGTTACGCCCACCATCGATTACGCCGTCGTGATCTCCGGCGAGATAGACATGGAATTGGACGACGGGGTCGAGGTACACCTGCAGGCAGGCGACGTGCTGGTGCAGCGGGCCACGGTGCACAACTGGAATAACCGTGGCGACGCGCCGTGCGTCATTGCGTTCGTGCTGATAGACGCACAGTCGTAAGTTGCTCACCCCCCTGCAGGTGGCCGGTTCATTGACACAACGCCCAAGAAAGCGTACAAACGCTCTCGCAGCGGAGCGTGCTCCGCTGCTATGCGTAGTTGTGCCTTGGGAGGAAGACATGACCAGAGGATGGACACTCCGAGCGTTCGCGCTCCTCGCCCTTGCACTCGCCAGCCTCGCGGTGCTCGCGGCATGCTCGTCGGAAGAAGACCCGACGGCCACGCCAACCGCGACCAGCGCTCCGGCAGCGCCTGCGACGAGCGAGCCCAGTACGGAGGCGACGCAGGAACCTGCGATGGAGGCGACGCAAGAACCCGCGATGGAGGAGACGGACGACTCCATGATGGAGACGCCCGAGGGGCAGTACGGCGGCACGCTGGCGTACTGGATCCGGAGCGACCCGCCGGGCTGGGACCCATGGGGCCGCACCCGCTTCTGGGACCCCACCCGCAAGATCGCTGAACTCGTGTTCAACCCGCTCTACTCGCCTGCACCGCAGCTCGGCGACAGCTGTGAGATAGACCTCGATCCGGAGATAGCGGAGAGCTGGGAGTACGTCGAACCCACCATCCTCGAGTTCAAACTCCGTGAAGGCATCCAGTGGCATGACAAGGCCCCGCTGAACGGACGCGAGCTCACGGCGGACGACGTCGTCTACACGTACAACGAGCGGTTCGCCACGGGCCTGGCCGGTCAGGCATACGTCGGTCAGGTCTTCTTCGACCGCGCCGAGAAGGTGGACAACTATACCGTCCGTATCCACCTCAAGCAGCCGTTCGACTTCGTGAGGGGCGTCACGTCCGGTAACCGGCAGGGCTGGATCGTGGCTGAGGAGGCGTCCGGCGAGGAAGCGCTGAACGACCCCAGCGCCTCGTGGGTCGGCACCGGGCCGTTCATGTTCGCCGAGCACGAAACAGGGACGAAGGTCGTGTTCGAGCGGAACCCGAACTACTTCAAGGAAGGGCTGCCTTACGCTGACACGGTGGAGGCGCACATCATTCCGGACGCGGCAACGCGACTGGCGTCGCTGCGCTCCGGCCTGATCAACGTCTTCCCCGCGGCAGGCCCGCGCGTGCAGGAAGAGATCCAGCGGACGAACCCGGACTTCTTCGTGAAGTCCTGCCCCAGTCTCTTCCACCTCGGCATCCGGATGCGGCTGGACAAGGCGCCGTGGAACGACGTTCGCGTTCGCCGCGCCGTCTCGATGGCACTCGACCGCCAGGCCATCATCGACACCGCACTGCGCGGCAACGGCGAGATTGTCCTGCAGGGCTGGCCGCTTGACCCGGAGACGCTCCAGTTGGAGGACTACCCGGAGGAGATAGCGCAGTACCAGCAGTACAACCCTGAGAAGGCGAAGGAGTTGCTGGCCGAGGCCGGGTTCCCCGACGGCTTCAGCACCACGGTCGTTTGGACGCCCGCGTACGGCGACCCGTGGCAGGGCGTCGCGGAAATCATGCTCACGATGCTCCGCGCTGTCGGCATCGACGCACAGTTCAACATTCAGGAGTACGGCCCGTTCCTCGGCATGGGAAGCCAGCAGACCTGGGACGACCTGTACTTCGGGTGGAACAACTCGTTCGACTTCAACGACCTCGCGTCCACCTACTACTGGAGCGGACAGAGGCCAGCCAACGGACTGTCGCTTGCACCCGACGCGACGCTCGACGCCCTCGTAGCAGACCTGTGGGCTTCCACTCCTGAAACCCGCCCAGGTGTGCTGGCGCAGTTGCAGACCTACGTGGCGAGCGCTCAGTACCGCATCACCAGCCCGGTGTGGGGTAACGGCATCGTCGCGAGGCCGGAGGTGAAGAACGTCGGCTGGCGCGGCACGAACAAGATGTACCACCAGATATTCGAGAACGCCTGGCTCGAGCAGTAGCCCAGGCAGGCTGCACTCATTACGAGAGGCCCCGGAATGCTCCGGGGCCTCTCTCGTTACTCCCGGATGAGGGGGCTCTAGTCCAACCAGCCAGCGCCCATCATCGAGGTGAACTGCTCCCGGCAGAGGTCGGCGTAGCGCCTGTCCAGGGCCATCAGCTCGGAGTGGGTCCCCCGCTCGACCACCCTGCCCTCCTCGACGTACAGGATCACATCTGCGGCTCTCACCGTTGAGAGCCGGTGTGCGATCACGATGGTCGTGCGGCCTTCGGTCAGTCTGGCGAGTGCCGACTGCACTGCCCGCTCCGAATGCGAATCGAGGGACGAGGTCGCCTCGTCGAGTATCAGGATACGCGGGTCTTTGAGCAGCATCCGCGCGATGGCCAGCCGCTGCTTCTCGCCGCCGGAGAGCCGGTAGCCCCGCTCCCCGACCACGGTGTCGAACCCCTCAGGAAGGTTCTCCACCACGTCCAGCACGGATGCAGCGCGGCACGCCTCCACCATCTCATCGTAGGTCGCGTCCGGGCGCGCGATACGCAGGTTGACGCCCACTGTGTCGTGGAAGAGGAACGTCTCTTGCGAGACGTACCCGATCTGCTCCCGCAGCGACTCCAACTTCAGTCCCTTGATGTCGGCGCCGTCGAGCAGCACCCGTCCCTGGGTAGGGTCGTACAGGCGGGGGATGAGGTAGGTGGTGGTCGTCTTCCCCGCTCCGCTCGGCCCCACCAGGGCCGCCATCTGTCCCGGCTCCACAACGAATTCCAGCCCGTCCAGCGCCTTCCGCCCGGGCGTGTACTCCATGACGACGTTCTCGAACGCCAGGGCCCCCGCCGTGTTCTCTATGTCCACTGCTCCCGGCGCATCCGCGATGTCAGGCTCCAGGTCGAGGTACTCGAAGATGCGCTCGAAGTAGGCGGCGGACGTGACCATATCCACGTGCAGCGACATCAGGTCCGTCGCCGGCGTGTAGAGCCGGCTGAGCAGCGCAACGAAGGCCACGATGGTCCCGATGGTCAGTGAGCCGGAGATGACCTGCCCTCCGCCGAACCAGTAGATAACCGCCGGGCCGCCGGTCGTCACGATGAACAGCAGCATGAAGTACCAGCGCCCCACGAGCGCCTCGCGGACCTGCAACTCCATCAGTTCCCAGTTCTCGCGTTGGAACCGCGCCAGCACCTCCCGCTCGCGGGTGAACGTCTTGATGAGCATCAGCCCGCTGATACCGAGGCTCTCCGCCATCAGCGAATTGACCGACGCGCTCCGCTGCTGCCGCTCGGTCCGTAGGCGCCGGCGCAGCTTCCCGACGGTCAGCGTCGGGATGATCAGCCAGGGCAACACCATCAGCGAAACGATGGTCAGCCGCCAGTCGAGCAAGATCATCGTCACCAGCGTCGTCGTCAGGATCAGCACGTTCTGCGAGATGGTGACGAGCGTTCCCGAGATGATGGTGTCGATACCGGCGATGTCGCTCGTCAGCCGGGACATCAGTTCGCCCGTCCGGGCCTCCGTGTAGAACCGGAGGGAGAGCGATTGAAGCCGCCTGAACATGCGAAGCTTGAGGTCGTACATGATCCGCTGGCTGACGACCGTGTTCAGGTAGCTCCGCAACACGCCCACCAGCCCGAGCGCCACCGCAGCCAGGAACAGGCCTGCGGAGAGCCACAGCAGCAACTGCCTGTCAGCACCAGCGATCGCGGAGTCGATGAGCCCGCGCACGAGCAGCGGCGGCACGAGCCCGATGGAAGCCGCAGCAGCAACAGTCGCGAGGATGAGGACGAGCCGGGACCAGTACGGTGCAAGGAAGCCGAAGATGCGCCAGAGGTTCCCTCTTGCCAGGGCCGTCTCCGACTTGATGGGTGCGACTCGTCCGTGAAAACGCATCAGTTCAGTATACGTACTTGGCGATCAGGCCATCGCCATAGCTGACTGCAAACCGTTACAGCCGCGTAACGCGCACGTAACACAGCCGCAACAGACCTCCTCCCACAATGGATACAGCCTCCTTGTGCCGCCATTCGACATGGAGGAAGTGCCGCAACGGGGCCTGTGGGAGGGGGAATCGGACGCGGCACCCGGCCCTCTCTCACAGGCGACCCGCGCCTGGTCCTGCGTCCGCGTCCTAACCGCCTGCTGCGAGGTCGACCGGCTTGCCATGCGGTGTGTTGAGATACGCCCTCCGCCACGCCTCCTTGCGATCCGACGCCTCAGGCTCGGACACGAGGCCCCGTTCCCTGCAGAGGCGCTCCAGCGCCCGCAGCCAGTGCCGGTAGTACGTGTCTCCCACGTCCGGATCGCCTCTCCGCTGCGCTGCAAGTATCTCCTCGCTTAGCGTCGAGGCCCACTCGTGCCACGTGAAGTGGCCCTCACCGGAGAGACGCACCGCGAGCGCGAACGCCGACGCCTCCCACGGCTCGGCGAACACCGGCCTGCCGTCGTCTCCCAGTGGAATCTCTCCCAGTCCGCTCACGCCGCCGGGCGGTTGCACGCCCGTCATGGCGCAGGCTCCAGATAGTCTTCCCACAGGTCGACGTACACGACACTGTTGGAGGCGGCAGACTCGCCCCACAGCTCGCTCGCATCGAAGCGTACGTTGTAGAGATGGCGCCCCTCGTCCACGCCCTCCGCGCTCAGGTCCGGGTACACCTGCGACCCATAGTATTCGTGCACCGTACCGACGTGGCCGCGAACGTAGCGCGGCTCGCGGGTGTGTCCGCGCGGGTGGCGGTTGAGGGCGCGCACGCGGTCGCCCGGAGTGAAGCGGGGAGGCGCGGGCGCAGGGCGGACGTAGCTCGTCGTCATGATGGGCACCGCACGCACCTGCTCGGCGTTCACGACCCGTTCCATGATGCGCTCCGGGACGGGAGACGACGCCCTGCCCGTCTGCAACTCATCCTCTGAGATGAGGCCCGACTTCACCAACTGCTTCTGTAAGCCCGCGAACCAGCTCTCGTAGTAGGAGAACGAGAGATAGTCGGCGGGAGGCAACTGCTCCCGGTTGTAGCGCGCCTTGTCCAGGTTCCACAGGCCGAGACGCCCCAGGAGCCGGGTCATGCCGTACACCCGGCTCTCCCATTCCTCGTGGAAGACCGGCTCCTCGGACTCCGGTTCGGGCTGCACCGGCCCGAAGCCCTGCATACCGCCGAGATCGTGGACGCCGTTCATGCTGTGCCTGCCGTTGCCGGAATCCTCGCCTCTTCGACACCCACCATGGAGTTGCGCGTCACGAGCTCCATCAACTGCTCCTCGCTCCAGCCTTCCGTGCCTTCGGGGCGCTGCGGGAGGACGAGGTAGCGCATCTCAGACGTGGAGTCCCACACGCGCACTTCCTTCTCCCCCGGTATCTCCGAACCGAACTGCCGCATCACGCCGCGCGGGTCGGCGACGGCCTGCGCGCGGTACGGCGCGGACTTGTACCACACGGGCGGGAGCCCCAGGAGCGGCCAAGGGTAGCAGGAGCAGAGCGTGCAGACGACGAGGTTGTGCACATCGTCAGTGTTCGCCACAACACGCACCTGCTCGCCCTGCGAGCCTACGTAGCCCATCGAGGCGATGGCGGCGTTCGGGTCGTTCAGCAGCCACTGCTTGAACTCCTCGTCCGCCCATGCATGCGCCACGACGTGCTTCCCGTTCGATGGCCCGATCTTGTCCTCGTACAGGTCGATGAGCGCGTCGAGCGCCTCCGGGTCGACGAGCCCCTTCTCCACCAACAGCGATTCGAGCGCCTTCACGCGCAGCTCGATGTCCGACGGTGGCTCGGTGTGGTCGTGATCGTGGTGTTCGTGGTGGCTCATAGTCCTCTCCCTCCATGTTCCTCGACGCAGAGTGTGCCAAGCATCGCCCTTCAGGTCAACGTCGCCGCCCCGTCTCCACAACGAGCACGCGCTCCCGGCCAGCGAGGTCGCACACCGCCCGGATGCGTGCGCCGGGGAAGCAGGCAGCAGCCGCGTCGCCCGCGACAGCGGTCTGGCGCGGGTCCATCTCCATCACGAGCGCACCGCCGGGCAGCAGGTGCCCGCCCGCCTCCGCCAGCAGGCGTCGTAGCAGCACGAGTCCGTCCGCGCCGCCGTCCAGTGCCTCGCGCGGTTCGTAGCGCGACACCTCCGGTTCCAGCAGCGGAATCTCGTCGGCCATGACGTACGGCAGGTTCGCCGCGACGACGTGCACGGGGCACGGCAACGCGGCGAGCAGGTCGCTCTCCAGCACGTGCACCCGCTCGCTCACGCCGTGGGCCTCCGCGTTGTGCGCGGTGAGCTCCAGGGCGCGCGGCGCGACGTCCAGCGCGTAGACGACTGCGTCGGGACGCGAGGCCGCCAGCGCGACGGCTATCGCCCCGCTGCCGCAGCCCACGTCCGCCAGCACCGGCGACGCCTCAACCTCCACGAGCCGCAGCGTCTCCTCCACGACGGTCTCGGTCTCCGGGCGCGGGATGAGCACACCCGGGCCGACGGCGATGGGCAGGCCGTAGAACTCGCGCGTCCCCATCAGGTAGGCGACGGGCTCGCGGTTGAGTCTGCGCGCACAGAGGGCCTCCGCGCGCTCCATCTCCTCCACCGACGGCGTATCTCGGAATGCGGCGTAGAGCGCAGCGCGGTCGATGCCGAGCGCGGTCGTCCAGATGAGGTCGGCCTCCAGCCGGGCGTCGCCGATGCCCGCGGCTTCCAGCCGCCGCGCCGTCCGCTGGACGAGGTGCGCGAGCGTCGGCACGGCTGCGTGCCCTCCCGTCGTTCCTGCGGAGGCAGGAACCCCGTGCGGCGCGTTCGCCTGCATCCCTGGTTCCCCCATCGCTACGGCAGCAGCGCGCGTATCGCCGCGAGGTCCGGCGGGGCGCCGCCGCGATACACGACGACCGCGTCGTCGAACCCGGCGTCCGCGAGGCGCTGCAGGCGCACCGCTGCATCGGGCGGGGCGCAGCGCAGGTGGAAGGCGTTCTCCGTATCCCGCAGGAACTCCGTCGGTGCGTTCAGGTCGAGCGAGATGTTGGTCACGACGGCCCGTTTGCCGCGAGCGGCGCGGTAGCGGTCCAGCCCTTCCTTGAGCGTGTTGTACCCGGAGAAGAACCCCGAGGCTATCCAGCCGTCGTAGTCGTCCGCCGCGGAGGCGATCCAGCGCGGCCCCGCCCAGCTGCCGATGAGCACCGACGGCCCGCCTCGGACGGCATCCGACGGCGCCAGGTTCACCCCGTCCACCGTCTCGCCGTCCCACAGCCGCCGCATCGTCGCAAGCCCGTCGCGCAGCAGCGTCATCCGGTCCTCGAACCGCTGGCCGACGGCCTCGAAGTCGCCGCGCGTCGAGCCGGAGCCGACACCCAGCAGGAGGCGCGAGCCGCATATGACCTGCGCGGTGAGGACACGCTGCGCCAACTCAACCGGGTGGCGCAGCGGCACCTGCAGGATGCCGAGCCCGACCTCGATGCGCTCCGTCGCCGCTGCCGCCACCGCCGCTCCCATGAGCGGGTCGAGCGACATCCGCCCCCGCCCTATCGAGTCGAAGAACCAGACGCTGTCGAAGCCGCTCCCCTCTGCCGCCCTCGCGCCTTGCGAGATGATGTCGCCCTCGGGCTGTACGCCCGCAGGTTCTGCGCCGAAGTCGATAGGTAACGCTATGCCGAGTCTCAAGACGCCTTCCTCTCTGCCTTCATCTCCCGACCGTTTCGCCGGATGCTATGCCCACGGAATAATGCAACGCTGACCCGGACGATATGCAACACCGATACGGACGGAACGCAACACGAAAGCAACGCACATGCAACGATCTGCCACGCCACAACTGAGGCTGCCAGGAGCAGCGAGGAGCGACGTTTTCTGAATTGTGTTGCATTTCGTTGCTTTCTCCGGATGGCCCCGATGCTCACACGCACCGCGCGGGGTATGGGACCCCCGCATTCAAGCCATCAGGCTACCGTGCGACAAGCACCCGCGATAGGGGCAGATGTCGCACGCGCGCCCTACGGAAGCGCCGGCCACTCCCTGACGAGCCGTCCCTTGTCCGCGATGCTGAACGTTCCGCCCAGCTGCGAGGCGACCGACCACAGCATCGCGGGGTTGCTCGCCACGATGGGCAGGCCGAACTCAGCCTCCATCTCGTCGATGACCGGCAGCGGGTTCAGCACCGCGCCCTGGAAGTAGATGGCCTGCACGCCGTCCGCAGCCCGCACCGCACCGCGGGCCATGTCGAACACGACGCTCGAATCGAGGTCTACCGCCTCCTGCTCGCTGTTGAATCCGAGATCGGCCAACTGCACGTCGAACCCGGCCGCGGTGAGGTGCGGTACGACGAGCGAGTTCATGTACGCGTCGAACGGGGTAAGTAGCAGGATGCGGCTCGCGCCGAACGCCCGAAGCGCGTTCTCCCCTGCGCCGAGCGCCGTCGTGAACGGCACGTCCAGCGCCTCCGCCAGCCGCGCCCGCAGGCCGGGGTTCTGCACCTCGACCGGCGCGCCGGGGATGATGACGCCCTGCCAGCCTGACTCGCGTGTCTGAGTTACAGCGCGCTCGAGGATGGCGTCGGCCCGCCCTGCAAAGTCGGTGAGTGCGGTGCGCAGGACGCCGAGCTCCACCATCTCCAGGTCTATGCCGGGCGGAATCATGGCGGCGAACTCGTCGTAATGCGTGTTCCCCGCGCCGGGCTTGATGAACCCTATCTTCAGGTCGCCGTCGCTCATGGCGCGCCTCCTCGAGTGGTGCCCGCACTATACGACACGCGGCTCGGGAAGGAGTATCGTTGGCCCAGCGAACGCACGAGCGAGGAGGTGGCGCATGCCCATGGAACGGGAGACTATCGGCGGGATGGAAGCGATCCGGTACGAGACGCCTGACCTGGCAGGGTCACCCAAGCGGAGCTCGATGCTGGCCAACAGCGGGCTGCTCAGCGTGAACGTGCAGGTCGTGAGCCCGGACGGCGGCGAGACGAACCTGCATGCGCACTCCGGGCAGGACGCGGTCTGGTTCGTGCTGGCAGGCCGCGCGAGGTTCTACGGCAAGGACGGCGAGTCCGTCGAGCTGGGGCCGAAGGACGCGCTGTTCATCCCCAAGGGCACGCCTTACTGGTTCGAGTCGGTCAGCGAAGAACCGCTGGAGATTATGCGGAACGCCGCGACGGACCCGGCCATCAAGAACCAGCGTGTCAACTACGAGGCCCTCCGCGACCGCCAGCAGGACGGCCGCCACGCGGACAGCGTCTACGTGAACAGCTAGAGTTACGCCTGAGTTCCCCACCATGGTAGGAGCGGCGGAGCGCTTGCGTAAGGGTCGGGTGTCAGTGGTACGCCTCGAAGCGCTGATAAAATGACGCCATCATGCGGACGACGCTGAACATCGACGACGATGTGCTCGCGGCTGCGCGGTCGCTGGCAGAGCGGAACGACAGTAGCCTCGGCGCTGCACTATCCGAACTTGCGCGGCGCGGCTTCAAAGGTGCGGTCATCGCATCGGATGAGGATGCAGTCGTGTTCCGCGTGCCCACTGATGCTCAGCCCTTCACCAGCGGCGACGTATACCGCTCACTCAGCGACTGGCCGTGAGTGCTGTCAGCATCCCCGACGATACGTCACGTACAGAAGGCTAGGGATAGTCTGAACAAGTCCGCCTCGTCGTTCCTGCGGAGGCAGGAACCTCGCCCCCTGCCCGTCATGTTGAGCGGAGCCGGAGGCGGAGTCCGCGCTTTAGCGCGCAACATCCTCTCGGAGAACGGTCGCTTGTTCAGTGGTTCCCTAGGTCTCGCTACCGCCCTGCCCTCGCGCGGGCGCGCTGCACGCGGTACCGCTCGTCCGGGTTCAGGATGCGCTTCCGCATGCGGAAGCTCTTCGGCGTCACTTCCACGAGCTCGTCGTCGTTGATGAAGCCGAGCGCCTCTTCCAGGCTGAACTTCACGGCGGGCGCGAGCCGCTCGACGATC
>DAOUHT010000079.1:0-17943 GCA_034428375.1 Dehalococcoidia bacterium | reverse complement strand
GGCGGCGCTTCGTTCACGACCTGCCCGCCGTAGCCGACGGCGGCGCGGATGAGGTGGCCGCCGCCCGCCTCGCCGGAGCGGTCTCCGTTGGAACGTTGTTCGCCCGTGTCCACGACGACAGTGAGCGGCTGGCCGAGCGCCTCCTGCAACCGGCGCTCCACCTCCATCCGGCAGCGCGGGTCCTCCAGTTCGCCCATCAACCGCTCGCTGTTGGACTGGTGCGGGAAGGTGACGATGAGGTCGGAGCCTCTTATCTCCCTGTGTCCCGAACTGCGGAGCAGCGCGGCGACGTCGAACTTGCGTTTGGGCACACCGGTGAGCGATCTGAGGATGCTCGGCCAGAGGGCCGTGAGCCGCTGGTCGATGGGGGCGGACGGGTCCACCGAAGCCGCCGGGACGGCAGCGGTAGGCGGAGGTGGACGCCGGTAGGCGGGCTGTGGCGCCACGGGCGCCGCCGGGCGGGGAGGAGCAGTTGCTGCGGGAGGCTGCATGGGGCGGGGCGCGGCGGCTGCCGGTGCAGGGGCCGGAGCGGCGGGAGCAGGCGCGGCGGTCTCCGGCGGGAGGCCGAGTTCGACCGTGGCAAGCTCCAGCGGGAGCGGGGACGGCTGATCGAACCGGAAGGAGACGTGGCCGAACAGCCGCAGCGCGCGCATGATCTGCTCCAGCGACACGCTGTTCGCGACGAACGAGAGCTGCGACTCAGCGTCCTTGGACAGGTCGAGCGAGGACGCCGCGCCGCTCTTGATGAGCAGGGCCGCACGCAGAAGCTCCACCGTCATGCGGTGGAGCGGACGCAGGTCAACCCCCTCGTCCGCAACACTGTTGATGACCTCAAGCGCCTGCGCCGTGTTGCCCGTGAGCAGGTGCTTGACGAGCGCCAGCGCGCTCTCCTCCCCGCTGATGCCGAGCAGCTCCCGCGCCTGCTCGACGGTCACACGCGAACCGAACGACGTGATGAGCTGGTCCAGCAGGTTCGTCCCGTCGCGCAGGCTCCCGCCGGACGCGCGTCCGATGAGGCGCAGCACCTCCGGCGAGACCTCCACTCCTTCCTCCTGGGCGATGCCCGCGAGGCGCTCCGTCATGTCCTGCATGGCGATGCGGTGGAAGTCGAACCGCTGGCACCGGGAGACGATGGTAGGGGGAAGGCGTTCAGGCTCCGTGGTGGCGAGGACGAATACGCTGTGAGGAGGGGGTTCCTCCAGCGTCTTGAGGAATGCGTTGAAGGCGTCGTTGGTGAGCGCGTGCGCCTCGTCGATGATGTAGACCTTGTTCCTGCCGACGGTGGGAGCGAAACGCACCTTCTCCCGCAGGTCGCGTATCTCATCGATACCGCGGTTGCTCGCGGCGTCGACCTCGATGAGGTCTATGAAACTCCCGTTGTCTATGGCACGGCAGTTTTCGCACGCGCCGCACGGGTCACCGATGGCCGGCGGGCGCATCGTGCAGTTGAGCGACTTCGCCAGTACGCGCGCGGTGCTGGTCTTGCCCGTGCCGCGCGGGCCGCAGAAGAGGTAGGCGTGCGCGGTGCGTCCGTGCGCGACCGCCTGGGTGAGCGTCTGCGTGATGGGGCCCTGCCCGACGATGTCGGAGAAGCGCGGGGGCCGCCACTTCCTGTAGAGCACTTCTCCTGCCATCAGGACGCCCCCGCCCCGTTCACGGAGGGGAACAGTGCGCTCAACGCCTGCTGCTCTATCGCGCGCATCGCCACTTCCTCCTCCGGTTCCGCGTGGTCGTGCCCGAGCAGGTGCAGGATGCCGTGCACGACGAGCAGCGCAGCCTCCCGCTCCACCGGCACATTGTGCTCGCGCGCCTGCCGTTCCGCCATCGGGTAGGACAGCACCACTTCCCCGAGGCTCGGCTCCTCGTCAGGGACCGCCGGAAACCCGGTGTTGGGGAAAGGTTCGACCGCAGGGAGCGCGGTGTCCTCAGCAGGCGCACCCCACTCGCCGAACGAGAGGACGTCGGTCACTTCGTCGAAGCCACGGAAGCGCAGGTTGAGGTCGTGGAGCGTCTCGTCGTCGGCAACGACGACGCTTGCGCCGGAGCGCCCGTCCGGGTCCGCGACGGCGAGCGCGGCGGTAGCGGCTCGGCGCATCGACGCCGCAGGCGCCGCTCCTCTGAACGAAGGAAACACGCGAACGTCAACGCGCCGTCTCTGGGGTCGTGTGGCCATGCAGTTCCGCCTCCCCGGAACCAGCGGATGGTAACAGGGAGGAATGCCATGCGGCACCCGGTGATCGGCAGAGGATCGGCATCCCTCGACCCGGTCTGTCCGGCGCGGGTATGATGCTGCACGGCCCGGCGGCGCGCCGGACACAACCACCACCGCAGGGGAGCACACCATGGAAGCCCACGAGTTGATCGCGGACGGCCTCGGCCGAGTCAACCAACTGCTGCACCGGGCGCTGACAGGCGTACCCGCGGAGACGCTGAACCGGATGCCCAACAGCCATTCGAACTCGATGACCTGGCTCGCCTGGCACCTCACGCGCATCCAGGACGACCACTTCGCCAGCCTCGCGGGCGAGCCGCAACTCTGGACGAGCGAAGGCTGGCACGAACGCTTCGGGATGCCCGCGGACGACTCCATCACCGGCGGAGGCCACACGCTCGAAGAGGCCGCAGCCGTACAGGTGGACTCGGCTGACGTGCTGCTCGGCTACAACGACGCCGTCTACGAGCGTTCGAAACGCTACCTGGCAGGCGTCACCCTCGAAGACCTGGACCGCGAACTGAACGAGCCGCAATACACGCCGCTCCCCACGCTGGGCGTGCGCCTCGTCAGCATCGTGTCGGACAACACGCAGCACGCGGGACAGGCCATGTACCTGCGCGGCTACTTCGACGGGTTCGGTTGGCAGCGGCGCTAAGCCGCGCCGCACGAAAGGACACCCATGAATGCAGTTGACCTCTACTTCGACGCGTTGAACCGGGCGGACGGCTACACGCGCCGCGCCCTGGAAGGCCTGACCTACGACGAACTGCGCCACCAGCCCGGAGGCGAAGGCAGCAACCCCATCGGCTGGATCGTCTGGCACATGACGTGGGTGCGCGACTTCATCACCGCAGGCGTGACCGGCGAGCGGCCGCTGTGGGAGACGGATGGCTGGGCGGAGCGGTTCGGCATGGAGGCGCCCCCTCCCCGTTTCACGCCGGAGAACGTACACACGTTCGACCCAAAGGACCTCGAGACGCTCACCGGCTATTTCGAGGCCGTCGCCGAGAAGACGGCAGCCGTCGTGCGGGGCCTCACGCCCGACGACCTCGACCGGCTCATCCCTCCGGCGTCGCCGGACAGGCCGCCGCAGTCGGTGGGCTCACGGCTCGGAGCCATCCTGAACGACAACATCCAGCACGTCGGCCAGGTGACGTACTTCCGCGGCGTCCTCCGCGAGCAGGGGTGGTTCTAAGCATGACCGAGAGTCCTTCCGAAGAGACGGCCATCCCGCAGTTCAGCCTCGACGCCTTCTCGCTCGCGGGACGCACGGCGATCGTGTCAGGCGGCAGCGACGGCATCGGCAGGATGATCGCGCACGGCTTCGCCGACGCGGGCGCGAATGTTGTCATCGCGGCGCGCGGGGTCGAGAAGATCGAGAACGTCGTCGCGGAGATAGAGGACAAGGGGCACGCGGTCCTTGGGGTCCCCACCGACGTGACCGACCCGGACGCGGTGCGCGCGCTCGTCGAACGCGCCATCGAGCGCTTCGGCCAGGTCGACATCCTGATGAACGTGGTCGGCGGCTCGCAGGGGCCGACGTTCAAGCGCGGGCCCCTTTTGGAGCTGACCAAACACGACTTCAACGAGGCGTTCAACATCAACGTCACGAGCGCGTTTCTGTGCAGCCAGGCCGTCGTGCCGCACATGCTGGAGCGCGGGGCCGGCGTCATCATCAACATGGCGTCCGTGGGTGCGCGGGACTACCGCCTGCCGGAGCCCGGCATGAGCGTCTACAACATGACCAAGGCGTCCGTGATGCACCTCACACGCAGCATGGCGAAGGAGTGGGCGCCCACTATACGGGTGAACTGCATCAACGCCGGACACTTCATCACGCCGCGCCGCGCCCGGACTGAGCACCCGGACCGGCGCGCGCGCAGCCTCGCCGAGATCGAGATTGGGCGGTTCGGGAGGCCCGAGGACATCGCCGGAGCTGCGGTCTTCATCGCGTCGGACGCCGGAGCGTTCTTCAACGGCTCCTACCTCGACCTGCACGGCGGCACGTAACACGAGACTGAACACCGAGGAGGACTCATGGACCTGTCGCGTTTCTCCATGGAAGGACGCACCGTCATCATCACAGGCGGGAGCGGCGGTATCGGACGAGGCTGCGTGCGCGCGTTCGCGCAGGCGGGCGCGAACGTCGTCGTGGCGTCGGTGCCCGCAGACACCATCCCACCGGCTGTCGAGGAGGCTGAGGCGCTCGGTGCGCAGGCGCTGGGCGTGACAGTGAACGTCGCCGAGCCCGACGAGATCGACGCCATGGTCGCGCAGACACTCGACCGGTTCGGGCGCATCGACGCCCTCGTGAACGTCGCGGGCGGCTCCTACAGCCGCAACCCGGACATGCCCCAGTACAGCCGCGCTTCGCTGCTCGAGATCAGCGGCGAAGACTTCGTCGGCGCGTACATCGGCAACGTCATGACCACGTTCCTCGTCTCCAGGGCCGTCGTGCCGCACATGAAAGCGGTCGGCAAGG
Organism: Dehalococcoidia bacterium; assembly: GCA_034428375.1. Lineage (GTDB taxonomy): Bacteria > Chloroflexota > Dehalococcoidia > Lucifugimonadales > Australimonadaceae > Bin16. The sequence continues at coordinate 13,246 of DAOUHT010000079.1, read as the reverse complement.
GCGCCATCGTCAACATCGGCTCCACCTCCGGGCTCGACCGCCACCCGAACGCGCCCGACATCGCGGCGTACGGAACGGCGAAGGCCGCCGTGCACAGCCTCACGTTCCACATGGCGCACCAGTGGAAGCCGGAGGTGCGCGTGAACTGTATCGCCCCCGGGACCATCAACACGCCCCGCCCGGCAGGCACGGTGCGCCCCGAGATGTCGAGCGCAGCCGAGCGCATCGCCGTCGGTAGGGTGGGCGTGGGCGACGACATCGGCAGCGTCGCGCTCTTCCTCTGCTCCGACGCCGCGGGCTTCGTGGACGGCATCGTCATCCCGGTGCACGGCGGCGAATAGGTCCCGAACGCCCCGCCGAGCGCGCGTCGTACACTACCCGCGTGACAGCGCAGGCGTACCACGACGAACTCAAGCGTCCTCCACCGGGGGGACGTCCCCGCGCCTACAAGACGGATGGGCTCGTCCTGCGCGCCTACCGGATGCGCGACGCCGACCGCCTCGTGACCGTGCTGACGCCGTCGCTCGGCAAGCTCAAACTCACCGTACGCGGAGCGCGAAGACTCACGAGCAAGCTCGGCGGACACCTGGACGTACTGAACCGCGCCCACCTCGCCATCGCAATCGGCCACACGTTCGACGTGGTCACCGGCGCGGAGTCGGCGGAGTCGTTCGCCGAGGTGAAGGCCGACCTTTCACGCCTGGCCGAGGCACTCTACCTGATGGAACTGGCCGACCTGCTTATGCCGGAGGCTGCGCCGCACCCTGCCGCGTATCACCTCCTGCTGAATGCCCTGCGCGCGCTCGAAGCCGGGCGCAGCCCCGCTTCGGTGGCCCGCCACACGGAACTGGGACTGCTGGGCGACGCCGGCTACATGCCGGAGCTGCACTCCTGCATCATGTGCCGCCGCGAGATCGAGCCCGACCACCACCGCTACGTCGCCGCGATGGGTGGCGTCGTCTGCGACGAGTGCCCCGCTCCGGTGTCGAGCATCCTCCCGCTCTCCGTGGACTCCCTCAAGGTGCTGCGGCACTTCGCCGAGCGCGGCGTCGCAGAGGCCTCGCAGGTCGCGCTGAGCGGCGCGGTGCGCGACGAACTGGAGACGGCGCTGGGGGCGTCTGTGCGCTACGTGCTGGAGCGCGAGCCGCACACGGCGGGGTTCGTGGAGCGCGTCGAGCACCTGCGCGAGCGGGGCGCGTAAGACAACATGTGACACTTGCCCCTTACGCGTTCAGCACAACTCCGCTTACCTTACTTTCAACAACAGTCCGCTATTGCTCAACAAAACACAGCAGCGTAAGGTTCGGCCACCTGCAAGGCTGCAAGGGAGGACACCTGCATGGCATCCCCAGCAACACAGCATCCCAGATGGTTCACACACCCAGAGCCAGTGAAAGTCCGCATTGAGAGACTAGTGGAGGGTCCCTTCCCTGAAGAGGTCGCGGTCATCATCAAGATCAATGGGCAGGCCCTCTACGCTATTGTTCCCGCGGATGCTGTTGCCGGGGACACCGTACACGGCATCATGATCGCAGAGACAGACGACAAAGTGTTCGTCGCGATGCCGCCCAGCACTATCACCAGCCCAAATCTCGTAGTTCCGAAATCCCTACAGCAAGAAGTGTTCGCATAACTGAACTGCTATGGTTCTGAGTGATACTGAGATAAGGGCTGAACTCGACACTCAGCAGCTCAAGATTGACCCCTACCCGGAGGGCCGTATCGGTCCTTCATCGGTTGATTTGCTCCTGCACCCTTCCCTGCGAATTCTGCCATCACCCGACGAAGTACGAGGAGTCTCGCTAGACCCGCCTCTACTAGATGTGATGACACTCCTCTCCCAGCAGCCAGAGCACCGGTTGGACGATGTAGGCCCCTACAAGATGAGGCACGGCCAAGTAATCATAGGTAGAACGCTGGAGGTATTCGGCCTTCCCGCGCACTTAGCAGGAAGGATTGAAGGCAAGAGTTCACTGGCACGCCTAGGGCTTGCCGTGCACATCACCGCCCCCACAATCCAAGCCGGGTTCCGAGGTTCGCTGGTCTTGGAGATGTACAACGCGGGGCCTTGGACACTAGAGCTAACCGATGGGATGCAGATTGCCCAAGTGGTTTTCGAGCGCTTAGGAGAAAACCCAAGTCAGGCCTACCAAGGACAGTTCCAAGACCAAGAGTGAGCACCTGCGCGAGCGGGGCGCGTAGGCGCCCTAGACGATGACAACCGGCTCCTCCGCCACCGTCCCGTCGAAGATGGTGAAGAGCCGCACGTCCGGCGACTGCTTGTCCATCAGTGAGACGAGCAGGTAGTACGGGTCCGGCCAGTTTGCGGCAAGGCGCACGTCGGTGTCGGATGGGTAGGCGGGGCTGTGCGTGTGCGAGTGGTAGATCACCTGCATCTCCCAGCCGTTGTCGTCCAGTTCGCGGAGCACCTGGTTGAGCTCCCTCCCATCCATGCTGTAGCGGTACGGGCTCTTCTCCGTGTTCGTGATGCGGTAGTGCTGCAGCACGATTCCGCCCGCTCCGGCGAGTATCCCGCAGCACTCGTTGGGGTCTTCCTCCAGCGCATGCTCCACCATCGCATCGCGTATCTCGGCGGGTATCTCCATCGACGTCTCTTCTCCGAATCGCGTTCGCCGCTGACGGGATTATACGGTGTGTGCCACAGTCGTCAGCACCTGCGTATAATTGTGGTCGAGGTTTCAGGAGGCTGGCCATGCCGAACGGCATCACGGTGAAGATGGACAACGGCGGGACGCGCGTCGAGGTGCGCTCCCAGAACCAGGCGGGGCTGCTCTACGCGGTGCCGGCGGAGGCCAGTTGGGTGGCGACCCCGGACCAGTTGCACGCGCATGCCATCGCCGGGTTCTTCACGGACCTCATGAAGGTGGAATCGCCGGAGGTCTCCCGGCTGATGGAGAAGTGGGGGCTCTACTTCAGACCCCTGGAACTGGAACCGCAGGACTAGCATCTGCGTAGCGCTGGACCCGGCTCGGGCTATGCAGAACGGTTCGCAGAGGCGTGAATGACACGCGAGCTTTGCCGGTTCACTCGTAGTGCGGTAAGCTAGATTCAGGCGCAGAGCGCGCTCCTGGGAGCGACGAGTTCGATGGGTAACCGCTGGATCGGCAACACGTTCATCTACCTGATCATCTTCGTGGCGGTCATCGCCGTCTTCTTCATGCTGTTCTCGCCCGGGCAGGAAGGCGATGAGAGCGACCTCACCTCCATCCTGGCGTTGGCCAAGAACGGACAGATATCGAGCATCGTCGTCGACGGCGACCGCATCATCGCCACCTCGCGAGTTGCCAACCAGCAGCTCATCGCCGCCAAGGAACCGGGCACCAGTATCTTCGAGATACTCCAGTCCGCAGAGATAGACCCCGTGGAGCGCGGGATCGAGGTAGAGGTGCACCGCAGCGGCGGGCTCGGCAACCTATTCGGGATACTGCTGCAGTTCCTGCCGCTCATCTTCTTCGGAGCGATCCTGCTCTTCATGATGCGCCAGGCGCAGGGGAGCAATAACCAGGCGCTGGGGTTCGGCAAGAGCCGCGCGCGCATGAACACCGGGAACCGTCCAACAGTGATGTTCTCGGACGTCGCAGGAGTGGAGGAGTCCAAGACCGAGTTGCAGGAGGTCGTGGAGTTCCTCAAGTACCCGGAGCGCTTCCTCGCGCTCGGGGCGCACATCCCCAAGGGCGTACTGATGGTCGGCCCGCCCGGCATCGGCAAGACGCTGTTGAGCAAGGCAGTCGCCGGAGAGGCGGGCGTGCCGTTCTTCTCCATCAGCGGCTCCGAGTTCGTGGAGATGTTCGTCGGCGTGGGAGCGTCCCGCGTGCGCGACCTCTTCGACCAGGCGAAGCGCAACGCGCCGTCCATAGTGTTCGTCGACGAGATCGACGCCGTGGGACGCCACCGTGGCGCGGGACTGGGCGGAGGCCACGATGAGCGCGAGCAGACGCTGAACCAGATCCTTGTCGAGATGGACGGCTTCGAGACGAGCACCAACGTCATCGTCATCGCCGCGACCAACCGCCCGGACATCCTGGACCCGGCGCTCCTGCGGCCTGGACGCTTCGACCGCCGCGTGGTGCTGGACCTGCCGGACATCAACGGACGCGTCGCCATCCTGGAAGTGCACTGCAAGGGCAAGCCCCTCGGAGACGACGTCGACCTCGAGCGCCTCGCCCGCCAGACGCCGGGGTTCAGCGGCGCCGACCTGGCCAACCTCGTCAACGAGGCCGCCATCCTCGCAGCGCGGCGGGACCAGAAGACCGTCGCCATGTCCGACATGCTGGAGTCCATCGACCGCGTGACCATGGGGCCGGAGCGCCGCACGCGGGTCATCTCCCAGAAGGAGAAGGAGATCGTCGCCTACCACGAGGGCGGACACGCTCTTGTGGGGCACCTGCTGGAGCACGGAGACCCCGTGCAGAAGATATCCATCGTCTCGCGCGGCATGGCTGCGGGCTACACCAAGTCCCTCCCCGAAGAGGACAGGATGTTCTACTCCCGCCCGCAGCTCATCGACCGCATCACGATGGCGTTGGGCGGTCGCGTCGCCGAGGAGATCACGTTCAACGAGGTCACCACCGGCGCGAGCAACGACCTGGAGCAGGTGACGCAGATAGCGCGAGCGATGGTCACGCGCTACGGGATGAGCGAGAGCCTGCTGCCCCGCACGTTCGGCAAGCGCGAGGAGATGGTCTTCCTCGGGCGTGAGATCTCCGAGATGCGGGACTACTCGGAGAAGGTTGCGCAGGAGATCGACGAGGAAGTGCAGTCCATCGTCGTGGACGCGTACCACTCTGCCAAGCGGCTCCTGCTGGAGAACTACCCCAAGCTCGTCCAGATCGCGCGTTACCTCATGCTCAACGAGAGCATCGAGGGCCCGGACCTGGAGCAGCTCTTCGCCTCCGACGCGCCTCCGCTGGACGGCGCAGTCCCCGCCCGCGCCTGAGCGCGCCTCGCGCCTCTACTTCTCGCCCGTAGGGGCGGTTCGCGAACCGCCCCTACCCTGCGCACGCTTATAGCAGCGCTTCTACCTGCCTCGCCTCACAGCCCCAGGCGTTCGTCAAAGTAGTCCACCAGGTACGCCTCGTAGTGGTCTGTGTAGTCTTCCCACCCCTGGCTGTGCTCGCAGCCCTCGTAAACGGTCATTCGAGGTGGCGCTTGCACCTGGGCTCGTATCTGTATCAGGTGTTCGAGCGGAACGCGCTCGTCGGTGGAGCAGTGGACGAGGCCCAGTGAGTAGTCGTACAGGGCAACTGAGTCGACGGGTCGCACCTCGCTGATGTCCAGCCCCTTGGCGACGCGGGCGACGAACAGGATCCCCGGCCGCAGCGCGGTTGCGCTCCAGCGCGCCGCTCTCGTGCGGTCGGCGACCTCCTGGATCAGCAGGTCGGACACGCTGGTGAACGCCGAGTCGGAGAACAGGCCCACCACCGCAGGTTCGTCCACCGCCGTCATCAGCGCGATGGCGCCCCCGAAAGAGTCCCCGTACAGCAGCACGCGACCCGGCTCCGCGCCGCGGTGGGTCAGCACGTAGTCGATGGCGCCCCGCAGGTCGTCCTGCTCGTGGATACCCGCGCCCATCTGGGCAGGGTCAGACTCGCCATGCCCGCGCAGATCGAAGGCGAGCACCGAGTACCCCCCGTCCACCAGCGCCTTGGAAAGGCCCAACGACGAGTCACGGGTGCCGTCCAGCCCATGGACGCGGATGACGGTGCCCTTCGCGTTCTTCGCGGGCATCCACCAGCCGCGCAGGGTGAGCGCTGGCCAGTCGCGCGGCGAGAACTCGACCTCCTCATAGGCCAGCCCGAAGTCCTCGGGGAATTCCTCGATCTCGTTCCGCTCCGCAACGAGCGCGGTGTCGACGATGTAGAACGAGACGAGCAGGTAGAGCAGCCCAAGAGCAACAACGACGGCGGCGGCGAGCAGGGCTCTGCCGCGCGGGGTGGTGGGAAGTGCGGGTCGCATCGTGCGGGCTATTCTAGGTCAAGCACTCCCCAAAGCGTCACGGATTCGGTACGCTGGTTTGCAGAGAAGCCGATGAACCGAGCAACACGCGTCATCACCTCCTTCGGGCTCGCCATCGGCCTGCTGGCTGCGTGCGCCTCCCCAACCCCCACACCAACACCAACCGCCACCCCTGTGCCGACTCCCACCCCGACCGCCACCGCAACGCCGTTCCCACTGCCCACGCCCATACCCCTGAGCGAACTCCCACCGGTCACGCTACCCGCCGACGAGTCGCCGCACACCTACCTGGTCGAGTGGTGGTACTTCAACGCGCACTTCACGTCGGAGGAACAGGAGCGCTTCGCGCTGCACGACGTCGTCTTCCGCATCCGCGAGCCGTCCACCGGCGTCGCGGCCCACGTCCGGCATATCGGGCTCGGCGGCGCGACGGGGTATGTCCACGATGAACTGTTCGAGGTCGCCGCCCCCGTCGAGACCGCACCGGGAGACTTCGAACTCGCGGTGGGTGGAACGCTCATGTCCGGCGTCGGCGGCGAGTTCTATACGCTGCGCGCCGAGGCAGGCGGCTACGCGTACGACCTCACGCTCCACGCAACGACCGAGCCGCTCCTGCACCAGGGCGGGCTCGTCGACTTCGACTACGCCGGCGTGACCTACTACTACACGCGCCCGCGCCTCGCCCTGAACGGGACCCTCACGTTCCCCGACGGCTCGACCACGAGTGTTACGGGCATGGCGTGGCTCGACAAGCAGTGGGGCGACTTCCAGCCCGTCGCCGTCGAGTGGGACTGGGCCAGCATCCAGCTCGACGACGGCACCGACCTCATGATCTCCAGCCTCTACGACCGCGAGGGCCCGCTCATCGAGCGCTACGCAACGCTCCGAAGGCCGGGCCAGCCCGCGCGGACGCTCCTCGCAGACGAGGTCTCGTTCACTCCCGGCGAGCCGGTCTGGCGCAGCCCCGTCACCGAGACGGCCTACCGCACGCACTGGAACGTCGAAGTCCCCGGCGAGGGGCTCTCCCTGGCGCTGCGCCCGCTCGAAGAGGAGTCCGAGTACCGCAGCGAGACGATAGGCGTCACCTACTGGGAAGCGGGCGTCGACGTGCTCGACCCGTCCGGCGAGGTCGTCGGCCAGGGCTTCGTCGAACTCAATTGGGCGCGGGGACGCGAGCGCTGACGGATAGCGAAGTAACGCATACCTGTACCCGTAGTTACACAGACTTGCTCTCATGTAAGCTCGGCAAGCCGTCCGGCCTAAACGCGGCGCGAGGTGCGTGGTGCATATCCGGTTCATCGCAGCATTCCTGGTCTACGCGGTAGTCGACATCGTGTGGAACGTTTCGCCCATCGCGGTGGGCATGTACGAGCGTCTCCACGAGGCGAGCGGCAGCGACGCGCTGCTTGACGCCTACGGGAAGCAGATGGACACCTGGAGCGGCGTTGAGATACTCGCCCTGCTGGCGTTCTTCCTGCTGATCGCCTTCGCCAACACTTACCTGGCGATCGAACCGGCGGTCAGGGAGCGGAATCTCGGCAAGGCGGCGCGGAACAGCTTCGCCCTGGGCTGTGCGGCTTACGCCACCTACATCGCGCCGATCTTCGTGACGTTCTCCAGCTGGCCCGCCGCCCTCGTGCCGATAGACATCCTCATCGGGGGGCTGCTCAGCCTCATCACGTCGACGGTTGTCACCTACGTGACCCTGCGCCGGAGCAGAGCCTGAGGCGTCGCGGGTAACAGAGCCGGGACCGGCGTCTCGCTGGTTCAGCCCCGCTTGCGAGGCTTACGCGCCTTCGATGCGCCCGTGCGCTCCTCCAACGACGCCAGCAACGCCAGTCCTTCCGGCGTAGGCGCGTACGCATACACGGCATACGCGGCGGTCACGCGCTCCACGAACCCGCCCTCCAGCAGACCGCGCAGCGCGGTTTCGCCGAGGTACGGAGGCAGCCGCAGCAGGTGGTCGGACACCGGCGCGTTGCGGGCGGCGTGCTGTTCGGCAACGAGGCGCAGCAGGCGCAGCGGATAGGAGCGCACCTCGTCGGCGAGGTTGCGCAGCGGGCCCGTCGCCGCGAGTACGTCCTCGGCTGCGCGGACGCGCTCTTTCTGCGTCATCGCCACCCCTCCGGCGGTTGCACGCGCAGGCCGCTGCATATCTCCTCGACGAGTCCCGGTCCCCGGAAGACGAGCGCGGTGTACAGCTGCACGGTGTCGGCCCCCGCCTCCAGCGCCGCGCGGGCGTCGTCTGCGGAGGCGATGCCCCCGCAGGCGTTCAGTCCCACCTCGCTCCCCAGTTCGGCGCGTATGTCGGGCAGCATCGCCAGCATGTTCCCCAGTATCGCACGCCCGCTCAGGCCGCCGCGTCCGGTCGCGAGACGCTCGTCCTCCACGGGGATCGTGTTCGCCGCCGTCACCGCGTCCACGCCCGCTTCACGGCACACGCGAACGAGCGCAAGTATCTGCTCGCGCTCCGCGTCGTTGGTCCACGGGGGAATCTTCACGAAGAGCGGCTTCAGCCGCACCGCATTGAGCCCGTTCAACAGGCCCCGTAACGCCTCCGGTTCGTGGAAGCGGCGCAGCCCCGCCGTGTTCGGTGAGCTGATGTTCACCTCGACGCCGTCCACGAGCGGCTGCAGCCGCTCGGCGCACTCCGCCGTCTCCTCTTCGTCGAGCGCGGCGATGCTCACGAGGACGCGGGCGGCCATCCGGCGCAGCCGTTCGAGCCGCGCGAGCGCCGCGTCCATGCCGTCGCCGGGGAATCCCAGCGCGTTGATCACGGACTCTTGCTCCTTGAGCCGCAGCACGCGCGGCTTCGCATTGCCGGGGCGGGCCTGTGCCGTCACCGTGCCGCCGACCACGTACCCGAACCCGAGCGCGGCGAGGCTGTCCAGGCTGGCGCAGTGCTTGTCCAGGCCCGCAGCCAGCCCCACCGGGTTGCGCAGCGCGATGCCGCCGACCGAAGCGGGCAGGCTCACCTCGTCGGTCGATGGCCCGAGCATGCGCCACACAGGACGCACGCCAAGCGCGCGCGTGCCGGCGTTGATGGCAGTTTCTGGGGGGAGCATGAACAGCAGCGGCCTGACGACACGGCGGTAAGCGGCTCCCCAGAGGAGCCGGCGAACGCGCTTGCGTACGGAACCGAACAGTGCTGTGACCTAGAACTTGACCTTGCTGATCTTGTAGCGGCGCGCGCCCTTGGGAGTCTGGACGCTCACTTGGGCGCCCTCGCCCCGGCCCGCGATAGCGGCGCCGACAGGCGAAGAGACGGATATCTTGAAGGAGATGGGGTCTGCCTCCATCGTGTCGACGATGGTGTAGGTAACGTCCTTGCCGCTGTCCAGGTCGTGCAGGGTAACGGCGGCGCCGACGCCGACGCCGGAGCCGCCTCTCCTGTCGATGATCTCCGCTCGGCGTATCTCCTCTTCGAGGTCACGGATGCGGGCTTCGATCTTGCCCTGCTCTTCGCGGGCGGCGTCGAGCGGCGCGTTCTCGCGGAAGTCCTTGTCTGCGGCAGCGATCCGGATGGCCTCGACGATCTCGGGGCGCTGGCCTTTCAGCTCTGTCAGTTCCTTCTTGCGCGCTTCCAGTCCGCTTTCCGTCATCTCCATCGTCTGGAACGCCAGACGAGTGGAAGCGACGGCGGTTCCGCCTCTGATGCTCGGCCTGGGGATCTTCACGTGCGTGGAGAGGTTCTCCGTGTGGAGCCCCTTCTTGCTGAGATACGTGAGGAACTCCTTCACCGGGCGCAGGCGGGCATGAACGTCGCCGCCGTTGGCGACCTCCCGCTCGGCGTACCCCGCGACGTGTGGAGCTCTCAGTTGGTCGACGGAGCGTTCCGACCCGCTCTGGTCGCGCATGGCGCGCGCGAAGCGGTGGAGCTCCTGGTGTGCGTAAGAATCGAGTTTGTGTGCACGTTCCGACAGATAGCGCGTGAGCGCATTACCGATATCCAAGGTTGGACCCCTCTCCCTGCACCAGTTCCCGCGACAGAAGCGGTACGGCACTCCTGCGATTCTACGGGCGCGCCAAGAGGAGCGTCAACGTAACGGGGGTGCGGAGCAAACATCTCCTTCTGGTGCTGTCCGTACCCGTTTGACGCTTGCGCGCCCCTCCCGCTACCATCGAACGACAGGCTGCGACGGAGACGAGTACGCAGGCCACCGCGCGCAGAGCGAGCCGGGTACGGTGCGAGCCGGTGCGCGCGACCTGCCGAACATCCCTCCCGAGCCGCCGCCCGAACCTTCCCCGCACGGGGAACCAGTAGGCGCGGACGGGCAGTCCGCCCGTTACAGCGGCAGCCTTCCGCCCGCATCCGTGCGCGGCGCGAGGTGATGAGTGCCCGTGCGCCTCAAGGCGCATAGGGAATGGTGGTGGTACCACGGCAACGTCCGTCCGCCGGTGAGCGGATGGGCGTTTTCTTTTTGCAGAACGGAGGAGCATGACTGGCAACGCGAAGAAACGGTATGAACCCGTCTCCAGCAAGGTGGACTTCCCACAGCTGGAGACCTCGGTCCTCGAAGCATGGCGCGAGGCCGACCTGACGCACCGCGTCGACCGCGAGCGCGCGGATGCTCCGCTGTTCGTCTTTTACGAGGGGCCGCCGACAGCGAACGGCAGCCCGGGCATCCACCACGTGCTCTCGCGCTCGTTCAAGGACGTCATCCTCCGCTACAAGACCATGCGCGGCTTCCGGCCCCTGCGCCGTGGCGGATGGGACACCCACGGCCTGCCCGTCGAGCTGGAGATCGAGAAGGAGCTCGGCATCTCCAGTAAGCAGGAGATCGAGGAGTTAGGCATCGAGGAGTTCAACCGCCGCTGCCGCGAGAGCGTCTTCCGCTACGTCGGCGAATGGGAGGCCATGACCGACCGCGCCGGCGTCTGGCTGGACATGGATAACGCCTACGTCACCTACCACAACTCGTACATCGAGTCCGCATGGTGGGTGTTCAAGCGCCTCTGGGACAAGGGCCTCGTCTACGAAGGCTACAAGGTGACGCCTCACTGCCCCCGTTGCGTCACGAGCCTCAGCTCCCACGAGGTCGCCCTCGGCTATCAGGAGGACACGCCCGACCCCAGCATCTATATCCGCTTCCCCGCGAAGGAAGCGCAGTCCATGTCTTACGGCGCGTCGTCCTCTGCTCTGGCGGCTCTCGGCTACGACAACGGACGCTGGACCGCGCCCCGACCCGCCTTCATCGCCTGGACAACCACCCCCTGGACGCTCACCGCGAACTGCGCGCTCGCCGTCGGCCCCGACGTGACTTACGTGCTGTCGGAGAACGACGACGGCGAACGCGCCATCGTCGCCGAAGCCCTCGCGGCGTCCGTCCTCGGCGACGGCTGGCACGAGGTCGCGCGCTGCACCGGCGCCGACCTCGTCGGCATCGAGTACGACGCCCCCTACGGCGCGTTTCTCTCCCAGCGAGGCCATTCCCACCGTGTCCTCCCCGCCGACTACGTCTCGACCGCCGACGGCACCGGCATCGTGCACAGCGCGGTCGCCTACGGCGCCGAGGACGCCGAGCTCGGCAGGGCGCACGGCATCGAGACCGTCCACACGGTCGACGTCCACGGCGTGCTTGCCGACGACTTCCCCGGCGGCGGCACGTTCGTGAAGGACGCCGACAAGCAATTGATCCGCGACCTCGACGAGCGCGGCCTGCTCTTCCACGACGCCTCGCCCTACAAGCACACTTACCCCTTCTGCTGGCGCTGCGGCACGCCCCTCCTCTACTACGCCAAGACGTCCTGGTACATCCGCACGACCGCCATGAAGGACGAGATGCTCGCGGGCAACCGCGGCATCGAGTGGGTGCCGGAGCACATCAAGGAGGGCCGCTTCGGGGAGTGGCTGCGCAACAACGTCGACTGGTCCGTCTCGCGCGAGCGCTACTGGGGCACGCCCATCCCCATCTGGCGCTGCGCTGAAGACCCCCGGCACATCGCCGTCGCGGGCTCGACCGCCGACCTCGCCGAGCGCGTCACCGACGAGACGCGCGGCCTGCTCGACGGCCTCGACCTGCACCGCCCGTACGTCGACCGCGTCGAACTGCGCTGCGGCGAGCCCGGCTGCGGCGGAACGATGCAGCGCGTGACCGAGGTCGCCGACGCCTGGTACGACTCTGGCGCGATGCCGTTCGCGCAGTGGGAGTACCCCGTCACCGTGCCCGGACCACACGGCGAGGAGGTCACGCTCAACAGCGTGGACGACCTCATCGCCAGCCCGCTCTTCCCGGCCAACTACATCACCGAGGCGGTCGACCAGACGCGCGGCTGGTTCTACAGCCTGCTCGCCCTCTCCACCCTCATCACGGGCAAGCCCTCCTACGAGAGCTGCCTCGTCCTCGGCCTCATCCTGGACGGCAAGGGCGAGAAGATGTCCAAGTCGAAGGGCAACGTCGTCGACCCCTGGACCGTGATGAACGAGCACGGCGCGGACGCTCTGCGCTGGTACCTCTTCACCGCCGCGCCCGCAGGCGACGCACGCCGCTTCTCGCCGGACCTCGTCAAGGAGACGCTCCGCCAGTTCCTCCTCACCCTCTGGAACACCTACAGCTTCTACGTCACCTACGCCAACATCGACGGCTTCGACCCCGACGCCCACGCCGAATACTGGAAGGACGGCCGCGTGGGTGAGCCGACGCTCGCCGCTCCACCGCCGAACGAGCTCGACCGCTGGATCGTCTCCGAGCTGAACGGCCTCGTCGCGCAGGTCGCGGACGACCTCGACTCGCTCAACCCCACCGGCGCGGGACGCCGCATCCAGGAGTTTGTGAACCTCCTCTCCAACTGGTACGTCCGGCGCAGCCGCCGACGCTTCTGGAAGGCGGAGAACGACGACGACAAGACCTGGGCATACGTGACGCTCTACTCTTGCCTGCTCACGCTCGACAAGCTCATCGCCCCGATGACCCCGTTCGTCGCCGACGCCATCTTCCGCAACCTCGCTCCGCGCACCGGGGACGCCGACGAGACGAAGCACGTCGTTCCTGCGGAGGCAGGAACCTCGCCCGGCCCCCTCTCCCCCCGGGAGAGGGCTGGAGTGAGGGTACCCGGTGGGGCAGTGGACGGTGGGCGTGCTTCCGGCGGAACAGCCCCCGTCGTTCCTGCGGAGGCAGGAACCTCGCCTGACCCCCTCTCCCCCAGGGACAGGGCTGGAGTGAGGGTACCCGGTGGGGCAGTGGACGGTGGGCGTGCTTCCGGTGGAACACCCCCCGTCGTTCCTGCGGAGGCAGGAACCTCGCCTGACTCCCTCTCCCCCCGGGAGGGG
>DAOUHT010000078.1:0-7707 GCA_034428375.1 Dehalococcoidia bacterium | reverse complement strand
CCTACCAGCCGGATGGGCTGCGTAGAGGCCCGTCCGGCGGGACTGCATGACCTGGGAGTCAGGCAGCGCCGCGAAACGCGGTCTAGCGTGCTGGGAAATATCCCATGCCGTCGTTGCCGTCCTCGAGGCCGCCCCGGTACAGGAACTCGCCCTGCGGAGTCGTCTTGCGCGCCGTGAGCGCGTCGAAGTCGATGTGCACCAGTTCGCCGCCGTCGCATTCGACGCTGACGTGCAGATCGTCCTTCTCAGCGACCTTCACCGGACGCCGTTCGAAGATGTTGCCTTCGCCGACCATCAGCTTGAGCAACGGCTCCAGGGCCAGGATGGCTGCCGCCGTGCCCATCTGCGATCCGTCGGCGACCAGGAAGCAGTCCTCCTCGCAACTGTAGAAAGGATGCTCAGGCAGTTGAAAGAGTTCGTCGTCAGCCATGATTCCCGTGGGTCGCTCCTCGTCTTGCTTTCGCGCCTGCTAGCGCCGGTTCGGCGCCGGATGGTACATCATCGGCAACCTGTGCGGACACTGCCTGCAGAAGCTCGTGCAGGCCAGCTCCCGTCACTGCCGACGTCAGCACGGCCTTGATGCCATCCGCGCTCGGAACAAAGCCTGCACCACTGTCGGAGTCCAGCAGGTCCACCTTGTTCAATGCGAGCACGCGCGGCGTGTCGGTGAGTTTCAGGTCGCGCAGGATGTCCTCGACGACCTCCACCTGCTCCGCCGCGTTCGGGTGCGAGATGTCGACGACGTGCAGCAGCACCGACGCTTCCTGGACCTCTTCCAGCGTTGCGCGGAACGCTGCGACGAGCGCCGTGGGCAGCTTCTGGATGAAACCCACCGTGTCCGTCAGCAGCGCCTCGGCTCCGTCCGGCAGGCGCACCTTGCGTGTCACGGGATCGAGTGTCGAGAACAGCTGGCCGCGAGCGAGCACACCCGCGTTCGAGAGCGCGTTCAGCAGGCTGCTCTTACCGGCGTTCGTGTAGCCCACGAGCGCGACCACGGGTTGCCTGTTCCGGTGCCGTCGTGCGCGGTACTGAGCACGGTGGCGACGCACCTTCTCCAACTCCTGCTTCAGCCGCTGGATACGCTGACCGATGAGCCGCCGGTCCGTTTCTATCTGCGTCTCGCCGGGGCCCCGCGTACCGATGCCGCCTCCGAGGCGCTCCAGGTGGCTCCACTGGCCTGCCAGACGCGGCAGGAGGTACTCCGCCTGCGCCAGCTCCACCTGCAGGCGCCCCTCGTGCGTCCTCGCATGCCGTGCGAACACATCCAGGATGAGCGCGGTGCGGTCGATGACCTTCACGTGCTCGCCGAGGGCGCGCTCGAGGTTCTGCTGCTGCGTGGGGGTCAGCTCGTCGTCACAGATCAGGGTGCCGAAACCGATGGCGTGGCGCGCGTCCGCGATCTCCTGCAACTTGCCCTTGCCGACGTACGTGTGGGACGGCGCTTCCAGCTGCTGGGAAACCGATCCGGCCACCTCTGCGCCTGCGGTGTCGGCCAATTGGGCGAGTTCGTCGAGGGAGTCGGCGATCGTCCAGGGCGAGCGTCTGCCCTTGATGCCCACGCCTACGAGCAGCGCCTGCTCAGGCGTCCGGGCCGTCTGTATCGTTCTGGATTGCCGTGCTATGAGTGAGCCGCTCCGGTTTGGTGTCTTCGATTCTACTTCCCTGTGTCCAGTACGGAGAAGGCGCTCGTGTCCTACCCTGCCGGAGCGTCCGGCAGCCGCCATCCCTCGAGCCGGCGCAGGCCCTCGTCGACCCGGTGGTCCGGCGTCGTGAGCGAGAGGCGGATGTAGCCCTCACCCGCTTCGCCGTAGCCCCGCCCGGGCGTCACGACGACGGCGTGCTTGTCGAGTAATTCGGTGGCCAGTTGGGCCGAGGTCCAGCCGTCCGGGCAGCGCGCCCAGATGTAGAAGCCGGACTTGGGCCGGTTCACCTGCAAGCCGATGGCCGTGAGGGCGTCCACGACGCGGTCACGGCGCTTGCGGTAGACCTCGTTGTTGGCGGCCAGCCACTCGGGCGTCGTGTTGTCGAGCGCCTCGATGCCCATGTACTGCACCGCCTGCGGGATGCCGGAGTCCAGGTTGGACTTCACCCGTACGAGCGCGTCGATGAGCTGCTGATTGCCGATGGCCATGCCGATGCGCCAGCCGGTCATGTTGTAGGTCTTGGAGAGCGAGTGGAACTCGATGCCCACGTCCATTGCGCCCGGTGTTTGCAGGAAGCTCGGCGCGACGTAGCCGT
This sequence comes from Dehalococcoidia bacterium, assembly GCA_034428375.1. Taxonomy (GTDB): domain Bacteria; phylum Chloroflexota; class Dehalococcoidia; order Lucifugimonadales; family Australimonadaceae; genus Bin16. Next base: position 5,469 of record DAOUHT010000078.1, on the reverse strand, counting down.
CGAACGTCACCTCTGAGTAACAGGCGTCGTGGCAGACCGCGATGTCGTACTCCTTCGCGAATGCCACGACCTCCTCGAAGAGTTCGGGCGTCGCGAGTGCGCCGGTGGGGTTGTTCGGGTAGTTGAACCAGAGCACCTTCGCCTTGCGGGCGACGTCTTCCGGTATCTGTGAGAGGTCCGGGTGGAAGGCGTTCTCTTCCAGCAGCGGCATCATGTAGGACGTGCCGCCAGCGAACATGGTGCCGACCGAATAAACGGGGTACGCGGGGTCCGGCACGAGCGCGATGTCGCCGGGGTCGATGAGGCAGAGGGCCATGTGGCCTATGCCCTCCTTCGCCCCGATGAGCGGCACGATCTCCTTGTCGCCGAGTTCGATGTCGAAGCGGCGCGTGTACCAGCGTGCGATGGCCTGGCGCATCTCAGGGAGGCCGTCGGACTCCGGGTAGCGGTGGTTGGGCGGGTCGTCGGAGGTGGTCTTGAGCGCGGTCAGGATGTGCTCGGGCGTCGGGATGTCTGGGTCGCCGATGCCGAAGCTGATGACGTCCATGCCCTGGGCGCGCTTCTCCGCGATCTTCCGGCTGATCTCGAGGAAGAGATACGGCGGGAGCTGGTCGAGCCGGTTGGCGAGCTGCATACGGAAGGAACCTCCGGTTGAATCAGGAATCGCGAGCGCCGGATCGGGCGCGTGGTGGGATTATACAGGCGTGCGGCGGAGGAGTGAGGAGCTGAAGCACAGCGAACCTTTCACAGGGAAAATTCTGCTCATTTCTGCTCATCAGTCCTGATTCACCTCTGGATCCGCCCCGCGGGGTGAGCAGTCCAACTGCTCATTACTGCTCATCGGCTGCTCATTCGCTGGTCATAACTGCTCGAATCTGCCCATTCCTGCTCATCCCGCCGGTTGGGTTGCGGTTGCCCCTGCGCTCGACCGCTGTGCTCATGGGAACAGCGTACGTGGACGCGGGCTGTTGGCGGAAGGGGCGGATGTCACGAATCGGGTGAGGCGGACGCGGAGGGCGCACTCTCTGCCGTGGGAGGCGTCAGCATTTCTTGCGGGGACGGCGTTGGTGGGTGAGTGTAGCCTCATGGAACGGCTCCCCTTGCTTGTGTCTCGGCTGCTTGCTGAACCACTCGATGAACGTCTGCACTCGCTTATCGGTGAAGCGTCTGTGCCCTCTGCTGCCGTTGGAGAACGCTCTTCTGAGGAAGTCCAAGGATTTAGGAGGGCATATAGACTTTTCGCCCCCGCCCCAGTACACGAAGTCATCGCTGACGAGAGCACGCTTAGTTCTAACCGGTGGCCCACGTCTACTGGGGAAACACCTGTCATGTTCATCGAGCGAAAGCGTTTCTGTGACTTTCATAGCGTAGATGATGTTCCATCTCGATTTTCCGAATTCGGCACCAGCCAGCCCAACCACGTAGTCGCCTTTTTGCGCAGCACGTCTTGTCATGGGCATGCAGTGTGCCAGCGTACAGACCTCATTAGACGGGTTGGGGGCCCGTCCATCGTCATTGGTCATGATGTATGCGTAGAGCGTCATCCGTTCACTCCTCCAACAATTCGGCGTCGTGCTCCCCTGTGTGCTTTGCTATCCACGCCCGCAGGGTTGCGGCGCGCGCGGCTTGTTCGGGGATGCTCGTGTCCAGCATAGACCGGCAGGCGCGGGTGTAGGAGCCGATGACCCCCAACTCGCTTCGGTGGGCTGGCCATTCCCACGGCTGGCCATACGTGTCCCTAAACACCTGGTCGCATATCTCGCGGGTAACGGGAACGGCACGATCGAACCTGCGCGACTTATCCGTTCCTGCGACTCCGAGGAATCGCCTGTCGCCCCTTAGCGCGTGAGCGTTCCAGGTGAATCGCGGCGAATCCGGCGTCTCGAATCCGACTCGGTGTTCAATCGAGAGTCCACCAACCAGATAGAAGCCATCAAATGAGGTGAGTTTGGCCGGTCTGCCGCGTGCCCCTGCCCTCCGGCTCAGCCTTACAAGGAACAATAGAACGTCGCCGCGCTCTATGCTCGTGAGATTCGAGGAGCGTCCGTTGTCGCCGCTGTCGCCGTAGGTGAGCGTTCCGAACTCAGGGTCATGGTGGCAGGCTGTGTCCCGGAGGTCTCGCGGCACGAAGCGCAGCAGGTCCTGGCCGGAATCGTAGTGCGACCGCAGGTCGCGGTAGCGGACGGCGCGCGGTGACTCTTTGTCCGGTATAGGCAGGAACTCAAACGTGCCGTTATCGAAGAGCGGACTGGCGAAGGGGTGGCTCGAGTTCGCACCGACGTTGGCGAGGTAGACCTGCATCAGTCCGGGAACTCGCCGGAAAAGACTTCGACGGCGTCGCCGTCCATGAAGACGGGGCCGTGGCCCGGCCAGGTGATGGTGAGTTCGCCGCCGGGCACTTCGACGCGCACCTCGTCGTCCACGAGGCCGTGGAGGCGCGCCGCGACGACGATCGAGCTCACGCCTGTCCCGCAGGCGAGCGTCAGTCCTGAGCCGCGTTCCCACGTCCGGGAGATGAGATGGTCTCGCGCGATGACGTTGGCGAGGTGGAAGTTGATCCGGCGCGGGTACGCCTCGTGGTGCTCCATGCGCGGCCCGAGCCGGTCCAGTTCCACGTCGTTCACGGGTTCGTCGATGAACGCCGTGACGTGTGGGTTACCCATCGAGACCGCCGTGAGCGCGAACGTGACGCCGCTCACCTCGACCGGCGCATCGAACGCGAGCTCGTCCGGGCGCAGGCCGAGGGACTCGACGAGGCCAACGTCCAGCGCGGCGTAGTTGCTGGGGCCCATCTTCGAGACGTCGACCGGCACGTCCGCGGCGCGGAGGATGGGCTCGCCCATGTTGACGCGTGCGCCGACGACGCGGTCGCCGTTCCAGTGGGGCGCGATGTTCAGGACTCCCGCGCCCGTCTCGACGTCCAGCGTGCTGCCGTTGGCGGGCACCATGCCGCGCTCCAGAACGAACTTGGCGAAGCAGCGGATGCCGTTGCCGCACATCTCGCCCTCGGAGCCGTCCACGTTGTACATCCGCATCCGGACGGGGGCGCGCTCCGACGGCGCGACGACGATGAGGCCGTCCGCGCCGATGCCGAAGTGGCGGTCGGACACACGCCGCGCGATCTCGGGCCAGTCGCGTTGCTCGTGCAGGCCGTCGACGTAGATGTAGTCGTTGCCTGCGCCCTGGAGTTTCGTGAAGTGCATAGCCGTGCCTCAGGGGTCATTTTAGCATAGGCACCCCCCCTGCCCCGCCCCGGTTCACCCTCACCCTAACCCTCTCCCCTCAAGGGACCTTTGCGTAACCCATCCGCCCCGCCCCCGGTCAACCCTCACCCTAAACCCTCTCCCACGCTTGGGAGAGGGGATAAAGGCCCCGCCACTCTTCCAAAGGCGTCCTCGACGGGTTATGCAAAGGTCTTCTCAAGGGAGAGAGGACCAGCACCCGCGAAGTTGCGCAAGGTCTCCGGCAGGCACCAATGGGGGTACCATAAGGGGAGTCGCCTGTGAGGAGGGGCACCATGCGAATTACGAACCTGGACGCGCTGATCGTCGTTGACGTGCAGAACGATTTCTGTCCCGGCGGTTCTCTGGGCGTGACCGGCGGCGACGCGGTGGCGCGGAAGATGGGCGCCACTGCGAGGACGTTCGCGGAGCGCGGGGGCAAGGTGTTCGCGACACAGGACTGGCATCCGGCGGGGCACCTGTCGTTCGCACCGCAGGGCGGACAGTGGCCGGACCACTGCGTGCAGGACTCGCACGGAGCGGCGTTCCACGCGGAGCTGGAGCTTCCGGAGGGAACGCGGGTGATCCGCAAGGGCGCCAGTTTGGACAAGGACGCCTACTCCGGCTTCGTCGACTCCGATCTCGACGCGCAGCTCAAGGCGGGCGGCATCAACCGCGTGTACGTGGGCGGGCTCGCGACCGACTACTGTGTGGTGAACACGGTGGTGGACGCGCTCGCGAACGGTTACGAGACGTACGTGCTTGCGGATGCGGTCGCGGCGGTGAATGTCGAGCCCGGCGACGGCGACCGCGCGCTGCACCTGATGGAGCTGAACGGGGCGGTGCTCACGACGACGGAAGAGGCGCTGGCGGAGGAGTAGCGGGTGCAACCCCCATCCTAACCTTCCCCCATCAAGGGGGAAGGGACCAAGCAAGGGGGCGAGGTTCCTGCCTGCGCAGGAACGACGGAAGAGGCGCTGGCGGAGGAGTAGCTGCTGTCACTCCCAACCTAACCTTCCCCCATCAAGGGGGAAGGGACCAAGCAAGGGGGCGAGGTTCCTGCCTGCGCAGGAACGACGGAGGAGGCGCTGGCGGAGGAGTAGCGGGCGCAACCCCCATCCTAGCCTTCCCCCATCAAGGGGGAAGGGACCAAGCAAGGGGGCGAGGTTCCTGCCTGCGCAGGAACGACGGAAGAGGCGCTGGCGGAGGAGTAGCTGCTGTCACCCCCAACCTAACCTTCCGCCATCAAGGGGGAAGGGACCAGGCAAAGGGGGCGAGGTTCCTGCCTGCGCAGGAACGACGGAGGAGGCGCTGGCGGAGGAGTAGCTGCTGTCACCCCCAACCTAGCCTTCCCCCATCGAGGGGGAAGGGACCAAGCAAGGGGGGCGAGGTTCCTGCCTGCGCAGGAACGACGGAAGGGGCGGAGCAGCGGGTCTATGGGCTATCCGAAGTGTGCTGCCTCGCGAGCGTCTCCTGGGTGGCGCGCCACTGTGTCTCCTCCAGTGCCCAGGAGTGGTGCACGGGATAGTGGTCGGGCTCGCGCAGGGACTTGAATCGCTCCGGAAGCCGCGCGAATCCGGCGGCGAAGCGTTCTCGCAGTTCTACGAGCGTTGGCACGGGACCGGTGCGTTGGCCGCCGCGCATGACATCGGTCAGGAGCGGCGCGCCGTCCTGCTCGGCCAACTGCTCGTCGGCTAGCGCGAGCAGGTCACCGGTGTACATGCCATCGCGATCGGTCTGGCGGTAGACCTGCTTGCGTCCGGCGAGCGACGCCTTGCCTTCGCTTAGCTTGAGGACGGGCACGCCGTCGTACTCGGCGAGCTTGTACGCCCAGTCCATCCATGGCGCGTCTGCGGAGACGCCGAGCTTGGTGCCGATGCCGAAGCCGTCGATAGGCGCGCCGGCTGCGAGCAGCGTTTCTATGTCGAACTCGTCGAGACCACCGCTGGCGAAGACGCGCACGTCCTGCAGACCGGCGTCGTCGAGGATCTCGCGGCTTGCGATGGAGAGCGCGAGCAGGTCGCCGCTGTCGAGCCGGATGGCGCGCAGGGCGTGTCCTGCCTCGCGGAGGCGGTTGCCGGTCTCCGCGGCGCGGCGAACACCCTCGACCGTGTCGTAGGTGTCCACGAGCAGCGTGCTGGTGTCCGGGAAGGAGTCGGCGTAGGCGTCGAACGCCTCAGATTCGGTGGGGAAGCTGGAGATGAAGGAGTGAGCCATCGTGCCGACGGGCGGGATGCCGTAGCGGGCG
>DAOUHT010000077.1:0-2526 GCA_034428375.1 Dehalococcoidia bacterium | reverse complement strand
TTCCACCAGCACATCGACTTTATCTACGTCTGCCGCCCGGTGGCCTCCGTGACCGGCGTGCCACTGGGTTGGCTCTGGGTGACCGAGCAAGAGCTTGCCGAGGGCGTGCCCTTGAGCCGCCCCGGCGTGAGCCCCGAACCCCCACCGGACAACGTGCGCGCTCAAGGGGCGCAAGCGTTCCGTGTGGTTCGGGACTACGAACGCGCCCAGGCGTAGCAGAGGGGACGTACTATCTATAGGGGTAGGGGTAGGGGTGGGGGTGGGCGCTCCTCAGCCTGAGGTTTCGTGTCCCGTCAAGGTACCCCCGATGGTACGCCGCTGTGGTAGCGAATTGAGCAGGCTGCCTATCCTTCTCAGTCTGTGCGTCTACATATCCCTGAGAATATCCGCCGCGCTCTCTTGAATTACCGTTGACGGGAAACGAAGGGAACATAAGGGTGTGAGGGCCTACCGGATTCGGTGGTGAACGCCTCTTCATCAGATTGCAGCGCGCGCAGATTAATCGAAGGTTTGTGGGAGCATTGCCTCCGCCGTAGAAGACTGGCCAAATATGGTCGAGGTTCACTTCTTCAGGAAGGGCGAGCTTGCGTCCACATATACCGCATTCGCCACCTGAGTCTTGGAATACCCTCCGCCGCATTTTCCGGGACAGAGAGTTCCTGACTCTCTTGCGATCAAGGGTAGTGAACAGCCGTTTCGCAGCGCCTTGGCCTTCTCGCTGAAGCATCCGAGACACGCTCCTCACCTACGGCCCGCTGATCTTGAGCGTGTGGCCGGTGGGAACCTCGCCGGTGTAGGCCCAGTCCGGCATGTCGAAGTCGACGCCCTCGATGGCGAGCATGCGCTTGTACTCCTCGCGGATGTAGGGGTCCTCTTCCTGGTAGGTGATGCTGCGCCCGCCCATCTCGATTGGCAGGTTGCCGGAGACTTCGGTCTCGCCTTGACGCCTTAGCTGGATGCCGACGCCCTGCGGGATGCCGCCGAAGACGAGGAGCCGCAGCGGCTGCTGGCCGGTGCTGTGGTGCATGTGGAACCAGCCTGTGCCGCCGGGGTTGTTCACCACCATGCCGCCGGGACGGTAGTCCTGACGCATGACCGACTCGCCGTTGCCGGTCTCCCATGGACGGATCGTCGCCGACTGCGGCCAGGCGAGCGTGTACCCGGAGCCGTTGATGCAGATCAGCACGACGGAGCCGGGGCCGGGCGGGTGATGCGCCATCGAGTAGCGCCCACTGTGGTGCTCACCCACGAACGTGTAGAAGCGCCCGTGCGCCATCTGAGGGATGACGCGCCGGTAGCCGGGCGAGCGCTGGTTGTCCAGCGGCAGTTCGCAGGTCGCCATGTCCGGGATGAGGTTGGTGACGCGCATGGCGCGCTCGTGCAACGGGTCAGCGACGAGCGTCTCTTGTGGGCGGAAGTAGTCGTCCGAGTCATCGAAGCGATCGTTGAAGGCGAAGTCGCTGTCGAAGATGAACTGCTCGTTGTCGAAGAGGTTGAAGAGGGGTGGGGCAGTCGTGCCCCCCACGAGGACGACGGGGCTGGAGCTCGCGTTGATGATGCGGTGGTTGGTGTTGACCGGTATCGCGAAGAGGCTGCCCGCCTGCCACTCGAATGTGTGCTTGCGGTCGCTGCCCTCGCGCCACACCTCCGTCGAACCCCGGCCCTCGAAGACGTAGTAGACCTCTTCGTAGATGTGGCGCTCAACGGTCGATTCGGAGCGTGGCGGCAGTTCCCATGCGTACATGCCGAGCTTGCCGTCCGTGCCGTCCAACTGGATGAAGGAACCGAGGCCCCCCATGCGCTTCCATGGGGCCTTTGGTATCTCGCGGATGTCGTACATGCCGAGGCCGCGGTAGATGGGGAGGCCCTGCGCCTCCATGAAGTGGTCGTACGGCGTCCGCGCCACCTTCCACGCGCCGAGTCCCGCCCGCTCCTTCTCGCCGGATGGCTCGACGAATGCCTTCGCCTCGTTCACCTGCGTCATTGCGCTCACCTCCCGCCAGCCCAGGGATTGCTCACGGGGCAATCTTTGCGCGTATCGCGCGTTGTGGCAAGCGGTGGCGGCGTCAGCAGGGCGTTGTGCGCCGGGGAGCCCACGCGAGGCTCTCCGCGCGCCTTGTCATGTTGAGCGGAGCCGGAGGCGTAGTCCCGCGCTTTAGCTCGCAACATTCTCTCAGGAGGAACGTTGGCGCACAGACGGGCGTCTCCTGAGAGATTCCTCGGCTTCGCTCGGAATGACAGCCCCGATTGGCCGGCTACGACTGCTCTGCCTCAGACGCGGCGGGGCTCACCGGCGCGCTTCTGCGTGGGCGCGAGATGTTGTAGCGCTGAGAGATACGCCTGCCGAAGCGGACAACGACCCACCCGAGCACGATGAGCGGGATGAAGACGACGACCCAGATGAGGATGTAGAAGAGGGCAACGCCCACTGCCGAGAGGGCGCGAACAGCCGTCTTGAACGTACCCTCGACGTCCACTCCGCCGATGACGAAGCTCTCCGATTCCGTCACGTTCACGTCGAAGGCG
>DAOUHT010000076.1:0-8342 GCA_034428375.1 Dehalococcoidia bacterium | reverse complement strand
GGAATGGCGTGCCTGGTGTAGGGGTACCCCTAGTGGGTACCCATGTGTTCGCGGGTGGCCAGCGCATCGGCAAGCAAGCCCTCCCCGAAGGGCACCCACAAGGGGATGCCCCTACACCTGACATGAACACGGAATGGCGTTGCCTGGTGTAGGGGTGCCCCTAGTGGGTACCCATGCGTACGCGGTCGGCCAGCGCATCGCCAAACGAGCCCTCACCGAAAGGGCGCCCACGAGGGCGCCCCTACGCCGGGCAGGGCTGCGGGGGTTCCTGCCTTCGCAGGAACGACGGAGAGCAGGATGAGGATCAGCGGTCCGATTTCAGCAGAGCGGGAAGGACCCTCGTGTTCCAGTAGTCCTTGTCGCCGGCTTGGCGCAGCCCTTCCACGAGTTGCGCCGTCTCCGCGCCCACGGCCTCGGCCAGCTCGGAGGCGGTGCGCTCTCCGGCGAGCGCGGCCACGGCGCCCCGCAGCTGCATCACGTACTCCGCGACCTCGATGGCCGCGCGGTCGGACGCGGAGCGCGCCTGCAGCGCCTCCAGTTTCTCCAGCCATTCGAGACCTCGTTCGGCGTCGTCGAACGGGTCACCAACTGCGGTCGTCGTCATCGGGCATCCTCCATCAGGGGTAGCGTATATCAGGACTCGGCAGCCAACCACAACCCGCTATCATGTGCGCCATGACCGGCCAACCTTCATAGTGATCGACTGCGACGGCCACCTCATCGAATCGAACGAGGAGCTCGGCGCGTTCGCCGACGATTCCCTGCGCGCGCCGCTCACGAGCAAGATGGTCAAGATCGCGACTGCCGGCTGGTTCTACGGGTTCTGAGATGACGCGGAGGAACCGATGAAGGCGATCGTCGTCAGCGCGTTCGGCGGGCCGGAGCAGCTGCGCTTCGAAGACGTCCCTGACCCCACGCCGGGGCCGGGCGAGGTGCTCGTGCGCGTGCACGCCGTCTCGGTCAACACGACCCTGGACGTGCACCTCGTGGCGGGCGCTTCGGGCATGGACCCGAAGTTGCCGTTCACGCCGGGCGTCGACCCCTCAGGCGTCGTGGAGGCCGCCGGCGAAGGGGTCACGTCGTTCGAGGTCGGCGACCGCGTCGCGGGCACGACGACGCTCGCGACGTTCGGCGGCTACGCGGAGCTGGTCGTCCTCCGCGAATCGCGCATGAGCCTCGTTCCGGACGGGGTCGACTTCCCGACGGCGACCGTCGTGCGGCGGCACTTCGGCATGGCGCACTCGCAGGTCGAAGCGGCGGGACTGCAGGCAGGCGAGAGCGTCCTCGTGATGGGCGCGGCGGGCGCGCTCTCCACGTGCATCATCCAACTCGCTAAGGAGGCGGGCGCGAAGGTGCTCGCGGGGGCCGGAAGCGACGGGCGCGTCGCGGCTGCGCTGAGCATGGGCGCGGAACACGGCATCAACTACCGGGAGAACGACCTCGTTGAGGAGGTACTCGCGGCCACGGAGGGCAGGGGCGTCGACGTCGTGTTCGAGAACGTCGGCGACCCGCGCCTCTGGCCGAAGGCCATCGAGAGCATGACGGTCGGCGGCCGCCTCCTGACCATCGGCACGCACGCCGGAGACGGCATCCTGCCGGTGGACGTGCGCCGCCTCTACCGCAACCGCCTCAAGATCATCGGTGGCCTCGGCTCAAGCGCCCAGGCGGACGATTTCGCTGCCGCCGCCCTCCGTGGCGTCGCGGAGGGCCGCTACCGCGTCCTGATCGACCGCATCCTCCCGCTCTCGCACGCCGCCGACGCCTTCCGCCTCATCGCCGCCAACGAGGTCACCGGCAAGGTGATCCTGGACCCGATGGCGGGGTAGGACGTTCCTTCCCCATCGATGGGGGAAGGTAAGGATGGGGGTGAAGCAGCGGCGTGGCGTGTCAGGACGTCGTGTCGGGACGCAGGGGCGGTTCGCGAATTGCCCCTACACCAGGCGAGATTCCCGCCTTCGCGGGAATGACGGAAGGAGGTGCGGGAATGACGGAAGGAGGCGCGGGAATGACGGGCTCTAGATGTGGTTCCCATAGAGGTTGTTGACAAGTGAGAGGCCTCGCTGTTGCTGTTGTGCAAACGCAACCCAGCAGTAACAGGAGGCCCCTCATGACTCATCTTGACGCACGCTCGACCCCGGTGACTCGCGCCGTGCCGGACTTCACCGCCTCGCGTGGCTCCACCGCGCCACACGGGAGGTCGTTCGCTACGAGCATGCCCGTCCTGGCGCGCTGGTTCACCTGGATATCAAGCAACTCGGCCGCATCCCGCAGGGTGGCGCTCCGAAGACCGAGCCGACCCCCGCCGTATGCAGCAGGCCGGTCAACTCGTCGAGGCGGGGGCGGACGGGAGCGCACCTACAGCCACCGGGTGACGAACAAGGAGTTCTTCTCGCGGCGCAACGCGCAGTTGGCGTGGGCTCTGAAGCTGCGGGCGCAACGGACGGGCAGGCTGCTGGCGGGTGAGGACGTGCCACCGTAGCAGTGTCTGTTCATCGATGAGCGCATCCGCGGTTAGAGTCGTACATCGCTCAGTTGTCGCAGCCGGAGTGGGATGAGGACCTGTCCGGACGCGTCGTCATCATTGACCAGGGGAACCTCCGTGGAGGGATGGGGGCCCACGAAGTTCGTCAATCTCACCCTGATCCAGAACGGCTTCCGTCGCCTGCGCGCACTTGCCAATCATTAGAAGTCTGTTACTCTGCCGGCGTGTACATCTGCCACGACGGGGCGCAAGCGGGTGCGCGCCCCGCGCCTGGGCACTGCTAGCGGCATTTGAACTGGACGAGGAAAAGGGCCGTGCGGAGGGCTTCACTATCAGACTGTCTGACATCAATCGCTCGGTTGGAGAACTCGTCAGGCCCAGCAGCCCAACGGGGAAAGGAGAAGAGGAAGTGAATGGAACTATATTGGACTACTCCGTTCAAACCAACTCGGGGTTAATCACAGGGGATGACGGCAACCGATATAACTTCGTCGGGGCCGAATGGAAGGACCAGGCGATTCCCAACCGGGGAATGCGGGTTGATTTCGAGGCGCAGGGTGGCGATGCCTTAGCCATCTACAGTGCTATGCCGGACCCCGCCGTTGACAGGATTGGCCGTACTATTGACAGTGTGATTGGATCCGAGAGGACCAAGGTGGTTGCCGGGCTGCTGGGGATATTCCTTGGCTGGGCCGGTGCCCACAAATTCTACCTGGGTATCAAGCGGCCCGCAGTGATACAGATGGCATTTGGCGGCGGCGGCCTGGTGTTGGCTGTAGTTGTGGCCAATATATTCTTGTTTTTGGGGATCTTCGGCATTGGCCTCTTCATTGGCTTCTTGTTGTACTTCGTTGGCTATATTGCTCTAGCGGGTGCTGGAATACTTGGGTTGGTGGAAGGCATCATCTATCTGACCAAGTCCGATGAAGAATTCCAGACCGTCTACGTAACCGGCCGGAAACAGTGGCTCTAGTCAAAGGCGCACGGAGAATTCGACAGTATCGAGCGCGACCGCCTGCGCTCCTCTCCCGACAGAGAAGTCCGGGAAGCCGCGCGGCTGGGGTCTGTAAGGGAGAAGGGCCTCAGCGCGGTCCTCGCCTCGGGTTTGACTTCGTCCATGTGGCCGTGGACGACCACTCCCGTTATGCCTACGCCGAGGCCTTGCCAGACGAACGCGGCGTGACCGCTGCTGCCTTCCTTGTCCGGGCTCTGGCCCACTTCGAGCGCCAAGGCATCACGGTCGAGCGCGTCCTGACCGACCGCATCCTCCCGCTCTCGCACGCCGCCGACGCCTTCCGCCTCATCGCCGCCAACGAGGTCACCGGCAAGGTGATCCTGGACCCGATGGCGGGGTAGGAGGTGGGTGTCATTCCGAGCGAAGTGCAGCGGAGCCGAGGAACCTCTCGGGGTGGCGCTCATTCGCGAACCAACGTCTCCTGAGAGGATGCTGCGCGCTAACCGCGCGGCGTGGCGTGTCGGGACGCAGGGGCGGTTCGCGAATTGCCCCTACACCAGGCGAGATTCCCGCCTTCGCGGGAATGACGGAAGGAGGCGCGGGAACGACGGAGGCCTAGAACCTCCTAGAAGCCGTACACCGCCCGCGGGTTCGCGTCGAGTATCTTGCTGACGACGTCCGGCGCGACGGTGCCCTGCTCCTGGAAGATGCGCATCGCCTCGATCTCGGACGACTGGTCGGTGTGGCCGTAGTCAGTGCCGATGAGCAGGTTGTCCTCGCCCGCGTACTCGACCAGGTAGCCGATGTCGTCGTCGGTCTGGCACGTCACCCAGATGTTGTTCTCGGCGAAGAGGTTGTCCGGCGCGGGCCTGCCGTGCCGACCGGGGAAGCGCCGCCGCAGGTCGTTGACCACGTAGGGCGCCCACTGCGCTGCGGCCTCCACGAACGCGATGCGCAGCCCGGGGAACTGCTGCGGGATGCCCGCGAGTATCCACGAGTGGCAGGCGGCCACGGAGAAGATGCGCATGGAGGAGAACGGCGAGCCGCCCGCGCCGTGGTTCAGCAGGCTCTCGACCAGCGGATTGCCGTTGCCGATGTGGACGGTCACGGCCATGTCCAGCTTGCTCATCTCCTCGTACAGCGGAAAGAAGTACTCGTCTTGGAGGACGCCCTCCTCCTCGACGCCGCGCATGAAGACGCCGTTCGCGCCGTGCTCAGCCGCCCAGTGCAGCTCCTTGATCGACTCGTCCATGACGGAGAGCGGGAGCACGGCGGCCCAGCGCAGCCGAGCCTCGGACTGCGTCCAGATGTCGGCGAGCCAGCGGTTGTAGCCCTTCGCGAGCGCGACGCGGGTCTCGTCGCGGTCGGCGAGCTTCCGCAGGAAGATGGTGGGGTAGAGCATCTGGTAGTCGATGCCCAGCTCGTCCATGTGGCGCAGCCGCGCGCCCACGTCCTCCATGTGCTTGGAGGCGTCCGGGGTCGCCATTGCTCGTCCGGACTTCGCCTGCGAGGCGGCCATGTCCGGCGCGACGCGGGTGGGGTCCCACTCCTCGCGCTTGCCGATGGGCTGGCGCACCGTGCCGCGAATCTCGCCGTCGATCTCCCAGTACCTTATGTCCTTGCCAGACGAGTCTGGTCTCGTGATGACGATGGGCCGCAGGTTCTGGTCGGACTGCGGTATGAAGTCCCAAGTACGTTCCGTTTCGACTACGTGGGCATCCGAGTCTATGACCGCCATGACAAGGCCTCCTTGTACTCCGTTGCCGTTCAGCCGCTTGATGGCTGCACGTTAGCACAACCGTCAAGCCGGAGACAGCGGGGCGGGGGGAATCGACAGGGATGCACAGGATGGACAGGATGGGGTGGTCTCGGGCAGGCCGAAAATGGACGGAGAAGTCGTCATTCCAGCGAAAGCTGGAATCCAGAGTGCCTGTCAGGTCCACGCGGTGGGGAAGGGCAAGGAACGTCAGCCAATTTCGTCGTAGAGGTCGCGCCATTCAGGGTTGGACGCCTCGATCAACTCCACCTTCCAGTTGCGCTTCCACGCCTTGATCGCTTTCTCGCGGCCGATGGCGCTCATCATCGTCTCGTGCTGCTCGTACCACACGAGCGTGTGGATGCCGTACCTTCTGGTGAACCCGTCACCGAAGCCGTGCTTGTGCTGCCAGATACGTTGGGGAAGGTTGGAAGTAACGCCGGTATAGAGCGTGCCGTTGCGCCGGCTGGCAAGGATATAGACGCAGGGTCGGCGTTGGTGGTTGGTCATGGCAGGAGTGTAATCGAGAGCGGGTCGCTCGTGAGCGGCTCCCTGCGCCGCTCCTGGATTCCAGCTTTCGCTGGAATGACGTAGTTGTGGACTGACGCCGCCTGCTGGAATGACGAGGTTCTCCACGGTAGGATGGCGGCGCGCTGAGGAGCGCACGGAGGAGAGCGCAATGCTGTTGCAGGACAGGGTCATCATCGTCACGGGTGCGGCCTCGGGGCTGGGACGCAGGTACGCGACACGCCTGGCGGAGGAGGGGGCGAAACTGACGATCGCCGACATCGCCGACCTCTCGAAGACGACGTCGCTGTGCGAGGCCGAGGGCGCGGAGGTGCTGCCGCTGCGGGTCGACGTGTCGTCGGAGGAGGATACGCTCGCGATGGCGCGGCAGACGCACGGGCGCTTCGGGCGCATCGACGGTCTGCTGAACAACGCCGGCATCACAACGCGGCACGGGCTCGAAGCGAAGTCACTGATGGACGTCGACATGGGCATGTGGGACCGGGTGTTCGAGGTGAATACACGCGGCACGTTCCTCGGCATCCGGGCGGTGTACCCGTACATGCGGGAGCAGGGCTCCGGCACCATCGTCAACGTCAGCTCCGGCAGCACGCTCCGCATCAGCCGCGCGCCGGACGCGATCAACGCGCAGTACGTGGCATCGAAGTCGGCCATCACCGGCATCACGCGAGCCGTGGCGCGGGAACTGGGGCAGTACAACATCAACGTCGTGACCGTCGCGCCGGGCAACACGACGTCTGATACGGAGGAGCCGCTGTCGGCGGAGGAGGCGTACCCGGAACCGGAGTCGTCGATGCTGCGCCGCGGTGTGCCGGACGACCTCGCGGGGGTGATGGCGTTCCTGTTCACGGACGACGCGCGATTCATCTCAGGGCAGATGATCCTCGTCAACGGTGGCAGAGAGGTCTGGTGAGGGCGGTGTCATTCCGAGCGGAGCGCAACGCAGTCGAGGAATCTCTCAGGAGGAGCCCGTTTGTCCACGGATGTTTCCCGAGAGATGTTTCGACTTCGCCTTCGGCTGCGCTCAACATGACACACCCGCCCCTCTCACCAGCCTCGCCGGGCTGCGAGGTTCCTGCCTCCGCAGGAACGACAGAGTAGCGGAAGGGAGTTGACGCATGACCGATATCACACCGGATGAGTTTCGAGGGCTGGCGAAGGTAGCGGGACTGCGGCTGCTGGACGAGGACGTCGAGCCGCTGACGACGCAGTTCAACGCGCTTCGCGAGGGACTGGAAGTGCTCGACGAGCACGACCTGTACGGGGTCGCGCCGCTGCCTGCGCTGCAGTATCCGGCGGATGCGCCGGGGGAGGGCGCTTCGACAGGCTCAGGGCGAAGGGAAGCCAAGCTTACGGAAAGCTCCGACCACCCGCTGGCGTACAAGACCATCACCGAACTGGGGCACATGCTGCGGACGCGGCAGGTGTCGTCGGTGGAGCTGACGCAGATGTACCTCGACCGCGTCGAGCGCTTCGACGATGAGCTGCGCTCGTACGTGACGGTGACGGCGGAGTTCGCGCTGGAGCAGGCAGCGAAGGCCGACGAGGCGCTGGCGCGCGGGGAGGCGATGGGCCCACTGGCCGGCATCCCGCTCGCGCACAAGGAC
Organism: Dehalococcoidia bacterium; assembly: GCA_034428375.1. GTDB lineage: Bacteria > Chloroflexota > Dehalococcoidia > Lucifugimonadales > Australimonadaceae > Bin16. The sequence goes on along the minus strand of DAOUHT010000076.1, from coordinate 1,014 downwards.
GAGTTCTACACGAAGGACATCCTGACCACGTGCGGCTCCAGCATCCTTTCGGAATTCGTGCCGGACTTCGACGCGACGCCCATCGCGCGGTTCCACGAGGCGGGCGCGGTGATGCTCGGCAAGCTCAACATGACGGAATTCGCGTCGCCGGTGACGTGGGTGTTCCCGTACGGCCAGCCGCGCAACCCGTGGAACCTAGAGCACGATGCCGGCGGGTCGAGCACCGGCTCCGGCATCGCGGTCGCGGCGGCGCTGTGCGCGGGGTCGCTGGCCGAGGACACGGGCGGTTCGATACGGCGTCCGGCGTCGTGCAACGGCGCAGTGGGCATCCGTCCGACGCTGGGGCGGGTGAGCACGCACGGAATGATCGCGAGCAGTTGGAACCAGGACACGGCGGGACCCATCGCACGGTCGGTCGCGGACTGCGCGTTGCTGCTGGAGGCCGTCGCCGGGTTCGACGCGAACGACCTGATGTCGGCACGGCTGCCGGTGCCGTCGTACTCCTCGTGGCTCGACGGCGACATCCGAGGGATGCGCGTTGCGGTCATCAAGGAGGCGATCGACGCTCCGCACCTGGACCCGCGCATCCGCCAGCTGACGCTCGACGCCGTGGGCGTGCTGCGGTCGCTCGGCGCGGAGGTGGAGGAGGTGTCGCTGCCGCTCATCACGATGACGGCGCTCATCAACAATGCGCTGCACTCGCCTCGCGTGGCGCTGCAGTGGACGCACCTGAACGCGACGCCGGAGCTGTTCGACGCGGGTGTGCGGCGGAACACGCTCATCTCGGCGCTGATCCCGGCGGCGACGTACCAGCGGGCGCTGCAGTTGCGCGCACAGTTGCGGGCGCAGGCGCTCGGGATACTGGAGAGCTTCGACGTAACGGTGGCCCCGGCGTACGCGCAGTTCCCGCCGCGCATCGCGGACACGAAGAGCGAGCCTCCGACAAAGGATGCGGCAGTGGAGCAGATGCGGAAGTACGGCTTCCACACGCCCGCGAACTACTCCGGCGCACCC
>DAOUHT010000075.1:0-2623 GCA_034428375.1 Dehalococcoidia bacterium | reverse complement strand
CGTGATGCCCTTGTAGCCGTGGCCGGTCGACAGGTAGAGCGACTCGCTTCCCGGCGCCGGGCCAAGGATGGGCATCTCGTCCAGCGAGTAGGGGCGCAGGCATGCCGTGAGGTCGCGTATCGGCGCGTCGAGCACGTGCGGCGCGATGCGTATCACCGCTTCGAGGATGCTGTTCTGCGCCTCCATCGTTGGGTAGGGGTCGAAGCCTGCGCGCTCCTCGGTCGTTCCCACGAGCAGGTCGCCGCCCGCCTTCGGCAGCACGTAGCCGGTCTCGTGGAAGATGGAGTGCGTCGGCATCGGGACGCCGTCAGGCGGGGCGAGGTGCACGATCTGCCCGCGCAGCGGGACGACGGGAACCTCGATGCCCAGCCACTCCGCCGTGTGCTGCGACCAGGGCCCGTTCGCCACGAGCACTGCGCCCGCCTCGATGCGCTCGCCCGACGCGAGCGTTACGCCGCAGGCGCGTTCGCCGTTGCGCAGCACGCCGTTGACCTCGGCGGTGCGTATGTCAACGCCGCGCTTCTCGCACGCCTGCGCCAGCGCTATCGCGAACGGGTACGCCTCGAGTTGCTTCTCGATGGTGTACGCCGTGCCCACCGCCTCAGGCGTGAGCCACGTCCCGAGCGAGCGGACCTGCGTCTCGTCGAGCCACTCGACGTCGATGCCGATCTCGCGCTGCCAGCCCATCTGCGCTTGCAGGTCGTGGGCTTCCTCATCGTCCAGCGCCGGACGCAGGATGGGGATGTCGGAGAAGAGGTAGTCGACGCCCGACTCGGCGACGAGCGTCTCGGCGATCTCCGTGTGCATGCGGATGCCTTCCAGCAGGAAGCGCGTGTACTCGATGGAGTAGCGGTGTCTGCCGACCGCCCCCAGCTCGCCCGCTGCGCCGCCGGACGCGCCGCTCGCGATCGCGTCGCGCTCCACGATGACGGAGCGAATGCCGTGCTCCGCCGCGAGGAAGTACGCGGTGGAGCAGCCCATGACTCCGCCGCCCACGACGACGACGTCGGCGGTCCCGTTCGTGGTCATGGGGAGGTCACCGCCTCGCCTTGGTAGATGCCGGCGTACGGCGTTTCGGTGGCGTCGTCGAGCGTGAAGAAGACCATCTGCACGATGCGGGCGTTGCGGGCCAACGTGAGGCCGCGCGGGTTGTAGACGGCGACCTGTATCTGCGACCTGCCGGTGTAGCCTGCGTCCCAGACGGCGTTGTGCGCCGCCGCGCCGTTCCGCAGCAACGTGGAGCGCGGCTTCGCGAGCGCCATGACGTGACGGGGCAGGGCGACGGTCTCGTTGAGCCGCACCGCGTAGACGCCCGGCTCCAAGTGCACCCAGCCGTCCGCGTCGAACGCCAACTCCTGCGTCTCCGCGAGGATGCGGTCGCTGTTGCTGACGCCGATGCGGCCTCCGCTCGTGAACGAGGCGATGGACTCCAGCGTCATGTCGAAGCCGTTGGCCTGCAGCTGCTCATCGACGTCCAGGAACCCGGATATGAGCGGCGGAGAGTCAGCGACCATGGCGCGTATCTGTTGCGAAGAGAGGACGCCCATTGGGCAGATTCGACCTCGGCGGGGTGTGCGCAGACTATAGGAGCGCAGGGCAGGGGTGTCAAAGCAGGCTACTGGGAGGCGTCCAGCCGGTTCAAGGAGCCAGGCCATTCGAGGAGACGGCGGTCCGCGGTCAGAAGTTGATGGCCTTCGAGGGCCGTGGCGACGATGAGACGGTCAGCGGGGTCGCCATGCATGTCCGGAAGCAGACCCGCACGAACTGCGATGCTGCCGTCCACGGAAATCTCGTTTAGCCCGCGGCTGATCAGGTCGCGCCGCCAGGCGGCAACGTCGGACAGGAACGTGATGTGTCCCTTCTGAACGCGCATGGCGACTTCCCAGAAGGAGATGGGGGACACTGCCGCGTCGTTCTGCTCGATGGCGCGCTCAATCACTTGAAGGGCCTGTCTTCCCAATCTGCGGTCGCCCTCTTGTTGCCAGAGGAGCACATGCGTATCGAGCAGGATCAAAAGAGGTCGTCCTCGTCGTAGCCGTCTTTCTCGAACCATTCCGCGGGCATTGGCTCGACGATGTCCGCGTGGATCTGGAACAGACCTCGGTTCTCACCGAACACCAGTTTCGACTTCTCGCGGTACGGAATCACCCTAGAAACCGGGCGCCCATGCTTCGTTACGACTATCTCCCCACCGCTAGCGGCAACCTCGTCCATGAGTTGCAGACACTTCGACTTGAACTCCGACGCCTTGATGGTCCGGACGCCCCCTACGGCTGAGTCATCACTTGATGCCATACTTACCCCCTTGCGGCTGCTTGAATATCATACCATAGTCAATGACCATGGTCATATTGCAGGCACTGCTGCCGCTTCACGGCGGCAGACTATAATGGCGCGACCCAGCGTCCGGCCCTGTTCGTAACGCGAGCCGGAGCCCCAGGAGCCAGTGTGGATTTCGACATCACGTTTCGCGGCCTCGTCCTCTTCGGTCTGGAGATACGCTACTACTCGCTGGCGATCCTTGCGGGGCTGCTCGCGGGTATCGTGCTGGCGCAGCGCGAGGCGAAGCGCCTCGGCGAGAACCCGGACCACGTTCTGAACATCGCGGTGCTCGGGGTCGTAT
>DAOUHT010000074.1:0-3492 GCA_034428375.1 Dehalococcoidia bacterium | reverse complement strand
GCCGCGCACCCTGCTAGAATCGGCGCATGGTCTACAGGCAGGGCATGAACCGCGCGAAGCTGCGGGAAGGCTCCGGCAAGGGCACTGAGATCGCCGACGAGCACTTCCACGAAGTCGCCGGTTCCAAGGACTTCTACGTCTACGTTACCCCCAACCGCAAGGCGAAGGGTTACGAGGCGTTGCGTGACTGGCTTCGTGAGCAGGGCTACGCCGTCACTGTCTCAGACGACGCTCCGCTGCTGCCTGCGAAGGGCTACAAGGCGATAAAGGTCACCACGGCCGCTGGCGTGCTCTCCGACGAGGCAGTGCGGCGTGCGCACCGTTGGGCCCATCAGCGCAACTTCCTGCACAGCTTCTTCAAACCGCTGCGAGGCGCATGACCATGGCCCGCAGGCCTACCTCGGCAGACGCCCCTTCCCTGTTCGGCGAGCCCGCACCGGAAGCCGCGTCCCCTGCGCAAAGAGAAAGGCCCCTGCTGCTCCTCATGGACGGCCACGCGATGGTCTTCCGCGCGTGGTTCGCGCTCCGGCAGGCGCAACCGCTCACTATCCGCGCGACCGGCGAGGACGTGCGGGGCGTCTACTCCTTCACCACCACGTTCTTCAAGACCCTTGCCGACCACAGGCCCACGCACGTCGCCATCGCGTTCGATACGCCGGAGCGTACGTTCCGCGATGAGATGTACGCGGACTACAAGGCGACCCGTCCTCCCATCCCACCCGAACTCACGCAGAACGTCGAGCGCGTGAAGCAGGTGATGAAGGCATTTCAGGTTCCAGTCCTTGAATCGCCTGGCTACGAGGCCGACGACGTGCTCGGCACCGTCGCGGCGTGGAGTACGGAGCACGGCGTAGACACGCTGATTGCCACCGGCGACACCGACACGCTGCAACTTGTCTCACCGCACGTCCGTGTCCTGCTCACCACTGGTTTCGGAGACACGCGCATCTATGACGAGGACGCCGTGCGTGAGCGCTACGGCGGGCTCGAACCCGTCCAGCAGCGCGATGTGAAGGCGCTCACCGGCGATACGTCCGACAACATCCCCGGCGTTCCAGGCATCGGCCAGAAGACGGCGGTGAAACTCATCAGCGAGTTCGGCAGCGCCGAGTCGCTCGTCGAGCGCGTGGACGAAGTGACGCCGCCCCGCATCCAGGGTCTCGTGCGCGAGCACGCGGAGCAATTGCTCAAGAGCAAGCAACTCGTGACCATCGAGACTGCAGCGCCGACGGAGTTCGCCTTCGACGCCTCCGCGTTCGGCGGCTTCTCCCGCGACGAGGTGCTGAACGTATTCCAGGAGCTGGAGTTCAGCAGCCTCGTGGCGCGTATCCCGTCGCCCCCCGGCGAACAGCAGCCCGCGGCAAGCGACGCTGCCGTCGAACCGCAATCGATGTTCGAGGCGGACGTGCGCGTGACCGTCGTCGATACACCTGCTGCGCTCAACACACTTGTCGAACGACTACGTGGCGCGGACACGCTCGTCGTCGAGGCGCACTCGGCCGTTCCGCGGGCGATGGACGCTGAGCTCGTTGGGCTGGCGTTCGCCGTGGACGAGAGCGAAGGCTTCTACGTGCCCGTGGGGCATGCGGAAGGGACGCGGCTGTCCGTGGAAGAGGCGCTGCCCGCGCTGCTGCCGGTGCTCACGAGCAAGCCTGTGTCCGGCCACAACCTGAACTTCACGCTTACGCTGCTTTCCAACTACGGGCTGTCGCCGACCGCCGTGAGCGTCGCGTTCGACACGATGCTCGCGGCGCATCTCACTGGCGAGAAGGCGCTGTCGCTCAAACCGCTCGCTTTCAACCGGCTCAACGTCGAACTGCAGGCGCTGACCGACCTGACTGGCACGGGGCGCAAGCAGATCACGTTCGATGCCGTACCCGTGGCGGACGCCGCGGGATACGCCGCGACCGCTGCCGCGGTGACGCTGCAACTGCAGCGCGCGCTCGGCGAGGACATGGAGCGCGACGGTCTCACGGCATACCACGATAAGCATGCGATGCCGCTCGTGCCCGTGCTCGCGCGGATGCAGACGTACGGCATCGCCATAGACGAGAGCGTGCTCGCCGAGCTGAACGAGGAGATCGCGGGCCAGATAGAGATAGAGGAGCGCGACGCCTACGAAGCCGTGGGGCACGAGTTCAACATCAACTCGCCGTCCCAACTCGGGGACCTGCTCTTCAAGGAACTCAAACTGCCGTCGGGGCGCCGGACGCAGACAGGCTACTCCACCGACGCCTCCATCCTGGAGAACCTGCGCGACTACCACCCTGTCATAAATCACGTCCTGCGTTACCGGGAGTTGACGAAACTCAAGTCCACCTATGTGGACACGCTTCCGCAGCAGGTTAACCCGCGCACGCGGCGCATCCATACCACCTACAACCAGGCCGGCTCTGCCACAGGCAGACTTGCCAGCACTGACCCCAACCTGCAGAACATCCCCATCCGCACGCCGCTCGGCCTGCGTGTCCGGGAGGCGTTCATCGCTGAGCAACGCCCTGAGTGGATGCTGCTCAGCGCCGACTACTCGCAGATAGACCTGCGCGTGCTCGCGCACCTCTCACAGGACCCGGCGCTCATGGCTGCGTTTGAGCGCGGAGAGGACATCCACTCCTCTACCGCGTCGCTCATCTATGGCGTGCCGCTCAGCGAGGTGAACCGGGACATGCGTCGTCTCGCCAAGGTGATGAACTTCGGCGTCGCCTACGGGCTCAGCGCTTTCGGCATATCGCAGCAGACCGAACTCACCCGCGAGGAAGGCGCTGCGTTCATCGAGTCGTACTTCGGCACGTACCCGACGGTCAAATCATTCCTCGACGAGACCGTCGAGCGGGCGAAGGTGGACGGCTACGCGGAGACGCTCCTGGGACGCCGGCGCTACATCCCCGAGTTGCGCTCTCCGCACTATCCCGTGCGCCAGGCAGGCGAACGCATCGCGCTCAACATGCCGGTGCAGGGCACGTCCGCCGACGTCATCAACGAGGCGATGGTTACCATCCAGCGTCGCTTGGAAGAGGACGGCTTCCGCAGCAGGATGCTGCTGCAGGTGCACGACGAGTTGTTGTTCGAGTTGCCCGTGGAGGAAGAAGAGGATCTGGTCGCGATGTTGCAGGACGTGATGCCAAACGCACTGGAGATGAGCGTGCCGGTGCAGATAGACGTCAAGACCGGGCCTACCTGGGCGTCGATGACCTACGCGGAGTAACGCAGCAACGCAGAGCTAGGGATGGCCTGAATAAGCGGACATCCCCTGAGAGGATGCTGCGCGCTAAGCGCGGGCTGCGCTCGGCATGACAGGGGCGAGATTCCCTAAGTTCACAAACGAAGTGCAACACCAGATTAAGGTGTTGCCCTGGGAGAGCGCTATAGCCAGCTCAGCATTGAGGAACGATGTGAGATTGCCCGTCTACATACCAAGGGAGCCCCGATCAGGGAGATCGCAGCAGGTCTGGATCGCCCGGCATCGACAGTTGCTCGGGAGTTGAAGCGCAA
>DAOUHT010000073.1:0-3042 GCA_034428375.1 Dehalococcoidia bacterium | reverse complement strand
CCTGGACGAGAGCCTGCTGCGCGCCTCGCAACTGGATGGCCTGAGCAGCCCGGAACGGTGGATCGTGAACGTGCGCGTCTCCAAGATGGGCGGCATCGGGAGAGCGCTGGAGGTGGTCGAGCGCGCCGCGAGCCTGGGGATGGGCATCATCGTCGGGGCGCAGGTGGGCGAGACGAGCATCCTCACGCGGGCCGGACTGACGGTGATGCGGGCGGCGCGCCCCGTGCTCGTGGCGTCCGAGGGAGCCTTCGGAACGCACCTGCTGCGCGAGGACCTGACGGCGGAAAGCCTGATGTTCGGCGACGGTGGCGTTCTGACGTTGGCGGACAGCGGTGCGCCGGGACTCGGGCTGGCAGTGCACGAGGAGATGCTGGTGGAGGTGTAGCGCTCGCTGCGCCGGTTCGTGCTATCGTAGCTGTGCCGCAGGCGAATGGCGGAAGGAGGCATGGGTCATGCTCAGCGCCGAGGACAACGCTCTGCTCACCGCAACGTCGCGCGGGACTGCGATGGGCGATCTGCTGCGCCGCTTCTGGGTGCCGTTCCTCCTCTCCGACGAACTGCCGAAGCCTGACTGCCCGCCCATCCGCACGCACCTGATGAACGAGGCGCTCGTTGCGTTCCGCGACACCTCGGGGCGCGTTGGGCTGCTGGCGGAACGCTGTCCGCACCGCCGCGCGAGCCTCTTCTTCGGGCGGAACGAGGAGGACGGTCTGCGCTGCATCTACCACGGCTGGAAATTCGACGTGGACGGGCAGTGCGTCGACATGCCATCCGAGCCCGCGACCAGCAATTTCAGGGACAAGGTGCGCCAGACCGCCTACCCGACGGTCGAGGCCGGAGGCGTCGTCTGGGCGTACCTCGGCCCGGCGGAGCAGACGCCCGCGATGCCGGACTTCTCGTGGCTCCACCTGCCGCTGTCGCACGTCCACGTGACGAAGCGGCTGGAGCGCACGAACTGGGTGCAGGGCCTCGAGGGCGGCATCGACTCGGCGCATTCCAACTTCCTTCACGCGACGGTGGACGGGTTCCGCCGGACGCCCGTGTGGCTGGAGCGCGCCCAGGCGGCGACCGATCTGCGCGCCCGCTACCACGCGCTCGACCGCTCGCCCGTGTTCCTGCCGGAGGATACCGACTACGGCCTGCGCGTCGGGGCGCGGCGGGACATCGGCGAAGGCACGCACTACTGGCGCTTCACCCACTGGATGATGCCGTTCTACAACCTGTTCAAGCAGGGCTCCAAGAAGCCGGGCGCCAACAGCCAGGGCATCGCCTGGACACCGATAGACGACCACAGTTGCTGGACCATCGTGGTGACGTGGAACGACGACCGCCCGCTGAGCGGCGAGGACATCGAAGCCGCGGAGGACTTTGCGGGCCCCGCGCTCCCCGGCTCGTTCCTGCCCGTGCGCAACGTTGAGAACGACTACATGATCGACCGCGAGGTGCAGGTGTCCGGGACGTTCTCGGGCATCCCAGGCACGCAGGCGCAGGACATGGCGGTGCAGGAGAGCATGGGCTCCATCGTGGCGCGGTTCGAGGAGCACCTCGGCACCAGCGACGCCGCCATCATCAAGATGCGGCGAAGGCTGATCCGGCAGGCGCGCGCCCTTGCGGACGGCGCGGACGCTCCGCTCGCCTCTCGCGACGGCTCCGTCTACCGCGTGCAGTTCGGGGAGACGCTCGTGCAGGAGGACGACGAGCTCGACGCGGCAGCGCGCGAGCGCCTCTGCGCTCCTGCGGCATCGTAGGCTGGTTGAATCGGGACATCACTGAGGAGGGACGACATGGCGCGGCTGACCATTGCTGACCTGCAACAGATGAAGGACGACGGGAAGAAGATCGCAGCGGGCGTCTGCTACGACGTGCAGATGACGCGCATCCTGGAGCGCGCGGGTGTCGACCTGCTCTCGGTGGGCGACAGCGTCAGCAGGACGTTCCTCGGCATGGAGAGTGACGACGAGTTCTCGCTCGAGGCGATGCTGCTGTTCGGCAAGGCGGTGAGCCGGGTCGCGGAGCGGGCCGTCATCAACGTCGACATGCCGACGGTCGTCTGCAACGCGGGGCCGAAGGCGGTGGAGGAAGCCACGCGCCGCATCAAGGCGGAGACGGGAGCGGACATGACGAAGGTCGACATCCGCACCCAGGAGGAGGAGCTGTTCGACGACGTGCTGGCGGTCATCGGGGCAGGGCTTCCGGTGTACCCGCAGATCGGCTTCCAGGTGTTCGAGCCGCGTCACGGCGGGCCTGAGGCGCACGAACACATCATGAAGTGGGCGAACGCGGTGCAGGATGCGGGCGCGGTGATGATCGACCTCACGAACGTGACGCTCGACATCTACGCGGACGTGGCCAAGACGATGCGCATCCCGGTCATAGGCGGGCAGACAGGCCCGGAGTCGGACGGACGCATCTACGTGAGCTACGCGCTGGCAGGCTATCGCGCCGACACGATCGACCGCACGGACGGCGGAGCGAGCGCCGCCCGCTACATCTACGAGATCGCCGAGAAGGCGATAGCAAGCGTCCACGACGCCACGTGGGTCGCGCCGTAGGGGAGCAGAGCAGTCGCGGATGTCTCTCGTCAGGCACTTCACTTCCACCGGGTTCGTCGTTCAGGACGGCGCGACACTTCTGCACCGGCACGCCAAGTTGGGTATATGGCTTCCTCCCGGCGGCCACGTGGAGGAGAACGAAGACCCGGTGCAGGCGGTGCTGCGGGAGGTGGAAGAGGAGACCGGCATCGTCGTTGAGGTGGTTCCCACCGGAGGCGTCGAGGGCGCTCCACCCCGCCCCATTCAGATACCGCCTCCTATAACCATCCTGATTGCGGACATCGACGACCCAGTGGACGGCTTCCACCAGCACATCGACTTTATCTACGTCTGCCGCCCGGTGGCCTCCGTGACCGGCGTGCCACTGGGTTGGCTCTGGGTGACCGAGCAAGAGCTTGCCGAGGGCGTGCCCTTGAGCCGCCCCGGCGTGAGCCCCGAACCCCCACCGGACAACGTGCGCGCTCAAGGGGCGCAAGCGTTCCGTGTGGTT
>DAOUHT010000072.1:0-13666 GCA_034428375.1 Dehalococcoidia bacterium | reverse complement strand
GACATCGAGTGCGATGTCTATAGCGTTGCCGACCAGCAGAGGGACCGAGAGGAAGAGCACCGACGCGGTGATGAGCGAACCCCACGCTATAGCGAGCCGCCCCCGTTCCAGGGCGGCGAGTTTCGTTATGCGCCAGAGGATTCTTCGCATCGCAAGAGTGGGAGGCAGGTGACCAAGGTACGAATCCCGACTAGTATACGCCACTTTTAAGGACTCGATAAGGCGGTGAAACTGCTGCTTTGCAGTAGGAGTGATGGCTACAGAGATGGGGCGTACTGGATCCCCCGTTCCATGAGCCGGTGCTAGAATCGGAGGCGTTCCCTGCAGGTGGTTCTGACGACGTGCGCCGAGAAGCAGTGCTCCCCTACTCATTGCGCCCCATGGACTGGGACGACCTCGACCAGGTCGCCGAGATGGAGCGCGAGGCGTTCCCCACCCTCTGGCCTCCCACCAACTACCGCCGCGAGATGCGGAACCGCACCGCGGAGTACCTCGTCTGCGTGCGGGACGGGGAGTACCTCACCATCAAGCGCAACCAGGGCGCGCTCCGCCGCCTCTTCCGTCGCAACAAGCCCGAGCCGCCAGAGCGGCGGAGGTTCCTCGCAGGGTTCCTTGGCGTGTGGCACATGGCGGGCGAGGCGCACATCGTCTCGATAGCGGTGAGGGAGGAGTACCGGCGGCGGGGGCTCGGCGAGCTGCTGGTCATCGGCGCGATCGAGATTGGGATGGCGCGCGGCGCCCAGGTCGTGACGCTGGAGGCGCGCGTCTCCAACGAGCCTGCGATAGCGCTCTACGCGAAGTACGGCTTCCATGAGACAGGACTCCGGCGCCGCTACTACGCCGACAACCACGAGGACGCCGTCATCATGACCACGGACGCTCTCGACTCCCCGGAGTACCGCGCCCTCTTCGACCGCCTCCGCCATGCCTTCGACGAGCGTTACGGCGAAGCCGTCCGCGAGTACATCCAGTGAGGGCTTCAGGCTCACCACGAACGGTTCGGCCGCGCTACAATCCTGGCCCATGCTTCGCTTGATCCTCGTTCGCCATGGCCGCACCTCTTGGAACGTGCAGGGCCGCGTGCAGGGCGGCGGCGGACTGGACGAGGTGGGCAGGGCGCAGGTCGCCGCGCTCACACAGCGCCTCGCCGCCGAGCCCATCGCCGCCGTCTACGCCTCTCCCGCGTGGCGCGCCCGCCAGACCGCCCAGCCGCTTGCCGATGCGCTCGGTCTGCCCGTACGCCGCCGAAGCCTGCTCCGCGACATGGACTACGGGCGGTATGCGGGGGCGTTCGTCGCCGACGTGATGCGGGACGACCCGGATCTCCTCCACCGTTGGCGGACCGAGCCGCAGAACGTCACATTCGACGGCGGCGAGAACCTCGCCGCGCTGCGGGGGCGCATTGAGCGCTTCATCCGGGACATGGCAGCGGCGCACCCGGAGGGCACCGTCTTCGCCGCGACGCACGACTCGCCGGTCCGGATGGCGGTCGCCATCGCGCACGGCCTGCCGGACTCGTCGCACCGCGATGAGTGGATCAAGACGTCGTACGCCTCGCTGACGGCGCTGGAAGTGGAGGACGGGGCCGTGCGACTGGCGTCCCACAACGACGTGGCGCACCTGGCGGACATCGAATGACCAGCGCGCCGCGCAGGACCCGCCGCAAGGTGCTGCGTCCGCGCAGCGTACGCGGCGTGAAGCCGTACTCGCCGGACGAGGTCTACGACCTGCTGGAGGCCTACTACGGCGTCCCGAGCCGCCGCCAGCGGCTCGACGGCATGTCCGAACTCGTGTGGACGATCCTCTCGCAGCACACGTCCGACGTGAACGCGGAGCGCGCCTTCGCTGCGCTCTCCGACCGCTACGAGACGTGGGAGGACGTGCTGCAAGCGCCAGAGGCGGACCTGGCGGAGACGATCCGCAGCGGCGGGCTCGCAAACCAGAAGGCGCCGCGCATCCAGCAGGTGCTGGGCTCCGTGCGCGAGCGCACGGGCGGGTTCGACATCTCGTTCCTGGAAACCATGCCGTTGGAGGAGGCGAAGGCGTGGCTGCGCGCCATGCCGGGCGTCGGGCCGAAGACGGCTGGCGTCGTCCTGTCGTTCTCGATGGGGCAGCCCGCGATGGCAGTCGACACGCATATCTACCGTGTCTCGAAGCGGCTCGCGCTCATCGGGCCGAAGGTGACGGCGGACGAGGCGCACGACGTGCTGGAGCAGGCCATCGCGCCGGAACGCGTGCTGAACATGCACGTCTACCTCATCACCCACGGACGCCGCGTCTGCAAGGCGCAGCGTCCGCTCTGCCACGCCTGCCCGCTGAGCGGGCAGTGCCCGGAGCGTCCGCGCCATCTCCGCGAGGACGATCCGCGCATCCCGACCGCCACGCTCAGCCACAAGCCGCTGTGAGCGAGCCCCGCCCCATCTCGCCGCTCGAACGCGCTTCAGTGGAGCGTCTGCTGGCGGCGCTGTGCGGGGAGCACGGCATATCGCCGCAACCGGCGCTGGAGTGGTCGCGGCGTTTACGGCGCGTGCTCGGCAAGGCGTACCACGACCGCCGCATCATCCGGCTCTCCGCGTGGCTTGACCACGAGCAGGCGCAGGCGACGCTGCGGCACGAGCTGGCGCACGTTGCGGTGGGGAGGGGGCGGCGTCCGCACGGCGCTCGCTGGAAGGCGTGGGCGTTGAAGCTGGGCGCGGACCCCCGTGCGACCGCACACCGCGGCCCCGCGCTCGCGCCGGAGCCTGCGGCGGATCGGCGATGCTCCGGGTTGGAATGCCCCGGCTGCGGCATGCGCATCGTGCGCTTCCGTGTGCTGCGCGGGCTCTACTGCCGGGCTTGCGGCCCGAGGCGTGGGATGCTTGCTAGGGTGGTACGCGGTCTGCATGCGGAGGTCACCGCGTGGGCGAATGGGGATGGATAGGGGCGAGTTGGTCGAAGGCGCCTCAGTGGAGCTACCGGGGTGTGCGCCATATACCGCGCCTGTTCGTCTGAGCCTCGGCCTCGGCTGCGACGACGCCTTCCAACTCGCCGAAGTCGAGATAGGCATAGGCGTAGCCTTGTCGCACCATCTCGACGTTCACTGAGCGTGAGCCGTCCCTCGTTTGGAACACAACTACTCTTCGTCCGTACCTGTCAACGTCTCTTTCTTCTGCGTAGAGGTCGCTGCCGAACTCGTCTATCAGGGCTACCAGCGCGGCCTGGGAAATGTCGTCGCGCTCGGGCGCGTCGATGCCGTAAAGCCTGAACTCGAACTCGCCGTTCTCATCCGCTGCTATGCCCGAGTCTCCGTCGAACGCCTTCACGAGGCGCACGTGTGGCAGGCCGGAGACCGTCGCTGGCGTGGCCCGCAGGGTCTCGATCGTGGCTTCCAGCTCGGCGATCCTGCTGTCCTGTTCAGTAGATGGGGCGCAGGCCGCAGTCAGGAGTGCGAGCAGAACCAAGAGTGGAGCGAGGGTTCGCATCATGCGGTGAGCCTATTACTACTCGCCGATGCTGCACTACCGGCAGGTTCGTATATCGACAGAAAACCGCAAGACATGGGCTTGGCAAGCGGGGATTCGACCCCTAATATGGCGCGTGCGGCGATAGGCCGCAGAAAGGGGGTGATCCGTAGTGCATACATCATTACCTAGCACTGCTGCGTCACCCGCTGCTCGCCGCTAGGGACCGACCGGTCGATGTCGGTCGCCCCGCGGTGTCCCGTGGGACCTCAGTGGTGGGTCCTTGCGGGAGGCGCGGCAGGGTGCACCTCGTGGAGGCTCCGCTCCGGCGGTACTGACATGGGGAAAGGACGGGCGCCTCGGCTCCTTCATGGAGCCGGGGCGCTTCGTTTAAGGCGAGTGTGGCATGCAAGGCGTGTGCCGCGCAGGCGCAGCATGCTACGATGCTCGAAGTGAGCTGTAGGAGTCCTTCACCAGAGAGGCATCGGCAAATGAAGCAAGTATTCGCGGCTAGCGTCTGCAAAGAAGGTGAGTGGTTCGTGGCGCAGACACTGGAGCCCGACGTAGCCAGCCAGGGCACATCGGTTGAGGATGCACTCATGAACCTTCGAGAGGCGTTGGAATTGCACTTCGAACCGCCTCTGGCCTCAATGATGACAAGGTAGGAGCGAGCATGTCGGTGAAGATAGGGCTGGCCGGGGCCTCGGTGATGGCGCGTGAGGGGCGCGAGACGTTCCTGCGCTACATCGACGCCGCCGAGGAGCTGGACTGGGACTCTATCTGGTTCTCGGACCGCATCGTCGGCGCGGCGTGGAGGATGGACCCCATCGCGGGCATGGCCATCGTCACCGGACGTTCGGAGACGCTGAAGTTCGGCACCGGCGTGCTGCTCATGTCGATGCGCAGCCCGGTCACCGCTGCGCGCGAGCTCGCCACGATAGACCTGCTCTCCAACGGACGCCTCGTACTGGGCGTCGGCGTCGGGCAGGAGTCGCCCGCGGAGTACGAGGCGATGGGCGTCCGCAAGCGCGACCGCGGCAGGCGGCTCGACGAGGCCATCCACATCATGCGGCGTCTGTGGACGGAGGAGCGCGTCACCTACGAGAGCGAGTTCATCAAGCTGACGGACGCGACGATAGGGGTGCGTCCGAAGCAGGCGAACGTGCCGATATGGATGGGCAGCCGCTCCGAGGCCGGGCTGCGCCGCACCGGCAGGCTGGGCGACGGCTGGCTGCCGACGCAGATAACGCCGGAGGAGGTCGCGGCAGGCATCGCGCGCATCCAGGAGTACGCCGCGGAAGCGGGGAACCACATTGAGGATGATCACTTCGGCCTGCAGATCAACAGCTACCTCGTGGAGAGCGGCACGGTGCCGGACCATATCAAGGAGCGCTATCTGCTGCTGCGCCGCTCCGATGTGCCGCCGGAGCAGCTGAACCTGCTCGGCACGCCGGACCAGATCATGGCGCGGCTGCGGGAGTACATCGACGCGGGCGCGTCCAAGTTCGTGTTCAATCCCGCCTGCGGGGCGGACGAGATGCTGGAGCAGATGCGGCTGCAGGCTGAGGCTATCGTGCAGCCGTTCCACAAGAAGCTCGTCCCGCTGGGCGCGTAGAGCGTTCGGCAGAGAATCGCCTCTCCTAAGAGATTCCTCGACTCCGCTGCGCTCCGCTCGGAATGACAGGTGTGGTCTACAATAGGGGGCGAGCGTGGCCGGCAGGTCGCTCGGATTCCCGCCTTCGCGGGAATGACGAGTGAAGGGCGGGATGGTTCGACAAGCTCACCATGAGCGGCGGGGTGCAGGGCTGCGAGGTTGCGCGCTAAAGCGCGGGCCTCCGCAGGAACGACAGTGGAAGGCGGGAATGACGAGACAGGGTGAGGGTGTATGAAGATAGGCATCATCAACGTGACGGGGTACGCGGGCATCGAGCTTGCGCGCATCCTGTACCGCCATCCCGAGGCGGAGGTCGTCAGCGTCACGGGGCGGAGCCAGGCCGGCGAGGAGTTGGGCGACGCGCTGCCGCACCTCTCGCGCATGGATATCACCATCGAGCCGGAGATCACGCGCAGCGTGGACGTCGTCTTCTCGGCGCTGCCGCAGGTGGCCTCGGCTGAGGCGTGCGTCCCGTTCGCGCGGGACGGCGTGAAGGTCGTCGACATCTCCGCCGACTTCCGCCTGCACGACCCCGACGAATACTCGCGCTGGTACGGCGCGGAGCACCCCGCGCCCGACCTGCTGGAGACGTCCGTCTACGGCCTCACGGAGCTGGACAGGGACGGCATCGCCTCCGCGCAACTCGTCGCGAACCCCGGCTGCTACCCCACCGCCGCGCTGCTGGCGCTCGCGCCGGTGGTCGAGAAGGGCCTCATCGGCGAGCAGATCGTGGTCGACTGCAAGTCCGGAGTGTCGGGCGCGGGTCGTGGCCTGAGCATGACGACGCACTTCTCCGAGGTGAACGAGAACGTGTTCGCGTACGCGGTGGGAGGACACAGGCACCTGCCGGAGATCACGCAGGAGCTGCGCCGCATCAAGGACGGCTACGCCCCGAAGGTGCTCTTCCAGCCGCACCTCATCCCGATGACGCGTGGCATCCTCGACACCATCTACGCCGACTTCGTCGACGGCACGTTCGGCTCGGTCGAGGAGGCTTTGGCCTCAGTGGCGGAGCTGTACCACGAGTACTACCGCGAGGAGCCGTTCGTGAAGGTGACGGACAAGTCGCCCCAGACCAAGCAGACCTGGGGCAACAACGACTGCCTGGTTTATCCTACGGTGGACAGGCACACGGGCAAGCTCGTCGTCTTCTCCGCGCTGGACAACCTCGTGAAGGGCGCGGCGGGACAGGCGGTGCAGAACATGAACCTCATGTTCGGGCTGCCGGAGGCGACGGGGCTGGAACAGTTGGCCATCTACCCATAGCGCGCCTGTCCTGAGGCGCATAGCCGCACGCGTGCCCCTATAGTCTAGCGGCCTAGGACGCCACCCTTTCAAGGTGGAGATCGCGGGTTCGAATCCCGCTGGGGGCACCAGAAACACTGTACCCGGGCAGGGATGTTTCCGGTGCGCTGGAAGACCTGCACGTTGCCATCTCCGTCACTGACGAGGGTGCGGGCATACCCGCCGAGTTCCAGCCGTACCTGCCTCGTGTTGCCCGGAACGGACGGTTTCGAACTGATGAGGGGAATCCCCGGAGAGGTCCCGGTCATCTTCCTGTCCGGCCGCGGCAGGGGACAGGACATCGCCAGGGCGTTCGAGATGGGGGCGGCAGACTACGTGGTCAAGCCCTTCTCACCCACCGAACTCGTGGCCCGGGTCAGGGCAGCCCTCCGAAGGCGTTCGTCGTTCTTCCAGCGACAGCCGTACGTGGTGGGGGACCTCACCATCGATTTCATCGAGCGCACGGTTTCAGTGGCGGGCCGTCCCGTGCCGATGACCCCGACCGAGTACAAACTGCTGTACGACTCTCCGCCAACGCCGGACGGGTCGTGACTCACGATCAGATCATCCAGCGGGTCTGGGGCGAAGAGCACACGGTCGATCAGCGCTTGCTGCGCTCGTACATAAAGAACCTGCGTCAGAAGCTGGGCGACGACGCGAGGAACCCCTTCTACATCTTCACCGCGTCCCGCACCGGCTACCGGTTCGCCGAGCCCGGCGCCGCTCAGACCGGCGCAGCGGAGCTCGGAGGAGATGCCGAAGAGATGGCCTGAAGCGGCGGCTGCCGCACAATGACTTCACCGGTAGACGGCGGATGGATGCGCTAGGCCGTCAGGAGGCGGAGGAGACGCGGATACCGATCCTCAAAGGTCCGCCTTGACGTTCCTGAGGAAATCCTCCGCGCCGATGCGGAGCAGTCCCCAGGCGGAGACGGTCACAAAGTTGGCGCCCTGTCTGATGAACTCGGCGACGCCGGCGGTATCGGCTGGACTGTTGCCACCCACCCCAACGAACTTTCCGCCGGCCCGGACCCGTGGGATCACCTCGCTCATTACCCGGCGGACTTCGGCGGCGCCGGGGTTGCCCAGGCTCTGGCCCAGGTCGGAAGGGGCCACGTGGAGCACGTCGGCGCCTGCAACTTGGAGGATGTCGTCGAGGTTGTTGACGGCTTCGATGTCTTCGACCATCGGGATCACCAGCACTTGTGAATTGATCCACGCCGTCGCCTCGCTCCGGGAGACGCCGATGCCGTAGTCGTGAGCGCGGCCGATGGCCACTCCCCGGTAGCCGTCGGGGTGGTAGCGAGCGGCACGAGCAACCGCGGCGGCCTGTTCTCCCGTGTTGACGTGGGGGACGATGATCCCCTGGAGGCCGCAGTCGAGGAACCGGAGGATGGTCTGCTCGGCGTGGTCGGGGATGCGGGCGATGGGAGTGATGCCGAAGGACTCGGCGGCGCGGACCATGTGCTCGACCTGGTCGAGGGTGGCAGGGCCGTGCTCGCAGTCGATCATGACAAAGTCGTACCCGAGAGCGCCGAGGACCTCCACGATGTCGGGAGCGTAACGGGTGACGATGCCCCCGAAGACGACTTCGCCTTCATGCAGTTTGGCCCTGGTGGTGTTGGTGCGCATGAACGTATCCCCCTTCTGGTCCCGCTCTGTCCGTCCCGGCTTGCGCCGTCACACAGCCGCCCGTAGCTCTTGTGCCGGACCTCCTAGCGGTTCAACGCCGTCTCAGCCGACGTGATGAACTCCAGCAGTGCCGCCCGGCCTTCCTCGGTGGCGCGGCGGGCGCGCAGGATCGCGGGGCCGACTTCCTCCGGGTCTTCGACCCGCTCCGCCCAGCCGCCCAGCGAGCGGGCGAGGTCGGCGTAGTTGCCGCCAACGTCCCGCGTGCCGTACTTCTCGTGCGAGCCGACGAGCCGCCTGGTCTCGATGGCCATCGTCGAGTTGTTCGACACCATCGTGATGATGGGGATGCCGTTGCGCACCGCGGTCTCGAAGTCGAGGCCCGTCATGCCGAACGCGGCATCGCCCATCCAGTTGATGCAGACCTTGTCCGGTTCGGCGAGCTTGGCGCCCATCGCGAAGCCGAGGCCCGTGCCGAGCGCATGGGACTTGCCCCAGCCGATGTAGCTGCGCGGACCGGCCGACCGGTAGAACGGGACCATCTGGTCACGCGGGCTGCCGGAGTCGTGGGTGACGATGGCATCGTCCGCCGGTATGACGCGGTTCAGCTCCCAGACGACCCTGTACGGGTTGATCGGCGCGTCCTGCGATTCGAGCTTGCCGCGCCAACTGTCGACCCACGCGCTATACGCCGACGCAACTTCCGCCTCGACCGCCGACCGCCGACTGGCGTTCGTGCCACCGGCGTCCCGGACGGCGTCGATGAGCTGGCGCATGCCCAGCCTGGCGTCCGCCAGCAGGGGATGAGCGGCGGCGTAGTTCCTGTTCAGGTCCGCCTCGTCGTTGGTGAGCTGGATGATGGTCCGGCCTTCGGGCAGGGGCAGGTTCATCTGGTGCTTGGCCAGGCTCGCTCCCACGGCGAGGATGACGTCGGCCTTGCCCAGGAAGCTGCGCACCATGGGCGGCGTCGACGTCGCGGCGGTGCCGATGGAGAGCGCGTGGGTCTCGGGGAATGCGCTCTTGCCCAGGAGCGTCGCCGCGACGGGCGCGCCCAGCATCTCGGCCAGCTCGACGACCTCGTCCGTCGCTCCGGCCCACAGGACGCCCTGCCCGGCCAGTATGACCGGTGCGTTGGCGTTGGCCAGGGCGTGGGCGGCGCGCTCCACGTCTCGCGGGTCGGCAAGGGTGCGTGTCGACGTGACCGGTTCATAGCCGGTCTCGCCGATGTCCAGCTCAGCGACGTCGGTCGGCAGCTCGACCATCACGGGGCCCGGCCTGCCGTTGCGCAGCCGGGAAAAGGCGCGGCGCATCGCGTCTTCAGTCTGCTCGGGGACGTTGATGGTCTCGAGCCACTTGGTCACGTTGCGGTAGCCGCGCTCCGCGGTGAAGTAGCGGGGCCAGCCCTCGCGGTCGCGCGGGTACCCCGACGGCAGCACGAGGAGCGGCGACGAGTCCGCGTAGGCTGTCGTCACGCCGGCGAACGCATTCTCGGCGCCTGGCCCCGCCTGCATCGCAAACACTCCGATCTTCGCGCCGTTGCTGGCGCGGCTGAGCCCGTCCGCCACGCCGAGGCCGACGCGCTCCTGGCGGCAGACGATGGGCCTGATGCCGACGTCGGCAACGGCGTCGATCAGGTCGGTTGTGGGATAGCAGAAGAGGTATTCGACGCCCTCCCGCTTCAGGATCTCAGCCATCCCTTCCAAAGCCCTCATGATCTTGCTCCTTGCGTCCGATGGGGCGGATCCGCCGCCCGCATTGTAGCCGTCGACAGCATCTCCCACAGGGGAGGCAAGAGGCCACCAATGAGAATCGCCTGGGATGGCTACGCCCGATATCATCCCCATAACGCGCATAGAGGAAGGCAAGTAATGAAGGTCGTCATCGCTCCGCAGAGCTTCAAGGGAAGCATCTCAGCGCTCGATGCCGCCAGAGCTATGGAGGAAGGGGTGCTCAGGGTCGTCCCGGATGCCGGGACTGTTCTCGTGCCTGTGGCGGATGGCGGCGACGGAACGCTCGAGACTCTGGTCGAAGCAACGGGCGGGGATATCCGTTCCGCGACGGTGACCGGTCCCATCGGAAAGCCGGTTACGGCGGAGTGGGGCGCGCTTGGCGACGGGCAGACCGCCGTCATCGAGATGGCGCGTACCTCTGGCCTGGCACTGCTCTCACTCGCTGAACGCGACCCTCTGCGTGCAACCACGTACGGGCTCGGCGAGGTGATCCGCGAGGCGCTCGACGCCGGCTTCTGCAGCTTCATCGTGGGCATCGGAGGAAGCGCAACGAACGACGGTGGGGCGGGGATGGCCCAGGCCCTGGGCATACGCCTGCTGGATGAGAGAGGGAAAGACCTTCCGCTGGGAGGAGCAGCACTCGCCGACCTTAGGAAGATAGACATGTCGGGACTGGAGGAACGAGCGATCGAGGCCCGGTTCTCAGTGGCATGCGACGTATCGAACCCGCTCACCGGCCCTGAGGGCGCCTCGGCGGTATACGGCCCGCAGAAGGGAGCAACACCCGGTCTAGTCGAACAGCTCGACGCCGCGCTGAAGAACTTTGCCGAGGTCGTTGAACGCGACATCGGAACGAGCATCGACGCCGTCCCCGGCTCGGGCGCTGCAGGCGGGCTCGGCGGGGGGATGATGGCATTCCTCGAAGGTTCACTGCGGGCGGGTGTAGACATCGTGCTGGACCATGTCGGACTGGACGAAAAGATGAAGGGGGCCGACCTGGTGATCACCGGTGAAGGCCGGATCGACTTCCAGACGGTCTACAACAAGGCCCCGATCGGGGTCGCGCGGCGAGCGAAAGAGAGGAATATTCCGGTGATAGCCGTCTGCGGGTCTGTGGGCAAAGGCTTCGAGAACGTTCACGCAGAGGGTATCGATGCGGTTGTGTCCATCCTCACCGCTCCGATGACCCTGGATGAGGCGACGGCTCGCGCCGGCGAGCTCATCGCGGACGCGGTCGCCGAGACGATGCGGTCCATGAAGGCAGGAAGCAGAATCTTCGGGCAGGACGCTTAGCCCGCTACTAAGCGTGACGGAGCGTGACGACAGGGATCTGGCGGTCGGTAGCGGCGTAGTAGATGGCGAAGCGTGGGTTCGCCGCGATTGCCTTGTCGTAGAGCGCGGTGCGTTCCTCTCCCTGGGTGATGCGGGCCTCAGCGGCGAAGCGCCCGCCTTTGGTTTCGACGGAGACGTTCGGATCGGCGGCGATGTTCAGGTACCACGCGGGATGACGGTCGCGGCCGTAGTTCGAGGCGACGACAACGAGGTCGCTGGACTCGTCGAATCGGAAGTACAACAGCGGCGATGAGCGCGGCTTGCCACTCTTGCGTCCGTTCGTCACGAGGATGAGGACGCCGGTGTTTTCCAGTCGGCCCAGCAGGCGGCCGCGTGAGAGGTGGAACAGGAGACGGTGCACCGGGACGAAGAACCGCGCAATGAGGAGGCGTTTCCAGGTTGGCATTGCTGGCTCCCTACGGGGCTACGATTGTACGCGGGAGCGGAGCAGGCTAACCTGTCGCTCCGGCTACCGCAGGATGGATGGTTGTCAGGAGCGCAGATGCAGCTAGGCGTCGTTTTCCCACAGAACGAGATAGGTGAAGACCCGGGCGCGGTCCGCGCGTTCGCCGAGGCAGCCGAGGATCTAGGGTACGCGCACCTCATCTTCTACGACCATGTTCTCGGCGCAGACACTGGCCGCAGGCCGGACTGGCAGGGCCCGTACTCGCACAAGGATGTCTTCCACGAGCCGATGGTCACGTTCGGCTACCTCGCTGCGCTGACCAGCCGCATCGAGCTCGTCACCGCCGTCATCATCCTGCCGCAGCGGCAGACCGCGCTCCTCGCCAAGCAGGCAGCGCAGGTGGACGTGCTCAGCGGCGGACGACTCCGCCTCGGCATCGGCGTCGGCTGGAACGACGTCGAGTACGAGGCCTTGAACGAGAACTTCCACGACCGCGGCAAGCGCTCCGAAGAGCAGGTTGGACTGCTGCGCGCGCTGTGGACGAACGAGATCGTCGACTTCCAGGGTAGGTGGCACAGCATCCCCGGCGCGGGCATCAAACCGCTGCCGGTGCAGCGCCCCATCCCCATCTGGTTCGGCGGCGGACGCTCCGATGCCGTGCTGCGCCGCATCGCCCGAATGGGCGACGGCTGGTTCCCGCAGTTGCAGGCGGACGAGCAGGGCAGAGAGCGGATGGCGGCGTTCCGCAACTTCGTCGCAGAGGCAGGGCGCTCGCAGGACGACGTGGGCGTCGACGCGCGGGTCGCCCTGTCGCGCGGCGGCATCGACGGCGCGCTGCGAGAATCCGAGGCGTGGCAGGGGATGGGCGCGACGCACATCTCCTTCAACACGCTGCGCGCGGGACTTGGTTCGGCGGACGAACACATCGACGCCCTGCGCCGCTTCAAGGAAGCGGCAGGGTAGGGAGCAAAAGGAGAAGAGATGAACATCGCAGTGATTATCCTGGACATGGCGAAGGGCTACGGCTGGGCGCCCGGCTCGTACGGCTACGAGATGGTGGCGAACGTCCGGCGGCTCAAGGATGCCGCTTACGCCGCCGAGGCGCAGATCATCCACGTCAACTCGATGCGGAGGGAGAGCGACCAGGTCGGCGACTGGTCCCGCGTGATGATGAAGGAGGGCACCGATGCGCTCGACGTCATCCCGGAGCTGCAGCCGGTGGACAAGGACATCCTCGTCTACAAGCGCTACCTGAGCGGCTTCTCCCACAACGACCTGGACTACGTCCTGCGCACGACCCACCGGGACACCGTCATCATCGCCGGGGCGTCGACCGATAACACGGTACTGTGGACCGCCGCCGACGCGTTCCAATTTCGGTACAAGGTCGTCGTGGTGGAGGACTGCACGATGGTGCACCGGGAGAGTGAGCCGCCTGAGGTGAAGGATTACGCGCTCCGCATCGTCCGGAACGTCCTGCACAGCGAGGTGCTGCCGCTGGACGAGGTCATCGCCAAGTACCTGAGCTGAATGGCATGGTGTGGGGTTACGTAGGGCCAACCGGCCCTGAGCATTGGGCGTCGCTCGCTCCGGAGTACGCGCCCTGCGCCGAGGGCGTCCAGCAGTCGCCGGTAGACATCACCGGCTACGAACGCGCCGACGTTCCTGCGTTGTCGTTCTCGTATAGCGGCGAAGTGCGCGGGGCTTCGCTCGTGCGAGGCTCCATCGTCGTGGAGTTCGGACCGGGCAGCAGTATGACGCTGGGAGGCCGGCGCTACGAGTTGCTGTCGGCCCACTTCCACGCTCCCGCCGAGCACACGGTGGACGGCAAAGAATTCGCGGCGGAAATGCACATGGTGCACGAGGACGCGTCCGGCGACGCGCTCGTGGTCGGAGTCCTCTACCGGCTCGGCGACCCGAGCCCTGTTCTGCGGGCGATGCTCGATGCGGCTACCGGAGAAGCGACGGACTTCCCTTCCGGTGCGTCCGGCTTCACGCCGCGCGCTAGATGTAGTTCCCAGGGACGTTGTTTACATGCGCGAGGCGGGAGTGATCCCGCCGATGCCGCCGTGTGGACGCCGGTGATTGTAATACGCAAGGAAGGCCGGCAGCGTGTCGAGCCGCTCGCGGTTGGAGGTATACGGTCGCTGGTAGGCCCACTCGGCTTGCAGGATCTTGTTGAACGCCTCCGC